>DASTKI010000099.1:0-7256 GCA_035716045.1 Ktedonobacterales bacterium
GGCTATGCCCTGATCGTCTGATCAACTCCCCGGCGCGCCCCGCGAAGCAAGGTGGAACCACGAGCGCCTTCCCTCGTCCTTGACACGGGGAAGGCGCTTTTTGCTGGAGGAAAGGGCATCAACCATGGCGCTCCACGAGGAGACAACAACCCGGCGGCTGGACCAGATTCCCAAGGCCTACGACCCGCAGGCGGTCGAGTGGCCGCTCTATCAATGGTGGGAATCGAACGGCTACTTCCGCCCGAGGCCGAGCAAGAATCCCGACCGGCGGCCATTCGTCATCAGCATGCCGCCGCCCAATGTCACCGGCGCGCTGCACCTGGGCCACGCCATCACGGCGACCATCGAAGACATCATGATCCGCTATCATCGCATGCTGGGCGATGAGACCCTCTGGGTCCCCGGTGAGGACCACGCGGGCATCGCCACGCAGACGGTGGTCGAGAAGCAGCTCGCCAAAGAGGGCACGGATCGCCACGCGCTGGGTCGCGAGGCGTTTGTCGAGCGCGTCTGGGAGTGGGTCGGGCAATACAAGAGCAACATCCAGAACCAGCACCGGCGGCTGGGCGTCTCCTGCGACTGGGAGCGCGAGCGCTTCACGCTGGATGAGGGGCTGTCGCGCGCCGTCCGCGAGGTCTTCGTCCGCCTCTACGAGGAGGGACTGATCTATCGCGCCGAGCGCATCATCAACTGGTGTCCGCGCTGTATGAGCGCGATCTCCGACCTGGAGGTCGAGGTCGAGGAGACGCCGGGGCTGCTGAGCTACGTCCGCTACCCGCTGGAGCCAGCGGAGGGCGAGGCGGAGCCGCGCTACATCATGGTCGCGACGACCCGGCCCGAGACGATCCTGGGCGATACGGCCATCGCCGTCAACCCGGAGGACGAGCGCTACAAGAACCTGATCGGGCGCTGCGCCATCGTCCCAGTCATGAACCGCAGCATCCCGATCATCGCCGACGCGGCGGTTGACCAGAGCTTCGGCACGGGCGCGGTCAAGGTCACGCCCGCGCACGACCCGACCGACTTCGAGATCGGCCAGCGGCACAATTTGCGCAGCATCCAGGTCATTGACTTCGATGCGCGCATGACGCCGGAGGCTGGCCCGTTCGCCGGGCAGGACCGCTACGAGGCGCGCAAAAACCTCAAGGCGGAGCTGGAGCGGCTGGGGCTGCTCGACCACGAGCAGGATTACACCATCCCGCTGGGCCACTGCGAGCGCTGTAAGACGGTCATCGAGCCGCTGATCTCGATGCAGTGGTGGGTCAAGACGGCGCCGCTGGCGACGCCCGCGCTCAACGCCGTCCGCTATGGGCAGACGAAGATCGTCCCGCCGCGCTTCAATAAGGTCTACAGCGATTGGATGGAGAACATCCGCGACTGGAACATCTCGCGTCAGCTCTGGTGGGGCCATCGCATCCCAGCATGGTACTGCGGCGACTGCGGGCATATCACCGTCGCGCGTGAGGACCCGACCGCCTGCCTGAACTGCGGCGGCCTCAAGCTGGAGCAGGACCCTGACGTTCTGGATACGTGGTTCAGCTCGTGGCTCTGGCCGTTCAGCACGCTGGGCTGGCCGGACGACACGCCCGACCTGCGCCGCTACTACCCGACGAGCGTCCTGGAGACGGGCTACGACATCATCTTCTTCTGGGTCGCGCGGATGATGATGGCGGGCACGCACTTCATGGGCATCGCGCCGTTCCATACCATCTACCTCCACGGGCTTGTCCGCGACAAGCAGGGGCGGAAGATGAGCAAGTCGCTGGGCAACGGCATTGACCCAATCGAGGTCATGGACAAGTTCGGGTCCGACGCGCTGCGCTTCACCCTGGCGACAAGCAGCACGCCCGGCAACGACACCAAGCTCGATGAGAACCGCATCCTGGGCGCCCGCAACTTCGCCAACAAGATCTGGAACGCCTCGCGGTTCGTCATGGGTCAGACGGAGGGTATCGCGGGCGGCATCCCGTCGCTGGCGCGCCTGGCGCCGAAGACGCTGGCCGACCGCTGGATCCTGAGCCGCCTGGCGCGGCTGACGGATGATGTCACGCGGCTGATGGAGGAATACCAGTTCGGCGAGGCCGGGCGGCGCATCTTCGACTTCATCTGGTCGGAGTACTGCGATTGGTATCTGGAGGTCGCCAAGGGGCAGCTCCAGGAGCCGAGGCTGCGCGTCTGCACGGCGCATATTCTGCGCTCGGCGCTGGATACCGCGCTGCGGCTGCTCCACCCGTTCATGCCGTTCCTGACGGAGGAGATCTGGCGGCATCTCTGGAGTGATGCGCCTGAGAACGAGTGGCCCGCTTCGGCGCTGATCATCGCTCCGTGGCCGTCGCTGGATGGCGCGACGATGGCGGCGCTCGCCGACACGGCGACGGAAGACGACTTTGCGCTGCTCCAGCAAATCATCACCGGCATCCGCGATATGCGCAAGCGTATCAACGATACGCGCGATGAGCAGGAGCTACCGAAGCTGAACCGCGTCGCGGCGCTGCTGGCGGGCGGCAGGCGCACGTCACTGCTGCGCCAGCAGGCGGGACTGATCGAGCGGCTCGCGATGACCGAGCCTCCCACGATTGAGCGCAAGCTGGCGGAGAAGCCGTCGCGGGCGATGGCGCTGGTCGCGAGCGGCGTCGAGGTCTATATCCCAGTCGCGGACTTGTTCGACATCGAGCGGGAGCTGGCGCGGCTGGATACGCGGATCGAGGCGGCGCGCGCGGCGGTCGAGCGCTCGCGAAAGATGCTCGCCAACGAGCAGTTCGTCACGCGCGCCAAGCCGGAGGTCGTCCAGAAGGAGCGTGACACGCTGGCCGGACACGCCGACACGCTGGCGCGGCTGGAAGAGCAGCGTCGCGAATTGGCGGGCTAGGAGGCGCTAGCCTCGCTTGATGGTCCCTCGCGCTCCCCATCTGGTTTTGCGCCAGGTGGGGAGCGCTCGCTTTTCACAGCACATGTTACACTGAGCCCATACCGTGGCCCCTTGAGCGGATGAGATCACCATGAAGCTGGCCAGTAGAATAGCGTCGCGCGGCGTGTACTATGGGTGGACGCTGGTCGCCACGCTGGCTGTTGCGGAGACGGTCTCGTGGGGCGTGCTCTACTACGCCTTCACCGTCTTCCTCGAACCAATGCGCCAGACGCTGGGGTGGTCCAGCGCCAGCGTCGCGGGGGCCTTCTCGCTGGGATTACTGCTCTCGGGGCTTGTCGCGCCGCCGATGGGGCGCTGGCTCGACCGGCATGGGCCGCGTCTGTTGATGACTGTCGGGTCGGTGGCGGCGGCGGCGCTGATGCTGGCATGGTCCAGAGTCCAGGACCTGACGGCCTTCTACCTGATCTGGGCGGGCATTGGCGTGGCGATGGGCGCGGTGCTCTACGAGCCAGCGTTCTTTGTCGTCGCGACGTGGTTCCGGCGCTATCGTGGCCAGGCGCTGATCGTGCTAACCTTCATCGCTGGCTTTGCGAGCGTCATCTTCATCCCGCTGGCGGGGTGGCTCGTGCAGGCGCAGGGATGGCGGGACGCGCTGGTCACGCTGGCTATCATCCTAGCCGCCGTCACCATCCCCACGCATGCGGTAGTCCTGCGGCGCCGGCCTGAAGATATGGGGCTCGCGCCGGATGGCGAGCCAGCGCGCGATATCGAGGCCGGGGGGGCCGAGGACACTGAGCCGAGCGCGACGCTGCGGGAGGCTGTGAGCGATAGCGTGTTCTGGCTGTTGACAGGCGCGTTCTTCTGCGCTTCAGTCACCATCGCCGCCGCATTTGTGTATCTGGTTCCCTATCTCACGGCGCTTGGCTACACGCCGGGAGTCGCGGCGACAGTAGTGGGGCTGGTCGGCGTCGCCGCGCTGCCGGGGCGTGTCTTCCTGACGCATCTGGGAAACCGGCTGCCGCGAAGCTGGGTGACGGTGAGTATCTTCCTCACACAGCTGGCCGGGACACTCGCGCTGATGGTCGTGCCCGGCCTGATCGGCGTCGCGAGCTTCGTCATCCTGTTCGGCGCTGGCTTTGGCGCCATCACACCCGCGCGCGCGGCGCTGGTCTCCGAGTATTATGGCCCGGCGCACTTCGGCGGTATCAATGGGACGGTGGCGTTCATGCTGAACCTGGCCCGCGCGCTGGCCCCGGTGAGCGCGGGCCTGCTCTATGAAGCCGCCGGTGGCTATGCGGCGGTCTTCTGGGGGCTGATTGGGGTCTCGGCGCTGGCGACACTGCTGATGGCGCTCACCGGCTGGCGGTATACTCGATCTCGGCGTTGACGCCCGGAACGCGGACAATAAGCGTGCGCGCCGTGCGGGTGGTGGCGACCGAGCTGTGCCAGTTGAGGTCTTCGATAGCCCTTGGATTGCCGATTCGCAGGCGCACAGTCATGACCGCGCCACGTTCGGCCAGAACAGGAATGGCGGCGGGGTTCGGCGGCTGGACGATCTGGATAGACTCGCCACTATCGAGCGCGAGGGAGCCGCTGGCTGTCTCGATGCCCTCGTACTCCGTGCGCGTCACCGAGCCGGGGAGGCTGTAGGCGTTCTGATAGCGGCGAGCGAGCGCGATGCCGTCTAAGCAGGTGATGCGCACGCTCATGAGGTGTGACGCGCCGTTGGGGTGCGGCGCGAGGCCGCCGGGGCCAGCCAGCTCGTGGCGGTGGGTCTGGCCGGTGGTATCGTGCTGGATGAGGAAGGGCAGCGGGAAGGCGGCCTCCCAGATATCATCCGAGCCGATCATCGTCACACGCCAGCCGCGCGCGGAGCCATCGGGCGCGACGAGGCTGCCCGGCGTGGGGCCGCGCGCATCCACGCCTCGCGCGCGCATGGTCGCCGTCTCGGCGGCGATGTCGCTGGATTGCAGCGCGTAGCCAATCCATCCACCCCCACCGGCGATGAAGCGCTGGAGCGCGGTCGAGGCGCGGTCGGGGCCGGCGACGGCCAGCAGCTCGATGTAGCTCTCATCCAGGATGATAATGCGGTTGCGCGTCCCCAGATGTGGATGCTCGCCGCCGCCGGTGACGTGGAAGCCCATGCGCGTGAAGCTCTCCTCCAGCGCGTCGAGGTCGGGTCCGGCGATGATGACATGATCTACGCGGGTGGGCATGGATGTGAACTCCTTCAACTGGCGCGCATGGCGCCGAACTGCCTGATCCGCTAGAATCTACTGATAGGCGTAGTGTATCGCGGAGAGGACTGGTTGGCTATGGCGTGGCCGATTAGGCGGGTGGCGAAGGTGGCGCTATGGGGCGCGTCAGCGGTGGCGAGCGTGTTCTACCTGGGCATGCTGGCGGAGTCGGTGGCGGACTGGAAGAGCGCTCCGCCACTGCGCCCGCTGCCGCCGCGCCGCCCGCATGCGGGAGATGCGGCCAGCCTGACGGACGCGCCGCGGGTCAGCGTGATCGTCCCGGCGCGCGACGAGGAGCGCAACATCGAGGCATGCGTCACCTCGCTGCTGGCGCAGGACTACGACAACTTCGAGGTGATCGTGGTGGACGACGGCTCGACCGACGCCACGCCTACCATTCTCGCCCGCCTGGCGCGCACGCCAGCGGGCCAGCGGCGGCTGCGGGTCGCGCGGGTGGAGGAGCTACCACCCGGTTGGGCGGGCAAGCCGCACGCGCTGCACACCGGGACGCGCATCGCCTCAGGTGAATGGCTGCTCTTCACCGATGCCGATACGCGCCACACACCTACCGCGCTGCGCTCCGCTATGACGCGCGCACTCAGCGATGGGGCCGACCTCTTCACCATCGGCACGACGCAGGAGTTGCCCGACTTCTGGAACCGCGTGCTGATGCCCATCGCCTTCATGGGCATCTCCTCACAGTACCCGCCCGCGTGGGTCAACAACCCGCGCAGCCCCATCGCCATCGCCAACGGGCAGTTTCTGCTCATCCGGCGAGCGCTGTACGACCGAGTGGGCGGCTACGACACGGATACGCTGCGGGCGACGGTGGTGGATGATCTGGCGCTGGCGCGGGTGGTGAAGCGCTCAGGTGGCAAGTTGCGTTTCGTGGATGGGCGTGGGCTAGTGAGCGTGCGCATGTACCGCTCGGTGCGCGAGCATGTCAACGGCTGGGGCAAGAACGCGACGATTGGCAGCCGGGGCGGCGTATGGCTGTTCCCAATCTTCCTCGTCGGGCTGCCGATGGTGACGGTCTGGCCGTTCGTGGCGCTGGTCCTGGGCCTACTGCGGCGCAAGCCCGCGCTGGCGGCGTCAGGGGCTGCGCCGGTGGCGGCGGCGCTCGCATACCGCGCCTACCTCGACCACCAGCTTGGCACGCCGCTGCGCTACGGCTTGACGCATCCCCTGGGCGGCGCAATCTTTACCTTCATCATCGCGCGCTCCTTCTGGCGTAAGCTGCGCGGCGCGACCGTCCCCTGGCGCGGCCGCTCGTACGCGGCGTAGCGGATTAGGAGCGGCGGGCGGTGAAGGCGCCGACGCTCTTGGTGATAGTGAAGACGCCGCCCTGTGCGGCCATGCGCTCGTGGATGCGGGCGGCGAGGGCGGCCTGCCGCTCTGGCTCGCGCAGCCCGGGAATGTCGATCGAGAGGCAATAGGCCACCAGCGCGTCCTCGTCGGTGACGCGCAGACTGTCCTCGTACGGGCGTATCTCGATGGCGTCGAAGTATGGCGCAAGCTGTTCGGCGCCATTCTCCAGCGTGAAGGGGTGGCGAAAGCTGGCCTTCCACTCTCGGTCATGCGCCGAGACAAAGCCATCGAACAGGTCATCCAGCTCGCGCATGTTGTCCTGGCCGTTGGTGGCGGCCAGCAGCGCGCCGCCGGGCCGCAGGGCACGCCGTAGCTCGCTCAGCGCTTTGGGCAGGTCGGGGACGTGGTAGAGCATGTGATTGGCTACGGCGACATCGAAGCTGGCGTCCGCGAAGGGCAGGCTCTCGATGTCGGCGGTCTGGATAGTGAAAATGCCCTCTGGCGCGCCAGCCGCCGCCAGCCGCTCGCGGGCGGTGACGACCATACCCTCGGAGAGGTCGGTGAGCGTCATGCGCCAACCAGGCGGCAGGCGGTCCTGGTTCTCTGCCCATAAGCCAGCCGGGCCGCAACCCACCTCCAGGATGTGCGCGTCCGCCGGGGCGAGGGTGAGAAGCTGATCGAAGAGCCAGCGGAACCATGGGTAGGGATTCGTCCCGAAGCGGGCGTGCAGCGACCCGCGCGCGTTGAGGTTGCTGGCGTCGCGATACTGGCGTGTGGCCAGATACTCCTTGTCGGTTTTCGGCTGGACAATCGGGCCGGCCTCGTTATGGCGCTGTTCGCTC
>DASTKI010000100.1:0-43907 GCA_035716045.1 Ktedonobacterales bacterium
ACAGCCGCTCGATCACCGTCGCGATGCCCTGCCCCACGCCGATGCACATCGTCGCCAGCCCGTAGCGCTCGCCGCGCCGCCCCAGCTCGTGCGTCAGCGTCGTCACCAGCCGCGCGCCCGAGGCGCCCAGCGGATGCCCCAGCGCGATCGCGCCGCCGTTCACATTCACCCGCTCATGCTCCAACCCCAGCTCGCGCATGCATGGAATAGACTGCGCGGCGAACGCCTCGTTCAGCTCCACCAGCGCGATATCGTCCGCGCTCAGCCCCGCGCGCTCCAGCGCCTTGCGCGACGCCGGAATCGGCCCCAGCCCCATATACGCCGGGTCTACTCCCGCCACCGCGCCCGTCAGGATGCGCGCCAGCGGCCGCGCGCCGTGCGTCTCCGCCCAGCGGCGCGAGGCGATCACCAGCGCCGCCGCGCCATCGTTGATGCCCGACGAGTTGCCCGCTGTCACCGAGCCATCTTTGCGGAACGCCGCCTTCAGCTTGCCCAGCTTCTCCATCGTCGTATCGCGCCGCGGCTGCTCGTCCAGCGCCACCGTCGCCGTCTCCCCACGCCCGGCGGGGACCTCCACTGGAACGATCTCCTCCGCCAGCCGCCCCGCGTCCTGGGCCGCCACCGCCCGCTGGTGGCTCGCCAGCGCGAAGGCGTCCTGCTCCTCGCGGCTCACGCGATGGCGCTCGACGACATTCTCCGCCGTCTCGCCCATGCTGTAAGGATGGTGCAGCGCCGACAGCTTCGGATTGACAAAGCGCCAGCCGAGCGTCGTATCCTGCAATGTCATCCCGCGCCCGAAGGCGCTCTCCGCCTTACCCATCACGAACGGCGCGCGGGTCATGCTCTCCACGCCGCCCGCGACGAACACCTCGCCCTCGCCGCAGCGGATCGCCTGCGCGGCGGCGATGATCGCCTGCATGCCGGAGCCGCAGAGCCGGTTCACCGTCTGGCCGCCCGTTTCCAGTGGCAGCCCCGCCAGCAGCAGCGCCATCCGCGCGACATTGCGATTGTCCTCGCCCGCCTGGTTGGCGCAGCCGAAGATCACATCCTCCAAATCCGCCGCCACCACCTCGCGCTCCAGCCCCACCCGCCGCACCGCCTCCGCAATCGCCAGCGCGGCCAGGTCATCAGGCCGCATATCCTTCAAGGCGCCCGCGTAGCGCCCGAACGGCGTCCGCACCGCGGAGAGAATTACCGCTTCATCAGGTTGTGGCATAGGTTCTTCACCTCAGGTATGTCAGCCATGTCTCAATACGTCGGCTCTTTCATAGTAGCGCATCCCCACCTACGCCGCGACCCCCTCTCCGCATGGGAGAGGGGGTCACACGGTGGCATTCACTTCTCATTGCCCCTCGCCTCCGCAGAGATGAGGGGGCCAGGGATGAAGCCCGTTACTTTCCGGTAAATTTCGCTGGGCGCTTCTCCACGAACGCCGTCATGCCTTCTTTCTGGTCATCGGTGGAGAAGAGCATCGCGAACAGCCGCTTCTCATGCGCCAGCCCGGATTCCAGCGGCGTCTCGAAGGCGGTCAGGATGGCCTCTTTGGTCAGCAGCGTCGCGATGGGCGCGCGGCTGGCGATCTTCGCTGCCAGCGCTTGCGCCTCAGCGAGCGCCTGCCCGGCGGGGACGACGTGGTTGACGACGCCCCAGGCCTCCATCTGCTGCGCGGTGAACTGGTCGCCGGTGAGACAGATCTCCATCGCGCGGAACTTGCCCAGTGTCCGCGCCAGCCGCTGCGTGCCGCCCGCGCCAGCCATGATGCCCAGCAGGATCTCCGGCTGCCCGAACCTGGCCTTCTCGCTGGCGATGATGATGTCCGCGTGCATCGCCAGCTCGTTGCCGCCGCCCAGCGCGAAGCCCTCGACCGCCGCGATGATCGGCTTGCGGATGCGGCGGATGTGGTCCCAGCCCTCGAAGGGGCCAAGCGCCATCTGCGCCGCGCTGGCGTTCGCCATCTCGGCGATGTCCGCCCCAGCCGCGAACGCCCGCTCGCCCGCGCCGGTCAGCACGATGCAATGGATGGCGTCGTCGCGGTCCAGCGCCTCCAGCTTCTCCGCCAGCTCGTTGATGAGCGCCCAGTTCAGCGCGTTCAGCTTGTCGGGCCGGTTGATCGTCACGGTGGCCACGGCGTCCGCGCGGTCCACCAGGATGTAGGTCGTCCCCTCTGCCATATTCTGCCACTCCTCACAACGTCGTGTAGCGGCGGCGATCATGGCCGCCAAGGGGCAGTATAGCATCGGGGGGACGCGGCCATAAATGGCCGACGCACAGCGGCGCGGAGGCGAGCGAGGCGCGGCCATCAATGGCCGGCGCACGGGTTGATGGCATAAACACCTGAGGCGCCCCGGCATTTCGAGGTCTCGTGCCGTGCCCCGGCCTTGAAAGGCCGGGAGCGCACGCGACGGAGGCCGCCAGCGCCTCCTTGCGCCAGCGCCCCTCATGTCACGCCCACCGCGCCCTAGCCCGCGAAGGCGGGCTTCGCGGCCGCCAGGCCCTTAGGCGCGGGTTCACCCGCCCGCCGCCGCCCGGCATTCATGCCCTCAACCACCCCACCCCGTGCGCCGGCCATTCATGGCTGCGCCTCGCTCGCCTCCGCGCCGCTGTGCGTCGGCCATTCATGGCTGCGCTCGCCCCGCCCATGGCGCCTCACCCCGCCGGCTGGCTCCCGCTCGCAGGGGCGCCACCGCTGGCAGGCAACGCCGGTAACTGGACATTGACCCACTGCCCGCCACTGTAGCGGTAGAGCAGCGGATACCACTGGTAGTTCCCGCTACCGCCACCATTCACGGACAGACCGCCCGCCAGCCACAGGTCGCCAGAGGGCGCCGCCGCTAGATTGTTGAATGCCACCTGGTTGGTGATGCTGATGTCGTGGCTCGGGTTGATGGCCGCGACCTGTGGCAGGCTGACGTGCGACCAGCGGGCGCCGTCGAAGTGGATAAGGTACGTATTGTCACCCGCGTAGGGGCCAGTGTTGACGGTCATTCCATTCGATGAGCCGATGATCCAGACATTGGATGGGCTGTCGGCGGCGATCTGAGTGAACGTCATCCCCGACTGCGTCTGGTCTGGCTGGGGAATGGCGGCCTGCGACCAGCGCGCGCCGTCCCAGCTCAGGACGATGGGCGTCACCCTGGTCGTGGTAATCGGCACAGTCGTGATGACCTTCTTCGATGTGATCGTCCTGCCCGTGATCCAGCCGCTATTCGCGCCAGTCATGAGGATGCCATCGAGCTCCGTGTTCCGCATCACCTGCGCCACACGCCACACGCCGTTGGCCCGGTGATACAGGTAGCCCGTCGTGCTGCTGATATTGCCGTTCTCGTCCTGAATCTGGAGATACCCGGTCGCCCAGACATCACCGCCTGGAGTGGCTGAAATCGCGGTCAATTGGATTTGGTCGTTCCCCGAGTATATGGCTTGATCGCCTTGAGGCGTTGGCGTCGGGCTTCCACTGGGCGCCCCCTTCGACGCCTGGCTGTCCGCCGGATCAATGCGCCATGTCGAGCCATCATAGTGATAGAAGACCTGGATCAGGGTCTGCGCGCCGACAGGCCCAACAAAAGTGTTCCCGACAGCCCAGCCCTGTGTTGGCGACACCATGGTCATCACGGAGGGCGTTGAGGGGCTCTCCGCGTCTCGCGGCGCGGGAAACGTCTGCTGCGTCCAGCCGTGGCCATCATAATGATAGACGCTACCGCCCGCTCCGGCGAACACCCAGAGATTGTCAGGCGCGAATGACCAGAGCTGCGCGTCGTAAAGGCCCCAGCTCGCCGGAGTGGCTGTTTGGGTGTACTTGCCGTTCGCATAGTGATAGAGCCAGCTATTCGAACTATTACCGCTCATCTCCTCCATCACGACCCATCCATCGGTGGATGAGTCGAACGCCATGCCGGCGACTCGAGGAGGCTGCGAGACGAATGGCCCTACCTGAGCCGTCTGCGTCGCCGCCGCGGCCGTCGCCTTCGCATGGCTGGCGCTCCGCGTCCCGCTGAGCCGCCCGGTCAGCGACATCACGCCCGTAATGCCCGCCATGAGCGCCACCACCGCCGCCACCGCCGCGCCGCCCATCAGCGCCCGCCGCCACCCAGGCTGCCGCCGCGCCGTCGCCAGCGAGGGCAGCGGCGCGAAGTGGCGCTCCGGCGCGCCCGCCTTCGTCTGGCTGGCCCCATTGGCCCCATTGGTCTCGTTCGCCGCCTCGCCCGTTCCCACCTCCGTCGTCACGCGCGTCTCATCGCCGTCCATGAAGTCCTCGTCCCTCACTGTGATCACACTCAGCATCGGCGCTCGCCGCTCGCTCGGCTCGTGATCGGCGCCAATCGCCATGAGCAAATCAGCCGTCGTCAGCGTGGGCGTTGCGGCGGTCGGCGCCAGGGCGTCGCGCAGCGCGCCATCCAGCCGCGTCCACATCCGCCGCCGCGCCTGGCAGCGCGAGCAGCCCGTCAGATGCGCCTGCGCCGCCGCCACCTCCTCAGTGTCGAGCGCTAGCTCCTCCAGCTCCTCCAGCGCGGCCAGCCCCGGCTCGTAGAGGCGGCAGAGGTCCTCACGCATCGCCGTCACTCCTTTCCCCCAGCGGCGCCTTCCGGTGGGTTCTGGGCCAGATAGATCGCGCGCAGCCTCCGCCGCGCCCGCGAGATGCGCTGGGCCATCGCGGCGGGCGAGATCCGCATGATCGCCGCCGCCTCCGCCGCGCTGAAGCCCTCGACCGCGCGCAGCAGCAGCGCCGCCGCGTCCTCCGGCGCCAGCTTGGCCAGCGCCGCGCGCAGCGCCTCGCCCTCCACCACCCGCTCCTCAAACGCCGCGGCCCCGTCCACCCGCTCCGCCTCGCTGGCGCCGTCGCCGCTCTGCCCGTCCCGCGCGCCTTGCGCCGGCCAGGGCCGCTCCAGCGGCAGCCAGTGGATGATCTTGCGCCGCCGCAGTTGCGACACCGCCCGCCAGTATGCCGTATGGAACAGCCACCGCCGCCGCGCCTCATCGTCGCCGCCCGCCGCCGTCCAGGGCGCGTCGCCGCGCTGCGTCGCCCGCCATGCGTCGTGGAAGGCGTCCTGCGTCAGGTCCAGCGCCTGCTCGCCATCCCCGACCATCCCGCGCAGAAAGGCGGAGAGCGGCCGCTGCAAGCGCTCGACCGTCGCGGTGAACGCGGCGAGCGACAGCATCGCCTCGCCCTCTTCCGCCTCGGCGGACGCTCCCGCGCCCCGCTCAGGCATGCGCTCACGCATGGCGACTCCTCACGCGACGAACATCGGCGCTCCGCCCCCTATCATCTACATCGCGCGAGCGAGGAGAATGTTGACAGCGAGTTTTCGCGCGCCGCCTGCCGCCCCCATGAGCGCCCAGTGAAGGGCATGAGAAAGCGGGCGCCTGGCCTCCATGCTCGAAGGTCAGGCGCCCGCCTGGGCAAACATCATGAGTATGCGGGGTATGGCGCGGTCAGCCGGCCACCAGGCCGCCCGCGCTGGCGCGCTCGACCTCCGCCAGCAGATGATCGGTGTCGAAGGGCTTGTATTCGACGGGGATGTGGTGTCGCTGGATCAGCGTGCGCAGGTGCGCGGTCACCGATTGTGGGTTGGCCGTGATAATAATGAACGAGACGGGCGACCGCCCTACGCCCTCGAAGTACTCCAGCGCCGCCGCCAGCGCATCTTCGCCGGAGAGCGTGGGCAGCAGGAGATCCAGGAGGACGACCATCGGCTCCCTGGTGGCCAGCATGACACGCAGGCCCTCCTCACCATCCGCCGCGACACTGACATCGTAGCCTTCTTCTTCCAGCAGCGCCCCCAGCGTCTCGCGGATCCCTTTGTCATCATCCACAACGAGTACACGCACGTGGAACCCATCCTGTCTCATAAACGCAGCGCTCGACACCCTCCAGTCGAGCGACGAACAGGGACGCTGCGCGTATTCAACCACCGGGGCGCGCCGCAACTCTGGCGCCGAACTCGGCGCCGTTCCCTTGAGAGCGCCGCCTCCGCGCCGCGAAGAGGACTATCTACCTATACGCCTACGCCACGACAGCACCCACGCCTGACAGAACCAGCCTCACAGCATCCACGACGCCTCCGCCAGCGACTTCGTCGCGACGCCCATCTTGCGCTCCTGCTCCAGCTGGACCCTGGCCTTCTCGACGATCAGCTCGACGAATCGTGGCGCGCTGCGCCAGCGCGCCGTCGCGCGCTCAGGGTCGTAGCCATGTGCGCGAACCATGCTCCGCAGCTGGGCCAGGTCGAGCTGGGCGAGGTGGGCGCGCAGGGCCTCCTCGCCCCCGGTGTCCAGCGCGTCCACCGGATTGAAGCGCTCGCCCGCGCCAAAGACATCAAACAGCCCCGACTCGAAGATCGCGTCGCGGGCCGCAACGGCCAGATCAGGGTTCGCGCGCGCCGCCTCAGCGATGCGCCGCAAGGTGGCGGCGATCCATGCCGCGTTCATCGTCCCCATCATCTCCATCGCGCGTGTATCATCCATCGCAGGCCCACTCCTCCCGCATCTCACAGCTCTCTCGCCGCGGCGCAACGCCCAAAGAGGTGAAAGGCGTCCGCGCGGCGCATTGGGCGCGCCAGGCGGCCGCCCATTCCCCGACACGATTGTATGGCCAGCGGGCGGGCGCCGCAAGACGCCATGCGGGCTAGCCCGATTTGCGCCGGGGACCTCACCCCCGGCCCCTCTCCCCATGAGGAGAGCGGAGCCATGTGGGGAGCGCCGCGAGCTCAATGCGTCAGTCCTCTTCATAGCCGTCCATCCCGGCGAGCGGGATGAGATCGGCGCTGGCGGGCGCTCCTAAGACGATGCGGTGGTAGCTGTCATAGCGCGCCGCGTCTATCGCTCCCGTCCGCACCGCCGCGTGGATGGCGCAGCCCGGCTCTGCCAGATGCCGGCAATCGCTGAACGCGCAGGCGCCGAGGTATGGGCGAAACTCGCGAAACGTCTCCGGCAGGTTGTCGAGCGTCGCCGGATCGAGCGCCAGCGCCCGGATGCCCGCTGTATCGGCGATCCAGCCGCCGCCCAGGCCCGCCAGCGGGATGAGCCGCGCGCCCGTCGTCGTATGCCGCCCCTTCCCCGTAGACTCGCTGACCGCCGATACACGCAGCGCCAGCCCTGGCTCCAGCGCGTTGAGCAGGCTCGTCTTGCCGACGCCCGATGGCCCGGCGAAGGCCGAAACCCGCCCCGCCAGCAGCCCGGCCAGCGCCTCGATGCCCGCGCCGGTGGCCGCGCTCGTCCGCGGCGCCGCGTAGCCCAGCCCAGCATAGACCGCGAGCCGCCGATCCAGCCACGGCTCGATCCCCTGATCGGCCTTGTTCACACAGAGGACCACCGCTGCGCCCTGCGCCTCCGCCAGCGCGATGAAGCGATCAGCCAGTCGCAAGTGCGGCGCCGGTTCGCGCGCCGCGAAGACGATCACCAGCTGATTGATACCGCTCACGGCGGTGAGCGGCCGCTTCGCACGCCCCTTGTCGGGGTCCTGGCGGGCCATCGCCGCCCCCGTGCGCGGGGCGACGCGCTCGATCACGCCTTCCCCCGCGCCCACCGGCAGCGCCCACACGCGGTCGCCAATCGCCACCGGGTCGCCCTCGCGCACGTTCACCCGCTGCGCGCTCCTGCGGGCCGAGGCGCTCTCCGCATAGATCAACTCCTTGCGCAGCCGCCCACGCAGCGTGCACCAGAGCGCGCCGCTCGCCGTCTCCACACGGTAGCGGCCGCGGCTGCCCTCCGTAATCATCCCCTCCAGCAGCCCTCCAGCCACCCCGGCGGATTCCTCTGACGCGTTCGATTCAGGAATAGATGCGATAGTCTGGTCTCCCTGCGCCTGGCTGGTCTGGACATCGGCTCGTCGCTCGCGCTGACGTTTTCGGCTCACGGTGTGATCGCTCCTGCTGAACACAAACAGACGGCGCCTCAACCCGCGCCGCGCCCGAATGGCATGCGGCGAAGCGGCCCGGAGCATGACCAGGCCAGGGATGAGGGCATGGAGTGGTGGAGAGCGGCGAGCCTGCGCCGCGCTGTGCGCGCCGTGAGGGGAGAGCCTGCGCCGCGCGCCGCGGTCCAGCGCCAGGAGCGAGATTCGCCGCGCGAAAGCGCGCTAGCGAGCCGCCAGGTAGCTGGAGCGGGCGGTGGAGGCGTCGCCGCCGGACGCGAATCCTTCTGCGTTCATCGTCCGCCTCCAGTCATGTAGTGGATAGGTGAGGATATGCGCCAGGCCCATCACTATGATGAGCGCCCGACGCCGCAGGCATTGTACGCCTCAACGGCGAGAGGCGCAAGAGAACGCTGGCGCCGGGTGGTATGCTGAGTCACAGTGAGTGAACCAGCATTCCCAATGTTCGGAGAGGGCGCGGAACGCATGCGACGGTGGCTGGCGATGGGCGCCCTGGCGAGCGCGGCGGCCCTATGGGGCCTGATGTATGTCGTCAGTAGTGTCGCGCTGACGACCGTCCCCGCGCTGCCGCTGGTGCTCATGCGCATCATCATCTCGCTGGCCACGCTCGCCCCCTTCGCCATTCGCGCCCGCTTCTGGCGCGTGACCCGCCGCCAGTTCTGGAGCCTGGCGCTCATCGGCCTCACTGGCTTTGCTGGCTCCATCTCGCTCCAGTTCATCGGCACGGCCCTCACCTCCGCCAGCCTCGCCTCGCTCATCACCTCCGCCGCGCCCGCCCTGATCGTCGTCTTCGCCCTCTTCTGGGGCGAGCGGCCCACCGCGCGGACGTTGCTCGCCCTCGGCCTGGCCCTGGCGGGCGTCGCGCTGATCGTCGGCGTGAACATACCCGACGGCCTCTCGCTTCCCGGCGCGCTCGCCCTCATCGGCGCCGCCATCACCTGGGCGCTCTACACCGTCCTCGGGCGCGAGCTAGCGCGCGGCGTCTCGCTCGTGAACGCCCTCTTCTGGAGCCTGTTGATTGGCGGTATCGCCATCACGCCCCTCGCCGCGCCCGCATGGCCGGGACTCGACACCATGCGCCACTACTCACCGGCGCTCTGGCTCGAGATCATCTATCTCAGCGTCATCGCCATGGCGTTCGCCTTCTGGCTCTGGAACTACGGCTTCGCCCACCTGCCCCCCGATGTCGGCGCCGTCTTCGGCCTGGCGCAGCCGCTCGTCGCCGTCGCGCTCGGCGTCACCCTGCTGCACGACCGCCTCACGCCACTGGCCGCGCTCGGCGGCGCGGCCATCATTGCCGCCGCCGCCCTCGCCGGACTGACAGGCGGCCAGCGCCGCGCGGAAGCCGAGACGGCGCGCGCCGTCCATGTCCCACCTGACGAAGGGATCGCGATGGATGCCGTACAAGAGTAGGTATTTCGAGCTCGCCGAGGACAGCGCAGGCGCTGAATTCGTCATCTGCGCCGACGAGGTTCTGATGATTCCCCTGGCCAGCGACGGCCAGATTGTCTTCGTCCGCGAGCCAGCCCCCGCCTTTGCTCGCGAAACCCCGCTGCTGCTGCCCGGCGGCACGGTCGAGGATGGCGAAGACCTCGCCGTCACCGCCAACCGCGAGCTGCAGGAAGAGATCGGCTACCGCGCAGACCAACTCGACCTCCTCGCCGAGCTACGTCCATGGACCAAATACCTGCGCGTTCGCAGTCACATCTTCCTCGCCCAGTGTCTCCAGCCAGCCAGGCTTGATGGTGATGAGGGCTACGTCATCGAGCTTGAGCCGCACCCCCTCGCCGCCCTCGATGACCTCATCCACTCCGGCGCGCTACGCGACGCCCGCGCCATCGCTGCCCTCCTCATCGCCCGCCAGCGTCTCGCCGCACGCTGAATCCCTCGCCTTCCAGCCGGCGCGGGGCCACCGCGCAAACCGAGTGAGCAGCGCGCGCCTGAGCGCGCCGAGCGGAGGCGGACCGACGCGAGGTCTTCAGGGCCGCCAGGTTCGTGGCCGCGTCTTCATTCCTCCGCATTGGGCTGAGTGACGCCGGGTTCGGGCGCTACGCCGAGCGCTTCGCGGACGGCTTGCTCCAGAGTGAGGAGGCGTCCCGCCGCGAAGGCCGCCGCCCAGCCTTCCTCTCCGAGCGCGGCGCGCGCAGGCGGTAGCGCCTCAGCAAGGTCAGCCCGCTCGTTGGGTAGATAGGGCGTCCCAATCGTGTCACGCGCCCCCGCGCAGGCGCCGATCAGCCGCGCCGCGCGCGCTCCGTCGCCCGACGCCGCGATCACCATCGCCATACCCTCCACCACTCCAGCGACCGCGCGTGGATCGCCTAACTGCTGCGCCTCATCGAGCGCCTCGCGGTACAGCGTCCTCGCCCTCGCCAGATCGCCCTGGCGGCGCGCGATATTCCCCAGATTGGCGAGCATCACATTCCGCCCATTCAGGTCGCCAGCCTGGCGCATGCAGGCGAACGATTCCTCATAGTAGGCCGCCGCCCGCTCCAGGTCACCCTGTAAATACGCCACCTCGCCCAGATTGTTGAGCGGGCCCGCCAGGCGCGCCGGATCCCCCAGCGCGCGGGCAAGCGCCAGCCCCTCCTCCCAGCGTTGCGTCGCTGGCCTCGGGTCATCCCCAAGGTACGACGTGATTCCCAGCCGGTTGAGCGCATCCACAGCCAGCCCGATATCCCCCACCTCCCGCGCCAGCTCCAGACTCTGCTCCAGCTGGGTCATCGCGTGGGGGTAGTCCCCCTGCCAGACCGCCAGATCGCCCGCGCCATACAGGGCGTGAGCCAGAACACGAGCGGGCGGCGCCTGCCCCTGGCGTCCCAAAGGCCCATCCACACGGCGCTGACCAGCCAGCGCGAGCAGGCTCTCCAGCCACTCGCGCCCCTCGCTCAGGTAGCCGCGCCTGAACCAGAAATAGGCAAGCGCGCCAGCCAGCCGCAACCCCGCCGTCACATCGGCCCGCTCGCGAGTCCATCCCAGCGCCGCCCGCAGATTATCGTGCTCGCGCTCCAGCACAGCGAGCCATCGCCCTTCCTCCGGACCGCGGTATCCCTGGGCGGCGCGCTCGGCCAGCGCGAGGAAGTGGGCCAGGTGAGCCTGCCCGAGCGTCTCAGCCTCTCCGCTCGCGCGCAATCGCTCCAGGCCATACTCCCGAATCGTCTCCAGCATCTGGAAGCGCGGCTCGCCGTCCTCGCTCGTCTCCAGTTGGCGCAGCAGGCTCTGCGCCGCCAGAGAATCGGCCCCATCGAGAATCTCGACCGCCAGCCGCTCCGCTCCATCCGGCGCGGCGCAGACCGCCTCGGCGGCGTCCACGGTACACCCGCCAGCGAAGACCGCCAGCCGGCGGAATAGCGCCTGCTCAGCGGACGTGAGCAGGTCATAGCTCCAGGCGATGGCGTTGCGCAGCGTCTGCTGTCGCTCAGGTAGGTCGCGCGCCCCGCTGGTCAGGAGCGCCAGCCGGCTGGAGAGGCGCGTCAGCAGCGCCTGAGGCGACAGGAGACGGGTGCGCGCGGCGGCCAGCTCGATCGCCAGCGGCAGACCATCGAGCCGGGCGCAAATCTCGGCGATGGACGGCGCGTTGGCGCTCGTAACCGCGAACTGGCGATTGACCGCCTGCGCCCGCTCGATGAAGAGCGCCACCGCCGAATACTGGGTCAACTCAGCCAGCCCCGCCTCCACGCCACGACCCGCCGCGCCCGCCGTCCGCCCCACTGGCAGGCTCAAAGGCGCGGCGGCGAACTCGTGCTCGCCGCGCAATCGGAGCGAGACGCGACTGGTCGCCAGCACGCTCACTCCCGGACAGGTCATCAGCAGTTCCAGCACGCGCGGAGCCGCGTCAATCACCTGCTCCACATTATCCAGAACCAGCAATATGGTCTTGCCAGCCAGATAGGTCTTCAGATTCTCTTCGCGACCCGCGCTGCCAAGCTCGCGCACGCCCAGCGTCTGGGCGATCGCGCCGATAACCAGGTCGGGATCGGTGACGGTCGCGAGCGTGACGAGGTAGACGCCATCGGCAAAGCGGTCCACCAGCTCCGCCGCCACCTGAAGCGCCAGCCGCGTCTTGCCTATGCCCCCCGGCCCGGTCAGCGTCACCAGGCGTACATTGGGACGGGTCAGGAGCTCCATCACCTGCCGCACCGCCTCGTCCCGTCCAACCAGAGGCGTCAACTGCATAGGCAGGTTGTGCTGAGCGCGGTCGAGGGTCTTGAGCGGAGGAAAGTCGCGCGGCAGATCTGGCAGAACGAGCTGATAGATCCGCTCAGGGCGCTGCAAGTCCTTGAGTTGATGCTCACCCAGGTCCATCAGCGCGGCGCCCGCTGGCAATCCATCGCGCGCCAGTCCGGCCGCCGCCTCGGAGAGCAACACCTGGCCGCCGTGGCCCGCCGCGGCGATGCGCGCCGCCCGGTGCACGTCCAGCCCAATATAGCGATCGGCTGCCAGCAGCGGCGCCCCGGTATGCAGCCCCATGCGGACGCGCGCCTCCGCTCCCTCGGGCCAGTCATGCGCCGCCAGCGCGCGCTGGGCCTGGGCGGCGGCGCTCACCGCGAGATGCGCGGTGGGAAAGGCGGCAAAGAAGCTATCACCCTGCGTGTCAACCTCGCGGCCATGGTGGTTTGCGAAGGCCTCCCGAAGCAGCGCCTGGTGCGCGCCAAGCGTCTCGGCGTAGCGGGGACCGAGCCGCTGGAGCAGGCGGGTGGAGCCCTCGATGTCGGTGAAGAGGAAGGTAACGGTCCCAGTGGGCAGGTCGGTCATAGTCATGCTCCTCTCCCAGCCCCAGGCTTCGCTGTCATTCACATCGTGGAGAGCAAGGCGGAATAGCCCAGCAGCCGCGCGGCGCAGCTCCACAGACAGTGTATCGCACGCTCACCATGCGGAGCGGCCCGCGCCCCGGCGGCTCGCCATGCGCCTTGGAATCGGGCCAGGCGCGCCTGGCGTCGCGCAGCGGGGTCAGAAACACCCGCGGTTGCGCGGCCCCCCAAGCTCGCGCGCGAACATCGCCCTCGCACGCTCACCAGGCATTCCTGGCCGAGCCACGCCACATCGCCGTGCGCCGGATCTTCAGGGCCGCGTCCCGAATAAAGCGAGCGGAGTAGACAGATCGCACGCGGGTTGTGTATGCTAGCGTGCAAGCGGACGTGTCGCGATACATCCGCGGCGCGCGCTATGGACACGTTCCGCATGACGCGCCGCCAGGGAGGAGTGACGACCGCATGAGCGCAGCGGGCGGTATTGGCGAAAGCGCGTCCCAGGACGCTGGCAAGCCGGGGGCATCGTTCGGCGACCACGACATGCCGGGACTCTTCACAGCCGCGGACTCAGCCTCGATCCGGGCGCAAAAGCGCTTCTTCAGCGGGCTGCGGGCCGAGCTCGTCCTGCTGTCCCTGGCCGCGGCCGCGGCGCTCTTCACTGTGGTGAAAGAGACGGCGCTGACAGTCGGGCCGTTCAGTGTGTCCGGCTTCTCAACGCCCGCGCTCTCACTGCCCCAGCTGGTGAGTGGCCTCTTCATCGTCCTCGCCCTGCTCATCCGCATCTTCCGCTACATCCGCCATTACGATACACAGTGGTATGAGGCGCGAGCCGCCGCCGAATCGGTCAAGTCGCTGGCGTGGCGCTACGCCGTGGGCGGTCGCCCCTTCCCGCTCGGCGGCGATGAGGTCGTGGCCAAGGAGCGCCTGCTCAAGCGCCTGAACGAGACACTCACCGACGTCGCGAGCGAGCTGAGCGCAAATACCTTCACACCCGAGCAGCAGATCACGCCTGGGATGGAGCGCCTGCGCGGCCAGCCGCTGGCGACACGCCGGGACGCCTATCGCATGGGCCGCATCGTAGACCAGGAGAAGTGGTACACCCGCAAGTCGAAGTGGAACAAGACGCGCGGCCTCCAGTGGCACTGGACGATGATGGCCGTCGAAGCGCTAGGCGCCAGCGGCGCCGTCGCCGCCGCGTTCCACTGGCTGCCGCTCAGCCCGCAAGGGCTCGCCGCCGCGATCGTTGGCGGCATCATCGCGTGGACCCAATCCAAGCGCTACCAGGACCTCTACGCCAGCTACCGCGTCACCGCGAGCGAGCTTGGCGCCATCGAGGTGCAGATCGCCAGCCAGACGGGCGAAGCCGCGTGGTCCACCTTCGTTGACGAAGCCGAAGAGGCCTGCTCACGCGAGCACCGCCTCTGGCGCGCCACCCACGACGACTAGCCAGCGCTCCGCGGGCCTCAGGCGGCGGGCGCGGAAGCGGTGGTGAGCGTCACGCTGATCGTCGCGCCCGCCGCTTCGAGGCGCTGGCGCATGTGGTCAGTCACGTCATCCGGCCCGCGCGACGCGCCCTCCCAGACGATCAGCCCCGCCAGCGCAGCGCCCGGGTCCTCCGGACGCTCCTCGCCCGCCAGCCGCCGCGCCTCGGCCAGGATCGCATCGTTGGCCGCGCGGTAGGCGTCATCCGATCCGCGCTTCTCGCCGAGGATGATGAGATCGTCGCTCGCCCGCGCCGCGTCGATGACCTGCCAGTAGAGGTCCTCCCAGCGCCCGGGCCGGTCGGTCACCGAATCCTCCAGGAACCAGTCCTCCCGGTACGGCAGCACAACGCGGCGGCGGATTTCAAGCGAGCGCGCGGCGTTGAGCGCCAACAGATCGGAGCCGCAGGCGGCGGACGCAACGAGCGTCGTGGCGCCCAGCGCCTCCAGCGCGTTCCGGATCTTCCTGGCGACGGCCCCGCGCGACTGGATAGGAAAGCGGCTGACAGCCGCGTCACGCGCATCAATGCGCCGCCCGGCGACAACGACGATCATCACGAAGCTCCCATCTCACGCGACGCGGATAGCTCACCACACCAGCCGACTCAGCCTTCCAGCGCGCATCTTCTGGCCCGCGCCGCACCCACCACCTCCCAGCCTTGAAAGGCCGTGGCACGCGCCGCGGGCCTAAAGGCCCGGGGACATTCATGCCCCCGCGCCGTGCGCCGGCCATTCATGGCCGCGCCGCCGACCCGGCATCTCCGCGCGAATGCTTATGCGTTGTACGTCTCCTGCAGGGCGTCGGTTGCTGTCGCGCCACGGGGAATGCGAAAACGCCGCCCGGCCTTTGCGGCCCTGGCGGCGTTCAATGGTAGCGCGAGGGGATAGTGAAGCTGGTCTGTGGTGGGCGATAGAGAATTCGAATCTCTGACCTCCACGATGTCAACGTGGCGCTCTAACCAGCTGAGCTAATCGCCCGTGTGCAGGCCAGTCTAGCACAAGGTCCCATCCCTGTCAAGGCGGCGCCCGCGCCTATGCTATACTGGCGGCAAGCCGCGCGGTCGCGTCTCACCAACGGGCGCGACCGCCCCCCAAAGCTCCCGCGCGTTGCGTGCGGGCGTGAGTTCTGGCGTATGCTCCCCTACGCGCCCTGGCGCCCAGCGTTGAGGCGCGAGCGGCGGAGCGCGCGCCGGCAGGGTGGGCCGCCGGCAGGGACGCCAGCGCGGGACCGGCCTCCGAGATCGCCTCTGGGCCTCCCCGCGTCATCGCGCCGTGGCCGCGCCGTATTCAGGCTATTCAAGCTATTCGGGCGCGGCCACAGCGGGCGCGGTGGCAGCGCGCGAGCCAGCGCGATACACCATAAAACAGGGAGCAGCGCATGGGCAGGAATACATACGGTGGTAGTGATTGGGACGAGGGCTGGGAGGACGATCGAGGCAGGCACGGCTCGTCACCGGATAACGCCCGGCGCACCCGCATGAGCTCCTCGCAGATCAATTCCGCCCTGCGCGAGGCGCAAACGCTCCAGCAGGAAGGCCACGTCGGTGAGGCGGTCGCCATCTGCGAAGAACTGCTCGAGAGTGGCGTTGATCGCGCCGACGCCCACTACTTCCTCGGCTGGCTCTATCAGGAGGCCGACCGCTGGGAGGACGCCTCCAGCCAGTTCGAGCGCCTGCTCGACGACCCCGAATACGCCCTCTCGTGCTTCTACGCTCTCGGCCAGTGCGCCCGCGCCCTCGGCAATGTCCCTGAGGCGGCCCAATACTTCGACCAGGCTGTGGACCGCGTCAACCTCGACGCCCTGGAGCAGAACGAGTCCGACCAGCTCCTCCAGCTCTGCCAGGAGGCCGCCGAAGCCCACCGCGACATGAACGACATCGAGGGCGCCCAGACCATCTTCTCCGCCCTGCTCGGCTACCTTCGCAGCCAGGGCTGGCGCACCCAGATCGCTGAGGTCGAGCGCATGCAGCGCGAGACGCTCGGCGCCTCCTCGCCCGCCCCACGCCGCAATCGCACCACCGGCTCCGCCGGGCGACAGCTCAGTCAGGGCATTCCCCAGCGCGCCGCTGCCAGCGCTGGCGGCGGCACAGGCGGCCCCGCGGGCGCGGGGAACCTGATCAACGCCGCCCGGCCCGGCGTACCTCCCATTCCGCCACAGAGCATGGCCGCGCCCTCCCAGAGCATGGCCGCTCCGCCGCAGAGCGCGGTGGAGAGCTACGAGGAGCCCGTGCGCGGGCCCACCTGGGGCGATGTCGGCTCCGGCGGCGGCATTGGCTCCGGCGGCGCCTCACCAGACCTGGGGATTGAGGCGCCCGACCGCTATAGCGCCTCCGGCGAGAGCGCCCTCGCGCATGTGCTGGGCGCCCCACCGCCGCTGGGTGGCGCGCGCCCGTTCCTCACCGGCGGCATGATCAACGACATCAACAACGCCGCCCCTGGCGACCAGCTCGCCCAGATCATGAGCAGCATCGCCGGCCCACAGGCAGGCCTGCGCGCCAGCCTCGAATTCCTTCCCGCCGCCCAGCGCGCCCAGGTCGCGCACGCCATCCAGGAGATCCAGAACTTCATCGGCCACGGTCTGCTCACCGCCGCCATCGAAGAGTGCATGCGCGTGATGGAGATCGCCCCGCAGTACCTCGACATCCACGTCCTGCTCGGCGAAATCTACGTCCGCCAGGGCAAGATCGAGCAGGCCATCGCCAAATACGTCATCCTCGCCGAGCAATACCTGCTCGCGGGCCGCGTGGACGACACTATCGCCACCTATCGCCGCATCCTCCAGCTGGAGCCCAACAACCTCCCCTACCGCGTCAAGCTGATCGAGCAGCTCTCGCGCCAGGGCCGCCTCGATGAGGTGCTGACCGAGCGCATGGCCGCCGCCGAAGCGTACACGCGCGCCGGCCACGCCGAGCGCGCCGCCCAGGAGTATGAGCAGGCCCTGCTCGCCTGGCCCAATAACGTCCAGGTCCGCCTGGCCTACGCCAACGCGCTGATGAAGGCCGGGCGCGCCGTCCAGGCCGTCGCCGAGTATCAGCGCATCCTCCAGACCGACCCCGGCATGACCCTGGCCATCGTCCACTGGCAGATCGCGCTCGCCACCGGCGTCGGCGTCTCTCCCGCCCTCAGCTCGCCCGGCGCAAGCCTAGGCAAAGTGGGCGCGCTTGATGCGCTCGGGCGCCTGCTGCGCGCGCTGCGAGCCGAAAACTTCCGCAACTACGATGACGTCGTGCGTGAGTACGTCATGGCGCTCGACCAGCATCTGGGCAATGCCGACCTGCGCTACTCCCTCGGCCAGATCCATCTGGCCGCCGGGCGCCAGCAGGAGGCCGCCACCGCCTTCCAGCAGATTGTCTCAGCCCCCGGCTACGAAATCCTCGCCCGCTACGCCCTCGGCCAGACCTACCTGCTCGCCGGGGACCAGACTGGCGCCGCCCAGGCCGTGCGCGAGCTGGAAGACGCCGCCGCCGCCGTGCGCCGCACCCCACCCGAGCCCGTCGTCTGGGCCGCGCGCCCCCGCCTGGATACCGAGGAGCGCCTGGCTCCTGAGATCGAGATTTCGACCCTGCTCGCCCGCGCCTACCAGCTTTCAGGCCAGGTCGCCAAGATGCAGGTCACGCTCGACGCCGTCAGCCAGAACCGCGCCCGAAACGACGAGATCTATAGTCTTATCGCCGAGGTCGCCGCGCGCCGCCCCGACCGCGCGGGCCAGATCCAGGAGTACGCCCAGCTGGCGCGCCAGTACCGCGCCAGCCGCCAGGTCGAAAACGCCATCCTCGTCCTGCGCGAGATGGAGCGCCTCGCCCCCGATGACCCTGCCGTCCGCAGCGAGCTGGCCGACATCCAGGTCAGCCGCGGCCAGCTCGAGGAGGGCTCCGCCCAGCTGCGCGCCCTCGCCGACATCTACATCCGCCGCGGCGCCCTCGCCGAAGCCTCCCAGGTCTACCAGCGCCTCTCCGACATCGCCTGGACCGCGGGTGGCCACGACGAGGCCCTGCAACTGCTGCGGCAGGCGATTCAGTTCGCCACCGAAGATATGGCGCTGCGCCACCAGTTCGTGCAGTACTGCCTGGAGATTGGGCGCAACACCGACGCCGCCGAGCAGCAGACCGTCATCGCCCGCTACTACTTCGCCAGCCGCCAGTCGCGCGAGGCCGTCGCTGCCCTGCAGCAGCTCATCGCCATGGACAAGATGAACTTCGAGGCTTACGACCTCCTCGGCCAGACCTACTACTCCGTCGGCGAATACGAGCAGGCCGCCCGCGTCTATCGCAACCTCGCGCGCGTTGACCCCACCAACCAGCTCGCCCGCGTGCGCTTGCAGGAGCTGGCGTCCGTGCGCTCGCAGATGTAGGCGGCTGACCTCACCCCCAACCCCTCTCCCACGGGGAGAGGGGGGAAGGCGCGGCCAGCGAGAGCGGCGGGAGGGCTACAATGCCTGCCCTCCCGCCGCTCAGACACGATGGGTCTTCCCATCCCAGGGAACGCTACGCCGAAGGTCGTATGGGGTCCGTGCGCCGGCGCTTCAGGGCCGCGCCGCGTCACTTCCCATGCTTGCCATGCTTCTTCTTGCCTTTCCCTCCATGGGAATGGCCCCCGGTGGATGACTGGGAGTTGGTGGATGAAACGGATCGGGACGAGGGCTGGGCGGCAGCGCCACTCGCCGCCCAGCCCGTCGTCATCCCAATGCGTAGACCGTATACGTTCCTGAGTACGTCTGCGCGCCAATCGTCGTCGTCGCCGTTAGAAAGATCGGCGTCCCCTGGCCCGACGCGCCCCCATAGCGCAGCATGGCCGACGCCATCCCATAGCTATTGGTCGTCAGCGGACCGAGGCGGACCGCGCTTTGGCCGCCGATCAGCGCCTGGATATTCACCTTCGCCTTCGCCACCGGCACACCCGCGCGCGAGATCCGCACATATACCTTCACCGAGCCGCCGGTTGGCATCGTGTTCGACGTCCACACGCCGACCGTATAGAGCATCGGGCCAGGTGTCGGCGTCCCATCCGTATTGTTGAGCGGCGAGATGATCACGCTGCCCGGCCCGGAGTCCTGGTTGGTCGGAATCCCCGCCAGGCCCGCGAACATGCCCGCCACCTGCTGCGAGATCGAGATACCGAAATTGCCCACGAGCACCGCCGCGATCACCATCCCTACCGCAATCACCGACAGGAACGCGCGCCGCCGCCAGTAGCCGGGACGCCGCGCCCGCTCGCGCCTGCTGAACGGCATCGCGTCCGCCAGCCAGTTGTGGATGTGATCGGAGAGCCCCGGCTCGAACAGCCACGCCGCCCTCAACCGCGCCAACTCCGCACCATCGCCTTCGTCATCGCCTTCGTCATCGCCTTCGTCATCGCCTCTGTCCACGCGCTCCGGCGCCCCGGGCGCCTGCGGCGCTAGCGCGCCCTTCGACGGCTTTGTCGCGTTCAAGGACTTCAAAGATTTCAAGGACGCTGGCAAGCTCGACGGCGTTGCGAGCGTTGGCGCCTGGGGCTGTGAGACATCGGGGGCTGGCCCCGCCTTCAGCGCGGGCGTCGGTCGTGGCGCGGCGGGCGCCGGGCTATGGTCGGGGATCGGTGGCAGGAGCGGCGCCTCAGGGGTCGCGGTCGCCTCCGAGCGGATGCTGTTCAGCGACTCCGCGTGCGAAGTATTGAATCGCTGCTGGCCCGATTGGGCCAATCCGCCGCGCGGCCGCTGCTGTGGCCGCTTGCCGCGGGCTCTGCCTCCGCCGCTCTGTCCAGACTTCCTTGCGCTAGCGCGGTGACCGCGCGGCCCAGAACTTTGGGGATCCACTGGTGGCCTCCAGAGGTGGATATGAGAGCCCGGCGCGCCGGGAGCCCGGCGCGCGAGCGCAAACAGTAATCGCGATGTGGGCTGGTTGGGTACGCCGCGGCGGCTGCGACGTGGCGACGTGTAAGCCGCTCGCGCGCCGCTTGACATGCCGAAGACGGAAAGCGCCGCGGCCATTGCGGCGCTGAGGTCGAAAACCAGCGCGCGTTCGCAGGCGCCGGCGAGATCGCGATGACTGGCTATCGGGAGTGAGCGGCTTCAGGTGTCCAGCCTTGCCTGAGAATATCAGTACTCTGCGCTCGCTCCATAATACCATATCATCTACGCGCCCACACCAATGGCGGTCACAGCCAGGCTGAGAGTTCCACTCCGTTACGCCTCATTGCGCGCCCTGGCCGCGAGCGCCCCGCAACACGAATCACTCCGCGTCATCCGTGCCATTTTGCTTGCGGCTGCGCCGCAGAAACGTCTCGATATCAAAAATCGCTTCTTCCGGGCTGGGCAATTCCCCGCCGCTGGGGATATTGTGCACCCCCGAGAGATCAGGAGAGAAGCGGCTTCCCGTCTCACGCTCGCCATTCTCCAGCGTCTCATCCTTCGTGCTGTCCAGCTCCGCGCCGCCGTTCAATCGCTGCTCCAGCGTCCGCACATAGGCCATCACCTCAGGGTCAGCCGCCACCAGGCTGGATACGCGGCTGGTAAACCGCCGCGCGGCCCGCCCAAGATCCCGCAGGCTCAGATCGAGATCGTAGATCTGGTCAACCCGCCGCAACAGCGCCTCCGCGACCGGCAGATTGGGCGAAGCGGAGACATAGTGCGGCGCCGCCGCCCACAAGCTCGTCGTCGCGACCCCCTCGCGGCGCGCGATATCCTGTACCGCCGTCACGATCCCCGTCGGCCCCGAATACGTCGCCCGCTCCACCCCGAACAGGTCCATCTTCCGCAGCGTCGCCGTCCGGCTCGTCGCCCCTGTCACCGGAGCTGGCGCGGTATGGGGCGCCTCCGCCGAAAAGACGCCGAGCAGGACGATCTCCTCCACACCAAGCTGGAGGCAGAGTTGCGCCATCTCGCGCGCGAACGTCTTCCAGCGCAGGTGCGGCTCCTCACCGAGGAACAGCACCACGTCACGCGCCTCGCCCTCCGCGTCAGGCGCGCCATGGTGCGCGTAGAAGCGGTTGCTCGGCCAGCTCAGCCGGCGCACCGCCCCACCCGAGATGCGCGCCGCCGGCCGCGCTTCCGTAAAATCGTAGAACGCGTCCGGATCAATCTCGGCGAATGGCTCCGCGTCCCACTGATTGATGAGAAACTTGATCGCCCAGGTCGCCGCCCCAGCGGCGTCATTCCATCCGGCGAACGCTCCAATGAGGATCGGCCGCGTCAGGCGCTGCGGCCGCGAGACATGCGCGTGTTCCATAGTACCGCCCCCGCCCTCCGGGCTCCGCTGACAGCGCGGGGAAACTCGCGGCGGCGCCCCCCTTGAGGAACCTTGCGCCACAGGGCCGCTTTGCGCCGTGACCGCTTAGAGGGTAGTATAGCACTCCCATCCACCCCCATGCCCTTCTACGTCTCGTCCTCTCGTCCTCATCTCCATGGTCGCGAAGGCGGGCTGTGAAGCCTTCATGCCCCGGCACACGGGCTAACCTCCCCCATTCTACCGAAAAAACCCGTCCAGGCTCTCCGCCACAATTGACAGGCAGGCGGCGCCACTGTAGACTGGCGGCTGGTGAGGCCCGGGCGGCCACGCGCATGGCGGCGCGGCGACTGAGGATGAGCCATCACCGGGGAGGAGCCCTATGAGCGCGAACATTCCGAACCCCCATGCCGCCACGCCAGGCCCCAGGGTGTTCATCTCCTATCGCCGCTCGGATAGCGCCAGCATCGCCGGTCGCATCTTCGACCGGCTGGCGGCCTACTTTGGCCGCGACGCGCTCTTCAAAGACGTGGACGACATCCCAATCGGCGTCAACTTCGAGCAGGTGATCGCCAGCGTCATTGACGCCTCCTCGGTCCTGCTCGTACTGGTCGGCCCCACCTGGGCCACCGTCGCCACCGAGCGCGGCCGCCGGCTGGATGACCCAACCGATTTCGTCCGGCTGGAGATCGAGGCCGCCCTGCGGCGCGGCATACCCACCATCCCCGTCCTGGTCGAAGGCGCCACCATGCCCGACGTCGCCACACTGCCACCCAGCCTGCGGCCGCTCTTCGCGCATGGCGCGACGCTGGTCCGCAACGATCCCTGGTTCGATGGCGACATGAGCCAGCTGGCGAACACACTGGTCCAGTGGCTGCCGCTGCGCTCGGCGGGAGCCGTGCCCGCCGGGCCTGAGAATCCCGCCACCGGGCCGGTCATGCCTCCCGACGAGGCCGCCGCTGCGCGGAAACCATCGCGACGGCGCACATGGCTCGCCACCCCACTCGGCCTGGCAGCGGTGGCGATCCTCATCGTCGCGGTAGCGCTGCTGGGTCTCGCGGGTGTGGGCCTCACCGGAGCCGGGCCATTCAGCGCGCTGATCATGAGAAGCACACCCCTCGCTACCGCCCCACGCCAGCCAACTCCGACGGCGACGCCGACGGAGCATGTCGCGCTGGATGAGGCGCTCACCAACCCTCAGGCTGGCTGGGACACCGACAGTGAGTGCGTGTTCAAGAGCGACGGCTACCACGTCATCGCCCCGGCGGGGCTGATCGTCTACTGCGCCAGTCCCGACTCCTACACCAATTTCCACCTCACCACGCGCGTCCATGCCCCAGCGGGCGTCTCCAGCATCCATTACGCCCTCTTCTTCCGCATTACCGACACCAAGAACCTGGACTACATGGACATCGAGCTCAAGCTCGCGCCCAGCCTCGCCCCAACGGCCACTACCGGCCCCGGCGGGCCTACACCGACGCCTGACCACTCGCTCTGGGCGGATTGGGCTGTGAGCAGCCATAGCAGCGGAGATGACACCGTCCTGGACGTTGGCGCCACATCAGCCGCTCACATCACCGGCGATGGGGATAACATCCTGGAGGTCTACGCCAACGGTCCAGTATTCACGATTCTGGTAAATGGAACGGCGCTCGGCTCGTTTCAGGACGCGTTCAACGACAAGCCGGGGAAGATCGGTCTGGGTGTCCAGGTGGGCGAGGCGATCTACACCAGCATCCGGGTAGCGACACTCGGATGACACCAAGCGCGCCCCACCCGCCGCGCGCCCCCTCTCCCCATCCGAGAGGGATCAGCGTAGCCTCCACGAGCGAGGCGCCGCTCCCTCTCTGCCCAGGGGGAATGGGGGATGGGGATGAGGTCCGGCGCCTGCTCGCGATACATGCCGATATATTCCTGCTCGCGATACATGCCGATATATTAAGGAGGGACGCTTGTGGGCCAGATCTACATCGCCTATCGCCGCGATGACGCCGCCGCCATCAGCGGGCGTGTGGCCGACCGGTTGCGAGCGCGCTTTGGCGCCCACGCGGTCCTGAAGGATGTGGAGGCCGGGGAGACGCAAGGCGGCGTCGCGGAGGCCGTACGCCAGTGTTCGGCGATGGTGGTCATCATCGGCCCGCGCTGGCTGAGCGGTATGCTGGCGGCGCCGCTCGACCAGACCCATATCGAGATCGAGTCCGCCCTGCGCCGCGGTGTACCTGTCATCCCAACGCTGGTCCACGGCGCGACGCTGCCCGACGCCCGCCTGCTGCCGCCCGCGCTCTGGCCGCTGGTGACGCGCGGGTCGGTGATTCTCGGCCCCGAGCCAGTCTTCGACCGCGACACGGCCTACCTCGGCGACATGCTACAGCGATTCATGCCATTCGGCGGGTATCAGCCCCTCACGCGGACGCGACGTGCGCCGGTTCTGCCAGGCGAGGTGGGCGCGCAGGCGCAGCGGGCCACGCTGGGCTGGCGCGCCCTGGGCGTGGCGCTGACACTGGCGACGCTGATCGTCTCGTGTGGCGGCGGCGGGGTCCTACTGGCGCAGAGCCGCTCCACGGCCACGGCGTTCTCCATCCCCGACCGCGCCCGGTTGTTCGACATCGCCAACCCACCCGGCACGGATGACGTCTGGGCGGTCGGCGGCAATGCCAGCTCTTGCGTCCTGCTGCATTATGCGGGCGGCGTCTGGTCGCGCGCCTCCTGCCCGTTCTCCGCCGAGCTGGACAGCGTCTCCTTCGTCAACAGTGGTGAGGGCTGGGCGGTTGGCGGCCTGATGGATGAACACTGCCGCCTGCTCCATTATCACGGCGGCTCGTGGTCGCCCGTATCCTGCCCGGTAAGCCGCTTCTCGGCTGAGCCCACAGTGCGCATGGACGCGCGCGGCGGCGGCTGGATCACCGGCGGCGAAGCCACGCTACGCTACGTCAACGACCTCTGGACGGTCTACAGCGGCCCAACGCCGCCGCTGGGATTAAGAATGCTTGCCGTGAGTGGGCAGGGCGACGCTTGGGCCGCCGGCGATGGTAGCTTTCACGAAGCGATCGACGGCGTCTGGACGGTCGTCCAGACGCCACACATCAATAGTAGCGCCTTCTTCGAGAGCATGGACTTTTCGCGCGAGGGTGACCAGGGCTGGGCGGTCGGGTACATCGGCCTGCGCCAGCGCGCCTATATCGCCGCGTATCGGGCTGGCCAGTGGCAGCCTTATGCTCCGGCGCCCTCCGTCGGTGAGCTGAATCTGGTCCGTATCGGCCTCTTCGGCGATGTCTGGGCCTCAGGCGGCATTTTGAATCCTGCCACCTTCGCGACCTCCGGCCTGCTCATGCGCTACGACGGACAGGGCTGGAAAACCCTCGGCGATCCCATCAATGGCTCCATCTACGGCATCACCGACGTCCCAAACGGCGACGCCTGGGCGGTCGGAACCAACGACGACAACGCTGCGCTGCTCTGGTATCACAATGGCTTCTGGCGCATCTACCACACCTAATCCCCCCTTCTCCTCCGCGAAGGAGAGTGGCTGGGGGCGCCGTCGCTCCCTTTCTGGAGAACACGCATGGCTTCGATCTATCTCTCATACCGGCCCGGCGATAACGACGCCGTCGCGGGCCGGCTCTATGACCAGCTTGCCGAGCGCTTCGGGCGCGACGCGGTCATCCGGCGCGCGCCCGGCGACGCGCCGGAGCGCCCCGCCATCGAGGCCGATCAGCGCGACGCGGTGGTCGTCGTCGCGCTGATCGGCCCGCGCTGGCTGCGCGGCGCCTCCAACGAGCATGCGCCCCTCACGCGTGAAGATGACCCCGTCCGCCTGGAGCTGGAGGTGGCGATGAGACGGCGGCTGCCGGTCATACCCGCGCTAACGCAGGGCGCCGCCATGCCGCAGGCGCCCTACCTGCCGGAGAGCCTGCGCGCGCTTGCCGCGCTGCCTCCCGCGCTGGTGCGCGACGACCCCGACTTCCGCCGTGATGTCGAGCGCCTGATGGTGGCGCTGGGGCGCTACGTCGCGCCGCTGGCGGCCGCGCGCGGTGTGCGGGGCATTTCCACCGCGGCGTTCGCGCTGCTCGCGGCCACCGCCCTGCTGCTGATCGCGCTCAGCGCGGCGGGCGTCGTCTTCGCCGCGCGCGCGGGCGTAGGCCCATTCAGCCCGCGCGCCACCGCCATCAGCGTCACCGCCACCCCCACACCCATCATCACCCGCACCCCCACGCTCGTCACCGTCATGAGCGACCCGCTGACCACGCTGGTAGATTACGGCTCGGTAGATAATACCTGGATTGTGAACAGCGCCATCGGCACATGCGGGTTCGCGAATGGCGGCTATCAGGTCATTGGCTCGTCAACGGCGAAACACATCACGATCTGCGCTGGCCCGCAGGCGGCGGCGGCGGGCGATCAACGCATCAGCGTCACCACGCGCCTAACGAAAGCGAGCGATTCCCGCGCGATGTACGGACTGTTCTTCCGCGCCAGCGACCAGAGCGCCACCGATGGCTATGATTTCTTCATCACCCCGTCAGGCCGCTGGCTGCTGGTCAATGAGGCAAGCGGCAAAGTCCTCATCTCTGGCGCATCACGCGCCATCCACACCGGCGTAGGCGCGGTCAACACCCTGACGGTGGATGCGTATGGGCCAGACATCACGCTCTCTGTTAACGGGACGCGTATGGGCCATGTCACCGATCACGCCTTCGCCGCCGGACAGCTCGGCTTCCTGGTCGAGCATGGCCTGGTAGCCGTCTACACGAAGTTCACGCTCCAGCGCTACCAGTGAGCCGGAGCGCGCGAGCGCGAGCGCGAACATGAAGAGTGGAAGCGAAGAGAGGAGTGCGGGCATGGAGCGGCAGGCGGCGCAGAGGCCATCAGCGGGCCAGGCAGGCATGAGTCCCATGATTCATCTGGTCTACCGGCGCGGAGACGTGGACGACACGGCGGGCCGGATATACGATCGGCTCGTGGCGCGCTATGGCCCGAGCGCCGTCGCGCGCGACCTGTTCCGCCAGGCGGATGAGCTGCCACCGGAGCCCGCCGCGCGCGCCTTTCTGCAGGCCCAAATGGAGCGTATGGCGGTCCAGATCATCGTGATTGGCCCCCGCTGGCTCGACGGCCTCGCCCGCGAGCGTGACATCGCGCGCGTCGAAGTAGCGGCCGCGCTGGCGCGCCAGCTCTCCATCATCCCAGTCCTGGCGGAGGGCGCCTCAATGCCGACTGGCGCCCAGCTTCCCGCCGAGCTTGCCCCGCTCGCGCTCTTCAACGCCGCCCTGGCGCGCCTCGATCCCGACTTCGACGCCGACATGGGCCGCCTGCTGCCCACCATCGAGCGCTATGCCCCGGCCCTGCCCGCCCGGCCCCCCGCCTCTCCCTCACCGGCGTCCGCCCCAGCCCGCCCAGCGAGGCGTCCGCCGCGGCTATTCCGTTCCCCTCTGCGTATCGCCAGCGCCGCCTCCGTCAGCGCCGCGCTCGTGTTCCTGCTGATCGCCATCATCGTCTCGCAGGCAGCGCGGAGCGGCTCACCACCAACCGCGCTGGCCGCCACTCCCGCGCCCACCGCCACCTTCCTGCCGACGCCCTCATCCCCCGGCTCCTACTTCAGCCCGCTCACCGACGGCATGCCCGACTGGCTGCTGCTCAGCGACCAGTGCCAGCCCAGGCCCGACGGCCTGCACATCGTCAATAGCTCGTCCGGCTGCCAGGCGCCTCACGAGGCCGACGCCGGCGACGGTGACCTCTCTGTCGCGGCGCGCCAGATCAGCGGCTCCCCCACCGCGCCATACGGACTCCAGTTCCGCATTGGTCTGTTCGGTGGCAAGTTCTACGGGTTCTACATCACCTCGAACGGCGAGTGGAGCGTGATCAAGCGGATCTACAAATCATCGGCGTTCGTGAGCGCCTGGAGCGCCACACCGGCGATCCATACCGGCCTGGACGCCGCGAACACCCTCGAAGTCCGCTTCAAGGGCTCACGCCTGACGTTCCTGATCAACGGCCAGCAGGTGGGCTCCGTCACCGATAGCAGTCTCCCCGCCCAGGGCACGGCGAGTGATCCCGGCTCCAACGTCGGCGATGGCCTCGTGGGCAGCGGCGGCGCGACCATCGTCTTCACCAACTACACCCTCAAGCCGCTACCCTGACTCCCCTTCTCCCAGGGGACCGGCCAGGGGGCGCCGTCCCGCGCGCCGCTCCCCTCGCCTCCGCGGAGGAGAAGGATCGGGGTTGAGGCCCCCACTCAGCTATGCGGCGCGGGATAGAGCGCGAAATTGGAGAACGTCGCCTCGACGCCATTGCTGAGGATGATTAGCCCCGCGCCACCGCCACTGGGGCCGCCCGCTTGCAGCGGAACGGTCGCGATATAGGAGCCGTTGGCGAAGAGCGTCACCGAGCCCTTCGCGCTCTGCGTCACGAAGCTGATGGTATTCGTCGCTCCCACGCCGGGCTTGATCGGTGTCGCATAGCCCCCCGACAGGAAGCGCCAGCTATTCTGGTAATACCACAGGTAATATTCGCCATTCGGCGCCAGGAAGAAGGCGTAATACTCCTGGCGCCCATTGCCCGTGTCGGTCACGTAGAAGCGCATCCCCGCCAGGTCACCCGCCTCGCCGCTGGTGAAGCGCATCGTCACCTGCCCGGCGTAATCGGGCTGGCTCACCGTCGCCGGCGCATTGGCCAGCGCCGGCTGCGCCACGCTCTGGTTGACGAGATCCAGCCCGGTGGCGGAAAAGCTCATCTTCCCCCCGCTGGCCTGCCAGTGTCGCTGGTTCGAGGTCAGGCTATCGGTGAAGATCGGCGTTTGCGCCACCAGCGCGCGCAACTGCTGGTTGGCGGCCTGCGCCTGCGGCGGCACGGGCGTCGCGGCGCTGCCCTGGGTAGCCACGGCGTTCGGACCCTGGAAGCTCGCCAGAATCGAGCGCGGACGCACCCCGGCGCTCTGCAGCGCGAACAAACTGACGCCGCAGGTAGCGATAGCGATCAGGGCGGCGGCGGCGGTCGCCAGCGCCAGCCCGCGCCAGAGCGCCGCCGGTGGCTCGTTTGGCAGGTCAGTTGAGTTGACCCGCGCGCCCCGTCTCCGTCCCTCCGTCCGGCCGCCAGCGGCGCCTGGGGCATTCGTCCCCCGCTGCCCACTGAGCCGCGAAAACTCCTGCGTCACGCCAGCGACTCCCGCCGCGCTGGCCAGGGTCGCGCTCAGCGCCCGCGCGAACTGCGCGACACTCTCATAGCGCCGCGCCGGGTCTTTCGCCAGCGCCCGCAGCAGGACCGCGTCCAGCCCGGCTGGCGCATCGGGCAGCAGCGCGCTCGGCTCAATCGGCTCCGCGCTGGGGATGCGCGCCAGCAGCGCCCGCGTGTCCCCGCTGACCGGCGCTCGCCCTGTGAGCAGGTAGTAGGCTACCGCCGCCAGCGCGTATTGATCGGAGGCGGCGCCCGGCGGCGCGCCCGCCAGCCGCTCCGGCGCGGTGAACAGCAGCCGCTCCTGGACCCAGGGCTCCTCCGCGACCGGCGAGCCCGAGGCGGTCAACTGCTTGATGAGGCCAATCACACCCCCCTGGCCGAAGTCGCTGATCGCCACCAGCAGCCCGCGCCGCGACGACTGCCGCACGAAGATGTTCGACGGCTTGATGTCGCCATGCGCCAGCCCCACCGCGTGCGCGTCCGCCAGCGCGCGCCCCGCCTGGCTGATGAGCCGCGCCACGACCGCGGGCCGCATCGGCAGCGGAATCACCGGCTGCCCGCCCGGCCCACGCCGCGCCAGCGCGTCCGCCAGCGAGCCGCCTGGCGCCCAGGCCATCACCACCCCCGCCCGCTCGCCCTGCTGCGCGACGCCGTAGATCGGGATGACGTGCGCCGCGCGCAGCCGCCACGCGCGCTCAGTGTCCGCCAGCACAGCCTGCGTCAGCGGGTCACTCGCCGGTGGTCGCAAGACCTTGATCGCCACCTGGCGGCTGCCCATCGCGCCCGCCTGCGAACTATCAGGATCGCCGCCCGCGCTCGCCACGCCCCCGTCGGCCCGCTCCGCCAGATAGACATCGCCCAGGCCGCCTGAGCCAATCAGCCGCCGCAGCCGCCAGGGCCCAAATGGCGTTCCTTCCAGCCCAGCCCCCGGTCCGGTCACTCTGACCTCCAGTCGCGCCGTCGCTCGCGGCGGCCCAGCCGCATCGCTCTCACTCCGGGCTCCGCGCCAGCGTCCCGCGAAGGCCAGTATAGTGGCCACGCTCCCTTTCCCGCAAGCCGCATAGGCCGCACAGGCCACAAGATCAGGCGCCAGCCACAGGCGGCGAGTGGCCCTCCGCTTGCGCTACGCCATCCTCGCGCCATCCTCGCGCCATCCTCGCGCCCAGCCAGTAGGGCGGCGCCAACGTTACGGGCGCGCCGCGCGGGCCATCTGGGCGCGTCGCGATCGCGCCAGACCACCAGCCTGAACGCCGGCGCCGAATAGTGGACTATTCGACAGTTGACCATTCAATCCCGTGTGGTATCGTATGGGCGGCGCGGCGCACGCCTGAGCCTGCCCAATGGACTGAACATCCGATAAACAAGCGCGCATGAAGAAGCGCTCTGTATCCATGCGACGCTGCGCGGACACCCAGCGCCCCGCTGGGAGCGCGCGATAGAGGTGATGATCCCGTGAAGATTCTTGGCCGTCTGGCGGTATTCCCCACCCTTCCCCCGCGCATCGAGCGCCTCTACGAGCTGGCGTACAACCTCTGGTGGGTCTGGAACCCCGGCGCCCAGGCGCTCTACGCGCAGGTGAGCGCCGAGTTGTGGGAAGGCGCCGGACACAACGCCGTCGCCACTCTCGCTGGCGCCAACCCCGAGCGCCTCGAAGCCCTCGCCGCCGACACCGAGTTCCTCGCCCGCTACGACGCCGTTCTCGCCGAGTTCGACGCCTACATGCATCCTGCCTCCACCTGGTTCAGCGAACATCACGCCAGCGACAGCGACCACGTCATCGCCTACTTCTCCGCCGAGTTCGGCCTCCACGAATCCCTGCCCATCTACTCCGGCGGCCTGGGCATCCTCTCCGGCGACCACTGCAAAGAGGCCAGCGACCTCGGCCTGCCCTTCGTCGGCGTCGGCTTCCTCTATCCCCAGGGCTACTTCCGCCAGCGCATCACCCGCGAGGGCCAGCAGGAAGCCATCTACGAAAAGCTTGACTTCTCTCAGGCGCCCGCCCGCCCCGCGCGCGACGCCCACGGCCACGAGGTCCTCATCAGCGTCGAGCTGCCCGGCCGCTCGGTCTTCGCCAAGGTCTGGAAGGTCCAGGTCGGGCGCGTCCCGCTCTACCTCATGGACACCGACGTCCCCCAGAACGCTCCCGCCGATCGCGTCCTCTCCGCCCGCCTCTACGGCGGCGACCAGGAGATGCGTATCGCCCAGGAGATCGTGCTCGGCATCGGCGGCGTGCGCGCCCTGCGCGCGCTCGGCATAGACGCCAGCGTCTGGCACATGAATGAGGGCCACGCCGCCTTCCTCGGCCTGGAGCGCTGCCGCGAGCTGGTCAACGGTCTGGATGTGGACTTCGAGGTCGCCCGCCAGATCGCCGCCGCCAACGCTGTCTTCACCACGCACACTCCCGTCGCCGCCGGCAACGACGTCTTCTCCTTCGATCTGGTCGAGCGCTACTTCTCCGGCTTCTGGCCCCAGCTCCGCCTCGACCGCGACGCGTTCATGAACCTCGCGCGCGAAGACGCCGCGTGGGGCTCCGGCTTCAGCATGACTATCCTCGCCATCCGCCTCTCCGCCCAGCGCAACGGCGTCAGCCGCCTGCATGGCCACGTCTCGCGCGAGATGTGGAGCTTCCTCTGGCCCGACATAGACGCCACCGAAGCCCCCATCGGCCACGTCACCAACGGCGTCCACACCGCCTCGTGGCTCAATCCCACGCTCGGCGCGCTCTACGACCGCTACCTCGCGCCCGGCTGGCGCGGCGATGTAGACAACGCCGCGCGCTGGGAGCGCGTCGCTGACATCCCCGATCAGGAGCTCTGGGAGGCGCACTGCGAGGCAAAGGAGCAGCTAATCGCCTACGCCCGCCGCCGCCTGGCGCGCCAGCGCCTGCGCCACGGCGAAGGCCCGGCGCTCAGCGCGAGCGGCGCGGCGCTCAACCCCGAAGCCCTCACCCTCGGCTTCGCGCGGCGCTTCGCCACCTACAAGCGCGCCACCCTCCTCTTCCGCGATCCCGACCGCCTGGCGCGCATCCTCAACGACCCTGAGCGCCCCGTGCAGATCATCTTCGCCGGCAAGGCCCATCCCGCCGACGGTCCCGGCCAGGACTTCATCCGCCAGGTCTACGCCTATGCCCAGACGCCCGAGTTCGCGGGCAAGATCGTCTTCCTGGAGGACTACGACATTGATACGGCGCGCCGCCTCGTCAGCGGCTGCGATGTCTGGCTCAACACGCCCGTCCGCCCGCACGAGGCTAGCGGCACCAGCGGCCAGAAGGCCGGGCTGAATGGGCTGCCCAACTCCAGCGTCCTCGACGGCTGGTGGGAGGAAGGCTACAACGGCGCCAACGGCTGGGCGATCGGCGAGCCTCACTCGTATATGGACGCCAACACCCGCGACGCCGCCGACGCCCTCGCGCTTTACGACACCATCGAGCGCGCCATCGTCCCGCTTTACTACCAGCGCGACGCTGGGGACCTGCCGCGCCAGTGGATCGCCGTGATGAAGGAAGCCATCCGCACGGTCGCCCCCGCGTTCAGCATGAGCCGCATGGTGAAGCAGTATTACGCGGGCTATTACCAGCCCGCCATCCGCTATGGTGAGCGCGTGGACGCGGACCGCTACGCCCTGGCGCGCGAGCTTGCGGCCTGGACCCGCCGCGTCCGCGAGGCATGGGGCGAGACGCGCATCGAGGCTGAAGGCCCCAGCGGCGAGCGCCTTGCGGAGGGCGAGCCGGCCGAGGTGCGCGCCCGCGTCTGGCTCGGCTCACTCACTCCCAATGACGTGCGCGTCGAGATCGTCACCGCTCGCGACGAAAACGGCAACCTGCGCGACCAGCGCGTCATCGCGATGGAGCGCGCGGGCGGCATTGGCGCCGCCGCCGACGGCGCGCTCGAGTACACCGCCCGTATGGACTCCCTCCGCACGGGCGGCGTCGTCTACGGCGTGCGGCTGGTCCCCACGCACCCCGGCCTCTCCTCGCCCGTCGAGCTTGGCCTCGCCCGCTGGGCGTGATACCAGGTTCAGTACGTTCTTCCGGAGTATGGCGCTCCCTGCCGCCCCACCCCGACCTCGCCCCTAACCTCTCTCCTCCAAGGAGAGTGGAGACAGACGAGAGGGGACCGTTCGGCGCTGTGCGCCTCAAATCCCAACGACCTCCTTCGACTTGGTATGACTTGGTAGCGCTCATCGCTCGTTTCTTAATCAAGTGGACCTGATGGCGTGGTGAGGAGGCGAGCATGGCGATGGAAACGCACAGGGGATGGAGTGGGCGGACGGTGGTGAGGCGTACTGTCTGGGTGTTGGCCTGCATGTTGGCGATGCTGGCAGTGGTCGTTGCGTGTTTGATCTTCGCTGGCCCGCTGCTAGGCTCTGTCATAATGGGCACGGCGTTCAGCCCTACGCTTCCCCAATCGCCGTCCACAGGATATTACGCGAAGAAGACAGTGGATACCGTCCATGTGACGCGGACGGAGGATACGGCGTCGCCGGATCAGATCTCGCTGGATAGGACGATCACGGACGCGCAGGCGACGCAGGCGCTCTACAACGCGGCGTTTGCGCTGCCAGATTATCCTTCGGGGACGATGAACTGTCCGCTGGGCACGAATGATACATATCATCTGGCGTTTTCGAATCACGGCTCGGCAGTGCTTACAGTTATCGCGGATGGCTCTGGCTGCCAGGTTGTCACCTTGGTTGGGCTGGGCGACCGCATGGCGAACGACGGTTTCTGGAGAGCGCTGGCGGATGCGCTGGGCGTCACTGAAGACGGGCTCTGGACGCCGTTCCCTCACTCACCATGAACAACGACCGGTGCGCTTGATCCCTGGGCTCAAACCAGCCGGCTAGCGAACGGCGACAGCCACCCCCAGAGCGGGCGAGGGATTCAACAGCCCACTCTCGGAGGCAGATGTCACTGTCCCTTCAGAGCCGCCAGCCCGCCCTATCCGCGACCCCCTCTCCCCATGGGCGTGAGCGCGCAATCCGGAACATCGGGGGTCAATCCGGGTTCCATCCGGGTTCATCCGCGCGCCACATGGCGGCGTTGTGTCGCATTAGGATATTCTCTGGCGCCGTTGATGCGAAAGCATACGCAAAGGACACGCACGCGTGTCAGGGATGACCGGCGACCGCGCTGGTTTTCCCCATTCGATCCCGCAGGGGCGGGGATCATTATCCAGCGCGCAATGCGCAGCGCCGGTCGTGACCATGCGACCGGGCAAGCAGACACATGGAGGACGATTGATGTCACAAGCCAAGACGACCTGGCAGCCATATACCGAGCGCGGGGAGCTGAGCACGCGAGACCAGAACCGGCTGCCCGAGAGTGTATTCGCCTTTCCCAAGCAGCGCAAGGAACCGCTCACCGACGCGAGCCACGTCCGCAATGCCGTGGCCCGCTTTGATCAGGTCGAGGATGTCTCCGACGCGGACCGGGATCTGGCCTGGCGCAATATTCTCAAAGCCGCCGACCACTACGGGGTCGAGGTCCACGAGCGCAGCTGGCACGAGCTAGGCCGGGAGCCGCATACGGAGCATCACGCTCACTAAGAGGCGTGTAGCCCCTGGCGGCGAGAGCGAAGGCAGGCGCGATGACCCAGACACCGATCAGACCGCGAGCGCCGATCCGCCGCTTTGACGTGTTCGCGGAATACAACCGGCTTCAGGCGCTCCAGCGAGGGCTCGACCCGGCGCACGCCAAAGGATACGGGTTGTGGGTCGCCAAGGTGGTAGCCAGCGGCGGTGGCCGGCGAGGAGGCAAGCCGTCCGCGCCCCCTGCGGAGCCGGGAGCGGAGGCGGATCGGCCTCATGAGCGGCCAGCGGAGCAACCCTGGCATGTGCTCGGCGATGAACCGCAGACCGACGCGCTCTTCGATCACGAGATTGTGCAGCGTATGGGCGCTGACTTCTACGTCCAGACGTTCGCGCCCGCCATCGCCGCGGCCCTCGCCCAGGGCCAGCGCTACGAGAACATACGCGACAGCATCCGGCGCGACTGGTCGCCAGCCCAGTCGTGAGCGCCTCATTGCGTCCGACTGCCGTAACCCATGGCGCGCCGCATATCGCCCGACCTGATCCGAGACAAGCCCGGCAAGCCTCAAGCAAGAATCGTGCGATCGAACGCTGGCGCCGGTCATCGAGCGTGTCATGATCGCTGCGACGCCCCTGCGGCCCTCTACAGCCCGCCGCCCGCCCGCAGCAGCAGCGCCCGCTCCGCCGCGTCCCACACCGCCGCCGTCCCACGCTCTTCGCAGAGGCGCCGCAGCCTGGCGCCGATGGCCTCGGCCTGGCTCCCGCGCGCTAGCCGCGCCTGGCAGTCCGCGATGATGGTGGGATACACGCGCACGGCCCGCGTCTCGCCCGCCTCCCACTCCAGCGCGAAGACGCCTGACTCGTCGTTGCGCTCCACCTCATCCACCATGTAGTCATCCACGAAGTCGCCTGCGCAGTACAGAATCGGGCGTCCCTGGTAGAACTCCACCCCGCGAAACACATGCCCCGAATGCCCATACACCACGTCCGCGCCCGCCTCGACCAGCGCCCGCGCGAAGGCAATATGCTCCTGCGGCGGCTGGTAGCCCCAGTTCGGCCCCCAGTGGGCCGACACCACCAACGCATCCACGCCCGCCTTCGCCCGCCGCACATCCGCCAGCAGCGCCCGCGCCCGCGCGTCTCCCACGTCCACCGGAGCGTAGTTGACCCCGGACCGCCCAGCCTCCGCCGCCCAGCCCGGCTCATTGTCCGTGAACGCCAGCATGCCGACCGTTACCTTCCCGGCGCGCATCATCGCCGGTCGCCGCGCGTCCGCGAGATCGCGGCCCGCCCCGGCATGGCCGATGCCCACCTCATCCAGCGTTCGCAGCGTCTCGTCCAGCGCGTCGTAGCCGTAGTCCAGCGCATGGTTGTTCGCCAGCGCGACCATATTGACGCCCGCCGCCCGCAGCGTGGCGACGTTCTTCGCGTCGGAGCGGAAATGGAACACCTTGGGCGTCGCCGACCACGGCTCGCCGCCATCGGCCAGCGCGCATTCCAGGTTGAGGAGCCGCGCGTCCGCCGCCTGGAAGACCGGCAGCGTATCGCCCCACGGATACTCCGGCGGCTCATGCCGCAGCGTGGCGTTCACATAGCGCCCCAACATTACATCGCCTACTAGCAGCAGCCGCATGCGGCCACCATCCTCGCATCTCACAGCGCCGCCAGCAGCGGAGCGATGACGCCGGTGAAGAAGACACCGTCGAAGACGCCCCCGCCGCCGATGCTCGCCACGTACATCCGGTCCTTGGGCGGCTGCTGGCCGCTCTTCACGCTGGCTTCAACCACGCTGGCGCCCTCCGCAACACCCGGCGCCAGCGAGCCTCGCAGGATGTGGGGCAGGTTGAGCAGGTCGGCGCCGATCAGGGTTCCCAGCGTGCCGGCGATATAGGCGACCGGCGCGGCGCTCTCCGTCGGCAGCCCCAGCGCGATGATCAGCAGCCGCGCCACCAGCGCCGTCACAACCAGCGGGATGAGCACCGGCATCGCGACGCCCACTCCCACCAGCGGGCGCGCCAGCGCCTTGGCGACGACCGCGACGACCAGTGTGGCGATCAGCGCGGCGAGCCAGGATGTGCCCGGCAGCGTCAGCAGGTAGATTGAGAACCCAATCGGGATCAGCGCGCCGCCGACGTTGATCGCGATGACCTGCTCGGCGACCATCGGCGGGTAGTAATGGAAGACGGGCGCCCAGCGGCGCACCCACTCCGGCAGCGCCATCAACTCGGGGTCCTCTACCACGATGCGCCGGCTCGTGATGGGGATGTTGATCAGCCCGCCGACGAGCGAGCCGATGACCAGGATCAGCGCCCCCACCGGCGAAAGGCCCAGCAGGTTGAACACGCGCCCGGCCAGGTTCAGGTAGACTAGCGCCAGCAAGACCGGCAGCGCGAACAGCGCGATGACCACCACCACCCAGAGCGGCCGCATTCTGCGCCTTCTGTCCATCATCGCCGTTCAGGCCCTCCCGCCAAATCCTGCCTCTCCCCCGCCCCCACCACACCCGCCGCTGGGCGCACGAGCAAGAGCGGCATATCGCTGTCATGCAGGAGGCGATCGGTGACGCTACCGAACGCCATCCGCCCGACGCCTGCCTCGCCGTGCGTGGACATCACGATCACATCCGACGCCCGCGCCCGTGCGGCCGCCAGAATGCCCGCGGCGGGAGCGCCCACCTCCGTGCGCGTCGTAATGGCGACCTCCCGGCCATTCAGCCGCTCGGCGAACCGCCGCCGCGCCTGGTCGAGATATTCATCAGCCACCGTGACCCCTTCACGGCTTGCGCGTGGGTCCACGACGCGTACGAGCGTGATCTCGCGCAGCACAGCGCCCGCAAGACGGAGCGCGACGGTGAAGAGCGTCGCTTCGGCCAGCGGCGAGCCATCCAGCGGAACCAGCGCCCGCCGCGGTTCCGCGCGCTGCGTCTCACCGGGGAAGGAGCGAACGAGCAGGACTGGAGCGCCGCCCTCGCGCACGACACGATCGGCCACGCTCCCCAGCGCGAAGCGCCCAAGCCCCGTGCGTCCATGCGTGGTCATGACGACCATCGAGACACGCAGGGCGGGAATAGCCTCGATGATCGCCATCGCGGGCTCGCCGTGCTTCAGGTATGCCTGGACGCGCAAGCCACGCTGCCGCATCTCGGTGGCCACATGCTCCAGGTACTCCCGTGCCACTCGCCGCTGCTCGTCAACCATTTGCTGATAGACATTGGCGGGGATGTAGTCCGGGGCAAGGGCGTAGCGCAGCCCCGTCGTCGGTGGGATGCGAATCAGCGCGATCTCTCCGCCGAGCCGCTGGCAGATGTCCTCCGCGAACGGGAGCGCGCCCGCCGCGCGCTCGGACCCGTCCAGAGGAACCAGGATGATAAAGATATCCTGTCTCCCCTCCCGGCCCGTCGCGGGCGATGATGGCTCAGGTTGTCGCGCCGCCTGGGCGCCTGCGTCACGCCTCATGCCGTCTTCACCGCGCTTCCCGCATGCCAACAGTGGCGCTGTTCCAGCCCACGCTGGCGCCGCATTCCAGATGCCGCGCGGCGGGGGCCCCGCGCTTCGCCGGCGCACGCTCCTCGCCGCTAGCGCTCACAAAGAGAGGGCCAAATGCAATGGAAGGTTCCTTGCCGCCGCCGCGCTATGCTAGACTGGCGATGGGAGAACGTGGGAACGAAAAGAAAACAGGCCACGGAAGGAGCGCATCGCAATGGCTGCCGGACTTCCAGACTTTTTCAGGCATAACCTCTGGGCGAACCTGCGCTTGCTCGACGCATGCGCGCAACTCTCTGACGCGCAGCTGGACGCGACGGCGCAAGGGTTCTATGGCAGCGTGCGCCAGACCCTCATGCACATGCTCTCCTCCGAGGAAGGCTACGCGCAGGCGGTGACAGGAAGCGCCACTACCCCTCTACTGAAAGACATCTCACAATTTCCAGGCTTCGACGAACTGCGGCGACGCGCGGAACTATCAGGAGATGCGCTGGTCACACTCGCGGAGCGGGCGGAGCAGGCGGACGTGGATCGCATCCTCCATCTTGACGGGGGAACCTATGACGCGCCAGTCATCATCGTGTTGATCCAGGCCATCAACCACGGGGTTGATCACCGCTCGCAGATCGCCACGCTGCTGACCCAACAGGGCATCACACCGCCCGACCTCGATGGCTGGTCGTATAATGACGCGATGCGCTAGAGATCAAGCGACGCTCACCTCTGTAGCCCATGGAAGGAATCCTCATGCCAGAGATTGTCGTGACACACATTCGCATCTACCCGATCAAAGCCTGCGGCGGCATCGAGGTCGCCGGGGCGCGGATGGAGGAGCGCGGGTTCCAGCACGACCGCCGCTGGATGGTGATGAACGATGCGGGCGGCTATTTTGACCAGCTGGACCACCCCCGCCTGGCCAGCGTCGTCCCGCGGATCATGGATGACGGGCTGCTCCTCCGGGCGCCCGGGATGCCGCCGTTGCGGGCGCCGCTCCACCTGGCCCAGCCAGCGTCGCTCAGCGTACGCATCTCGCGCAGCGTCTGCGACGTGATTCCCGTTGGCCGGGAGGCCGACGAGTGGTTTCAGGAGTTGCTTGGCGTCGCATGCCGGCTGGTCTATATGCCGGAGACGACACGCCGCCCCGTCAACCCCGACTACGCCATCAATGACGATATCGTCAGCTTCGCCAGTGGCTATCCCTACCACCTGATCGGCGAAGCGTCGGTCGCGGATCTGAACCAGCGTCTCGACATGCCTTTCCCGCTGGACCGCTTCCGCCCCAACCTGGTGATTTCGGGCGCGCCCGCGTTCGCCGAGGACACCTGGCAGACGATACGCATCGGCCAGCAGGTCTTTCACCTGGTCAAGCCGTGCGACCGCTGCGCCATCACCACCGTTGACCAGCGCACCGGTGAAAAGACCGGCACAGAGCCGCTCAGGACGCTCGCGCGCTTCAGAACGGTCAAGCAGAAAGCGCTCTTCGGCCAGTATTTGCTGGCGGAAGAGCAGGGCGTCCTGCGTGTGGGCGACCCCGTCGAAGTCGTGCGATCGCGAGCGCCTCTCATCAGCGCATAGCCCACCGATCGTTATGGCGGGCCAGCGCGGGCGCTCGCCGTTGACGCCCGAAGAAATGGCGACGCGCCGCCGCTCCCTTCTGTGGGGAGCGGCGGCGCGTCGCATGTCCGGCCTCCCGGCCTTTCAAGGCCGGGGCACGCTACGAAGGGCATGAATGCCCTTACCGCCTCGTCCGCGTCCGTGCGCCGGCCCTTCAGGGCCGCGCCCAGCCTACCCGGCCTACCACCCGCGCCCAGCCATCAGCTGGTCCTGCGGGATGGACTTCAGCTCCAGCCCGCGCATCGGGTCGCCCAGCCCGCGCGAGACCTCGGCCAGAATCTCCGGGTCCTGGAAGTGCGTCGTCGCCTTGACGATCGCCTTCGCCGTCTTCAGCGGGTCCGCCGACTTGAAGATGCCGCTACCGACGAACACGCCATCGGAGCCGAGGCGCATCACCAGCGCCGCGTCCGCCGGGGTGGCCACGCCGCCCGCGCAGAACATCACGACCGGCAGGCGCTTCAGATCACGCACCTCGCGCACCAGCTCGTACGGCGCGCCCAGGTTCTTGGCCTCGGTCATCAGCTCCTCTTCGGGCATGACCGTCAGGCGGCGGATACCATCGGTGATCGCGCGCAGGTGGCGCACCGCCTCGACGATATTGCCGGTGCCGGCCTCGCCCTTGCTGCGGATCATCGCCGCGCCCTCGCCGATCCGGCGCAGCGCCTCGCCCAGGTCGCGCGCGCCACAGACGAACGGGATGCGGAACTCATGCTTGTTGATGTGGAACGCCTCATCGGCGGGCGTCAGCACCTCCGACTCATCAATGCAGTCCACGCCCAGCGCCTGGATGATCTCCGCCTCGACGAAATGCCCGATACGCGCCTTGGCCATCACCGGAATCGTCACCGCTTCCTTGATCTTGAGGATCAGCTCTGGGTCACTCATCCGGGCCACGCCACCCTGCGCGCGGATATCGGCCGGCACACGCTCCAGCGCCATCACCGCGGACGCGCCGGCCTCCTCGGCGATCTTGGCGTGCTCCTCGTTGACGACATCCATGATGACGCCGCCCTTGAGCATCTCAGGGAAGTTGCGCTTCACGCGCACCGTGCCGGTCTGGGTCTCCATGCTCGTCTCGCTCCTCTTGTGATGATTCATTCGCGTTTCACGCCCTGTTTGACGGCGGGTTTCACGTGCAACGGCCACAACCACGGGCTCGCTCGCCCTAATTGGCCTGGTCCAATGCGCGAATTTCTGTTGATTGACCAGGCCATCTCTCTCAGGCGGATTGTACCACAAGCGCGCCACACGGCGACAAAGGGGACGCCGCACAAGCCATGCGCCTCAGGCGTGCGCGCTGAGACCGTCGCTAGCGCGCGCTCAGGCTTGGCTCGGAGCTAGCCGCGTTTCGCCCGCCTCAGTCCCGCTCCCGGTTGGAAGCGGAAGCTGGCGTGATCGGCGATTGGGGAGCCATCCGCCGCTTCCTGACGCCCAGGATCAGGCGGAAGAGACTCCAGAGCGCGAGGGCGCCGACGCCCCCAAGCGCATCGCCCGAAAAGGCGTTGAAATCGGTGAAGGTGGGCGCCTGGCCGCGAAAGAGCGCTTGAATCGCCTCCTGTATGAGCGCGGCGAGCGCCAGGCCCAGGAGATACCAGAGAGGCCGGCGTCGTACCGGCGGCAGGTACGCCAGGAGGAGGCCCACGATCAGAAAAAAGACCGTATGCCCGATGAAATGGTCATGCGCGGAGTGAAAGACCATGCGAAACGGAACACCAAACGGCGGCCACACCACGCTCAGCCAATCGAAGGGAAACCACAGCGCCCCCAGCGCGACGAGCGCCGGCCAGCCATAGCGCGCCGCAATGAGCATGCGGCGACGCAGCGTCCGCTGGCGACGCGCACCGGCGGGCGCCATCACACTCGCGTCGTCCTGGCTTCTATCATCCTGCCTTTGCTTGATCATCGTTCCTTCTCTACGCCCTCCGTGCCTTTCCGCGCCGCAACTCGGATGACAAGCCGCGCGTCTTCCACATAGCGTTCAGCCAGCGTTCCCACCAGGAGCCGGAGAGAAGCGTATCATGTAGCGCCTGAAGGCGCGATACCGCTCGTGCTCACCAAGCGCGCCTGAACAAGAGGGACCGATCAAGGCCAGACGAGATCGTCCTGAACGAAGCCAGCCCGGCCGCGAGTCAACTCCCCACGCGAGTCAACCCTGGCGCGTCGCCTGATACAATAGGTGGGCGGACGATCCCCCAATGTCCGCATATCGCTCGTCAGCGCGAGCGCGCGGCCGCGTCACAGGCAATCTGAGCGAGAAGAGCGAAAGGCGTAGAGCAGATATGGCGATGAATGAGCGGGGCGCGATGCGCCCGATTCCCCAGGTGGATGTGCGCGAGGCGCGGCGGCGCGTGACCGATGGCGCGGCGGATGGGCAGCCTGACGCAGTCCTGATAGACGTGCGCGAGCAGTCGGAATACATCGAGGTCCGCGCCCCCGAGGCGACGCTCATCCCCCTGAGCCAGTTCCTCCAGCGCTACACCGAGATCCCCCGCGACCGCGAGGTTCTGCTCGTCTGCCATAGCGGCAATCGCAGCCAGCAGGCGGCCATGTTCCTCCGCCGCCAGGGCTATGAGCGCGTCGGCAACGTCACGGGCGGCATGGAGGCCTGGGAGACCGCCAGCCTTCCCCTCGAGCGCGGCAAGTAATCGGTAGGCGCGCATCGCCCCCACGTCCTCCCCTCTCCTCCCAGGAGAGGGGGCAAGGGGTGAGGTCCTCAGCCATAGATCGAGCAAACCGGAGAGAATCAGCGTATGACTACTGAAGGCGCCGCGCCAGTCGCGGACCGGCGGCGGATCGTCGCCATCGGCGGCTGTGGCTTCGACGCGGAGGCGGGCGATGGCGCGCTCTTCCGCTATCTCATCGCCTTGACCGGCAAGCAGCGACCTGAGGTCTGCTTCATCCCGACCGCCAGCGGCGAGAACCCCGACTACACCATCGGCTTCTACCAGACCTTCAACGCCCTGGGCTGCGCCACCCGCCACCTCCACTTCTTCCCCAACCCGCCCACCGCCGACCTGCGCGGCTATCTCCTCGCCTGTGACCTGATCTACGTCGGCGGCGGCAACACCAAGAGCATGCTGGCCCTCTGGCGCGAGTGGGGCGTGGACGCCATCCTGCGCGAGGCGTGGGAGCGGGGCATTGTCCTCTCCGGCGTCAGCGCGGGCTCCATCTGCTGGTTCGAGCAGGGCCTCACCGACAGCATCCCCGGCCCGCTCACGCCTCTGCCCTGCCTCGGCTTCCTCACGGGCAGCGACTGCCCACACTTCGATGGCGAGCCTGAGCGCCGTCCCACTCTCCACCGCCTGCTCGCCGAGGGCGCAATGATCCCCGGCTACGCCGCCGACGACCACGCCGCCCTGCGCTTCGACGGCGAGACCCTCACCGAAGTCATCGCCACCCGCCCGGGCGCCCGCGCCTACAGCCTGCGCGCCGAAAATGGCCAGGTCACCGAGACCCCACTGGAGGCGCGGCTGCTCGAATAGGGCGCGCTTCCGAACGCATAACCGATGCATAACCGCGCGCACCCGATTATAGACAACTTGACGCCTCTCGTCTGGCGTCATACACTCTTGCCAACGTCCATTAGTTCAAGGAGGCGCCTCCATGCCCGCAATGTTGGCTCAGGTTTCCCGCATCAGCGGTGTGAGCGACACAGGAGCGCGCGCCTCGTAACCCCGCCTAACGACGCGGTACCCCCATCCTCAGAGTTCTATTGACGGCCGCCTGAACGCCCTTAGCTTGTCCTGGGCGTCGCGATGCTGTTCACCAACGACTCTTGTGATGCGGCGGCCGCGGGCGCGCCCAGGCGCTTCGCGGTCGTACTTTATGTTCTCGCCGCCTCCCACACAAGCGCCCTGCTTCATACCCCCTTCTGTGTTCCCATCCTCACGCTCAGCGCAGAGACGCCGCTGGTCCCAGGGGAACGTCTACCCTGTCGCGATTGGCTCTCTTCATAACAACACAGGATGGATATGGACCAGAAACCCCCGACCAAATCGAGCGCTGCGCGCGGCGCCGCGCTCCCGCTCAGGCTTCATGCGCTGCGCCGCTACGGGCGGCTATTCGCCCGCTACCTGCGAACCCAGTGGCCGCGGATGGCCCTGCTGGCGGTCATCATGGGGGCCGCCCTCGCTGTGCAGGTGGCCACGCCGCTGGTAGCGAGCCAGTTCATTGATCAGGCGACCTCCGGCGCGGACCTGCGCCAGCTGGCCGCCCTGGCGCTGCTGACCATGGGCCTCGCCCTGGTGGGTCAGGGCGTGGCGGTCGTCGAGACCTATGTGGCCGAAAACATCAGCTGGACCGCCACCAACACCCTGCGCGCCGACCTCGTCGCCCACCTGCTGCGACTGGACGCCACATTTCACAGCGCCCATACGCCCGGCGAGCTGATCGAGCGGGTGGACGGCGACGTGTCCGCCCTGGCCCGCTTCTTCTCACGCTTTGTGATCAACGTACTCGGCAACGGCCTGCTGATACTGGGCGCGCTCGGGCTGCTCTACCACCTCGACTGGCGGGTCGGCCTGGGGATGAGTGTCTTTGTCGCCCTGGCGTTCACCGCCATGCTACGTATCCGCGCCGTCGCCACCCCCTCCTGGATCGCCGAGCGCCAGGCCAGCGCCGACTTCTACGGCTTCCTGGGCGAATATCTCGCCGGGCTGGAGGACATCCGCGCCAGCGGGGCTGGCGCGTTCGTGTTGCGTCGCTGCGCCGAGGTGATGCGCTCGTGGCTGGCCGCGACACGCACAGCGCAGATGTGGGGCTACCAACTGGTCGCCAGCAGCGATGGGCTATTCCTGCTCGGCGCGGCGGCCGCCCTG
>DASTKI010000101.1:0-49537 GCA_035716045.1 Ktedonobacterales bacterium
GGCGGCCTTCACCAATCAGGCGGTGGATACCATGCTGGCGCGAGCCGTCGCGGCGGGCGGCGTCGAGGCCGTGCGGCTGGGGCATGCGCTGGCCGTCGCGCCCGCGCTGCATCCCTGGCGGCTGGCGGAGCGCGCCCGCGCCGCCGCGCTGGCCGCTGGCGAGGCGCTCCCCCCGAACGGCCAGCCCGACCCGCGCTGGCTGCGGGACGCCCTGGCCCGCGCGCAGGTCGTCGCCGCCACCACCGCGACCTGGTCCGCCGAGCGCTACGACGACGCCGGGGAGGCGCTGGCCTTCGACTTGGCGGTAGTAGACGAGGCGACGCAGTTGACGACGCCTGCGCTGCTCGGCGCGCTGCGGCTGGCGCGGCGCTTCATCCTCGCTGGTGACGAGCGCCAGCTTCCGCCGCTGGTGATGAGCGCCGAGGCCGGGCGCGCCGGTCTGGGCCGTCCGCTCTTCACCGAACTGCTGGAGCGCTGGGGCGAGACGGCCAGCGTCGCGTTGCGGCGGCAGTACCGCATGAGTCCCGCGATCTGCGGCTTCCCCAGCGAGACATTCTACGGCGGCGCGCTGGTCACCGATGGTGAGGCGCGCGTGGCGGCGCTGGGCGTGCGGCTCGATGCAGCCAGCCCACTGGCGCCGGTCCTCGACCCCGCGCGCCCGCTCGTCCTGCTCGACATCCCGCCACTGGAGGGTGAGCGCCCCGGCAAGGTCAGCCGGGCGCAGGCGCTGGCGGCGCGCAAGCTGGTTCGCGAGTTGCTGACGGGCGGCGTCGCTCCAGGGCGCATCGGCGTCATCGCGCCATGGCGCGCGCACGTCGCCGCCATTCGTCAGCAACTCCAGGCGTTGCGGACCGAGGGCGAAGAAGGCGCCGCGACGGTTGTGGTGGATACGGTGGATCGGTTCCAGGGCGCCGAGCGTGAAGTCATCCTGCTTGCGCTCGGCGGCGCGCCGACCGCTCCGGAATGGGGCGGGCGCGGCGCCGAGTTCCTCGCCGACCCGCGCCGCCTGAATGTGGCGCTGACCCGCGCCCAGCGCAAGCTGATCGTGCTGGGCGACCGGCGCGAGCTGGAGCGCATCCCCACACTGCGCAAGCTGCTCGCCTACTGCGGCGCGCTCTACGGCGGGCGCGGCGGCGTGATGCGGCTGGCGGCGCGCCCAGTAGATTCCTCGGCGGACTCGCCGTGGTGAGACGCGATGATGGAGAACAGCTATGACGCAATTCCACCTGCGACCGTTGCCCAGCTTTTCCACCCTCTTGTCTGGTCGCACGCCACCTGATGACGTGGGGTTTCAATCGGAACGGCTGTGGGTCTGGTATCACAACACGGATGAGGGATGGGTTGAGCCTGTTCCTCATTTGCATCAGTCCAGCGATGAGTGTTTCATTGTGCTGCGAGGGAGCCTGATCGTTGAGGTCGAGGGTGAGCGGCATACCGTCGGCCCACGCGAGTTTTGCTGCTTTCCCGCCGGGGTCTACCACCGCATCGTCGAGGTCCAGCCACCACTGGAATCCCTGATGCTGCGCTCTCCCCTGGTTACCGACAAAGTCTACCAGCGAGACGCGGAGGAGTCATCTCCGCGCCCCTAGTGGCAAAGAATCGCCACGGCTGAGTCTGGCGTAACCGAACAGCGACACACTGCCACTTGCGGGCCGCGCATCGTAGGGCGTGTCTTCGCCCCGTTTCTCTTCTCTATAACCTGAAGGAGTCAGCGTCATGTCTGCTCAGGATCTCGCCGCCAACAAGGCGGCCGTCAGGCGTTACCTGGATGAAGCCTGGAACAAGGGCAATCTGGATGTCATTGACGAGCTGATGGCGCCCGATTACGCGCGCTACACGCCCGCCGCGCAGCTCGACCGCGAAGGCCAGAAGCAGCGCATCGCTGGCTTCCGTCAGGCGCTGCCCGACGTTCACCTCGACGTGGATCGCATCGTCGCCGAGGACGATCACGTCGCGTTCCGCGTCGTCATTCGCGGCGCGCATCAAGGCCCGCTGCTTGGCGTCGCCCCCACCGGCCAATCCGTGACGTTCACCGCGACTGACATCGTTCGCATCGTCAACGGCAAAATCGTGGAGCATTGGGGCAATATGGACGAACTCGGTCTCTTGCGCCAGCTTGGCGCCTTCCCACCACGCGGCTAGGCTGCGGCGTCGCTCACAGGCCTGGCTATTACCTCATGTCGAGGATATGCGCAGGGCTATCTGGGAGGTTGCGCAAATGCCGCCGCAGGAAGGGTGAATACAGGGGCAGCGCATCGAGATCGCTGAGGGGATGCCAGGCGAAGGACAGGCGGGCGCGGCCATCCATTCTCGTAAAGGGGCGTCGGTCTCGGAGGAGATTGGACGAGGGTGGGAGCGAGATGGCGTAGTAGAATGCAAGGCCTTGGATCAGATCACACTCCTTCCGGAAGCTCTCGGCGATCCAGATCAGGCGACCAACTTCGACCTCCTGCCCCAACTCTTCGCGCATCTCGCGCGCGATTGCTTCGCTGGCCGTCTCGCCCATCTCAACCCGGCCACCGGGCAGCATCCAGTATTCGGAGTCATCTGTGCGGTGGAGCAGGACGTGATCATCCTGAATCGCCACGCCCGTTGCCCGGTAAAAGAAGCGCGCTTTGCCAACCGTGAAGTCAATCATGGAGTCGCCCATTCGTTCCTCCCGTCCGCTTGTGCGCGCATGTCCATGCCGTAGATGCGCGAGCCTCTCGCTCCTTTACTGCTCTGGAATTGGAACGGGAGGCGATGAACATTGGGGCAATTCTGGCTTCTCGCGGCAGCTTGGCGCCCTCCCGGCTGGCGACGAGGGCTGGTCGCCATTCAAGAATGGCGAGGCCTTCATCCTGACGTGCCGCGTTCGTGCGAGCGCACTTTGCGCATTCGTCCCCTTGCCTCACGGGCTTCCTACATGCCACTGCCACTGGCGCGCGCCGTCACTGATACGGAGCGCGATGAGGAAGACCCGCGGAGTATTGCCGCTATAGCTTGTGACAGTGTCGTATATCGAGCCGCCGACCACCCAGGGCGTGGCATCGTTGAACGTCGGCCAGTCCCCAATGTCCTGACGCCAGCGCACGGTTCCATCGGACGGCTGAATGGCCAGCATTCGCACTGTGCCTCGATTAGGAGCGGACTGGTCCAAGGCCTGAATCAGCGCGAAGTCTCCCGTCAGCAACGGCGCTCCGATGCTGCCCCGGCCAATGCTGATAGTCCAGCGAGCGTGGCCATCGCTCGGCGAGAGCCCCACCATCGCGGCTGTCGTGGTCCCTTGGGTCACGTGGGACTCGATGACCAGGAGGCGCGGCTCGCTCGGCGATCCCTGCCCCTCCGCTCCTTCCGCGAACGCCATATCCGTTACCAGTACCTGCGCCGCGTGATCACTGCCAGCATCCCGCCGCCACAGGAGAGCCCCGTCAGTAATCCGCAGCGCCACGAGGGTGGAATACGAGCCGTTCCCTTCCACAATATCGGCGCTGATGTAGAGCGCTCCATGCGCGATCACCGGCGCGCCCACGATTCCACCAGTGGAATACTGCCAACGTGGCTTGCCGCTCCCCGCATCAAGCGCCAGGACTGATTGAATCGCAAAACCGTGACTGTCGCGAATTGTGCTAATGGTGATGACCAGCCCAGCGATTGGCGCCGGCGGGAGCAAAGCGTCCGAAGGGCCACGGCGAGGGTCAAGGGTCGAGAGTTGCGCGGTCGATACGTAGCGCCAGCGTACATGCCCGGTTCCTGCGTCGAGCGCGAGCAGTGAGCTGTCGCTGAGTGGGGAACCCATGGCAGCGACATACACCGTCTTACCATCCACCGCCGCTGGAGAGGGCGTTCCGGCGGTCGAGATTTGCCAGCGCAACGCGCCATCGCGCTCACCGAGCGCCTGCACGATGCCCGTGAAGCCTCCGGTACTGTCTTGCTGAGACGCTGACACATAAATCGTCCCATCGACGACGACAGGCGGGTTAGCGAATGTGCCCTGGGTCGTATGCGACCAGATCGCTTTGCCAGCGCGCGGGTCGAGCGCGTCGAGCGTCGAGGCGCGCGGATCATCAGAATAGCTGCTCACATAGACAACATGATTAATCTCGTTTGGCTTAAACAGTGGTGTACCCGTCGGACGCCGCCAAGCCATCGCTCCAGTTCCCGTGTCTAACGCCGCCACCTCGCCACCGGTTGGCTTACTGGCGCCTGATGGAAGTGTAATGCCTGTGGGGTACGTGTAGTAGACATGCTCACCAGTCGCGGCAGGAGTCGCTCGCCTGGACGGCGAGCCTGACCGTGTATCGCACCCAGCGAGTGAGAGCGCCCCGAATAGGATGGCAATGGCGAGTGTGGTGATGAGCATCCACGATGTCGATGCGTCTCTCGTGATCAATGCCTCGCCTGCGCATGCCCCCATGCCGTTGGGATGTGGCTCCGCAAGATCGCGCGCTCGATGCGGCATCCGCCGCCTCCTTCCTGACGCGTCGCATCATACCAGGACATCGCGTGTCAAGGGAAGCGACGGGCGCTAGTTCCTGATGTCGAGGATGTGCATCGGGCTCTGGGGGAGCTCGCGCAGATAACGCCGCAGGAAGGGCGGGCTAATCGTCAGCGCGTCGAGGGCGCTGAGGGGGTGCCACGCGAACGACAGGTGGGCGCGGCCATCCACGGTCGTAAAGGGCAGCCGGTCCCTGTGAAAATCCGACGTGGGGGGGAACGAGATGGCGTAATAGAGGCCGATGGAATGCAAGTTGTGGCGTTCGGCTTTCAGAAAGCTCTCGGCGATCCAGAGCAGGCGGCCCACCGTGACCTCCTGCCCCAGCTCCTCGCGCATCTCGCGCGCGACCGCCTCGCTGGCCGTCTCGCCCATCTCGACGCGACCGCCGGGCAATATCCAGTAGTCGGCGTCGTCAAAGCGGTGGAGCAGGACATGCTCGTCGTGGATCGCCACGCCTACCGCCCGGTAAACGAAGCGCGCCTTACCAAGGGTGAAGTCGATCATGGAGCCACTCATGTCTTCCGTCCTTCCGCTTGCGCGTGCCTCTACGCGCCCTTGCCCAGACGCGCGAGACCCCCTCTCCTTTACCGTCTGGGAGAGGGGGCCGGGAAGGATATCGTGGAGGATATCGTTCAGGCGGAGAGGCGGCGCACGATGTGGTTGACTTCCGCCGCCATGACGATGGACTGGATCTGCTTGCGGGCGTTCTCCGCCGTCTGGGGCTGGGCGAAGGTCAGGCGGTTCAGCACACGGAGCGCGCGGGTTAGGGCGCCGCTGCGCATGAGGAACTGCTCGTAGGCGGTGCGGTCGAGCGCCAGCGTCGAGCAGATGGGCACGACGAACACCTGCGACACATCGCGCGGCGGCTCGTCCGTCCGCTGGGCGGGCTGAGTAATGGGCCGCGCGACCATCCAAATGGCGCGGGCGCCGGAAACCCCCGCGCGCTGGCGCAGCGTGCGGCGGAAGACGAGCGTGTATTCCGTAACACCAAATTCCACCAGCGCCCAAACCCTTCGTTGATGTGACGCCTGCCCACGCGGTCACGAGTATGCCGCGCGAATACACGCTTCACAGGCAGAGACGAGACATGGCAAGCGGAGTAACCACGCGCACTGACAGTCCTGTGAGTGGGTCCTATGCTCTATCCTCTCTGGCCACGCCTCTACGCATCTTACGGGCCATTCCGGCGAACGGTTCATGATCTGGCGGCCGGCGCCCCAAACGGGTCATGAGGTCATGCGGACCATATCGCCCGCCTGTGCCCCTGCCCGGTTGGCCGCGCCGCTTCCCACCTCCTTCCGCTTGCTGTACACTAGACGGGAATATGAATGAGGAGCTACATGGGCAGCCATCCGGAGGACTGTGGAGGCGGAGCATGACGCGACGGCAGATCAGCGAGCGCCCATCCGGCGCGGAGGTCGCGGTGGCGGTGGATACGGCGGACGTGACACGTCAAGCGCGCGCTCCCGTCCCATCCAGCCAGCGGGCCACGTCCCCAAGCGAGCCCGCGATCCGCATCGAGCGGCTCATCCTACACCACTTGGACCATCGCGCGGGCCGCTGTGAGCTGGTGGACGATGAGGCCATCCTCGATGAAGACAGCGCGCGCTTCTTCGCCAATCACGTCGTCACCGCCAGAGAGAAGGCCGACTGGCGCGCGCGCTTCCGTGAGGATGACCGCGCGCTGCCGGAGCAACTCACGGCGCTGCTGAGCGATTCTACGCGCTTCGTCGCCGCCTCGCGCGCGCTGGCCCAACGCCTCTACGACTTCATGACGCTGCGCGCCGGTCAGATTGTTCCCGGCGATTTCGTCGTCATCGCCTATGTCACCGAGGACAATGGTGAGCGCCATGTCGCGCTGCTCAAGATGGACCCCGACGAGCAGCGGCTGACGCGCGGTTTCCGGCGTGTGAGCGGCCGCCTACGCGTGAGCATCGAGCATGCGACCAACCTCCTGCCAGAGGCCAAGGGCTTGCAGAAGTGCGCGCTGATCTCGACCAGCGGCGACGCGCGTGACGGCGCGCGCCAGTTCACCGTGCGCCTGCTCGATACGCAGGCCGGGCCGCGCTCGGACGGCGTGGCGGCGTTCTTCTATCGCGACTTCCTCGCCGCGACGCTCGCCGCCTCAGCCCGGCGGCAGACGCGCCTGTTCCTCTCTGAGACGAACGCCTGGCTCCAGCGCCGCGCCAGCGGCTTCACCCCGCGCGAGCTGCTGAGCTTCTATGCCGCGCGCCGGGCGGCGCTGGCGGGCGAGCGGGTCGAGCTGCGCCCATTCGTTGAGCAGGCGTTGCCGGGTCAGCCCGCGGAGGCCGATGATCTGCTGGCGCGGCTGACCGGAGCGCTCTTCGATGTGGACGATATGGACGGAGCGATGAGCGACCATCCCTTCTTCCCGGTGGACCGCGCCACCGCGAAGAAGTATCTGGAGAAGGTGACCATCGAGCTAGACGGCGGCGCGCGGCTGACCGTCCCCTCGGCGCGCTTCGAGTCGCTCGTGCGCGTCATGGACGAGCGCGACGCTGAGGGCAAGGCGCGGCTGACGCTGGCCTCGCTGATCTTCCGTGAGGTGAGCGAGTGAGCGGAACAGAGCGGCCACAGCGCCCGGCCCGGCCGCCTATCTTGCCCGACGCGCGCGAGGCGCCACCGGGACAAGCCCCCGCGCCAGCGGAGAGCCACGCGCCAGCCGGAGCCGGAACGGCGGAGACGCTCGAAGTCGTGGAGGCGCTGGCAGCGCTTCAGCGGATGGGCGAGGCGGCGCGCGCGCTGGGCCTGGCCTTCGGCTTCAGCCTGGACGCGCTGGCGGCCGCTGAGGCATTCGACGGCGTGATAGGCGAGATCAACCGCACGGTCGAAGAGATCGCCGAGGCCGATGAGGCGACGCTGCGCGAGGCGTTCGCGCGCTTTGGCGCCGATCTGGAGCTCGACCTATCACTGGTCGGCCTCGACCCTTCGCTCGATCCGATCCGGGCGGAGCTGCGCGCGGGACAGGCTCCCCTGCGCGCGCTGGCGGACTTTCGCGCGGATGCGGAAACGGTCGCGGCCACCCAGGGCGATAGCGTCTCGGTAGGTGTAGACCTGCGCATCGGCAAGGGCGCCGCGCTGGACCAGGCGCAGCGGCTGCTGGCGGCCCGCGCGACGCAGGGCGCGCCAGCCGAGGCGCCGTCCGCCTGTGTGGTGTTCTATACCGAGGCGGCGCTGCGGCAGTTGCTCTCGCTGGGCGCGGCGGCGCTCTGGCGCGAGCGCGGGCTGGGCGGCGACGAGCGGCGGACAGTGGTGGCGCTCTGCGAGGGGACGGGCTATCTGGCGGGTGTCACGCTGGAGGTTGTCGGCGCGGCTGGCCCGGCCCCCACCGAGTGGCTCACGCTCACGCCGCAGGCGTGGCGGCGCTTCACCCGGCGGGTGGCTCAGGCGCGTAAGCTGCGCGACGCCGAGAGCGCCTGGAGCGGGCTGGACCTACCCTTCATGCCCGACCACCTGCGCGTCATCTCCCGCATGCCCGGCCTGGAGGCGGTCGCGGACCGGCTGGCCGCCCTGCGCGCCGCCGTCGCCGTGTGTGCGCTGGCCAGCGTGCTCGACGCGGATACGCGCCCCGCCACCCTGCGCTTCGCCGGGACGCGCCCCGCCACCTTGCGGCTGGATCTCGCCGCTCCCGCCCTATCCACCGCCACGCCATCCGCGCCGCTCATCGCGGATGCCGAGCCCGCGCCAGATGAGGAGCCGGATGCGTTGATCGCGCTGGCGGACTGGGCCTATCGCGACGCCTCACCCGACCGGCTAGCGATCGCGCGTGACGCGCTCGTGCGTGAGCTACCCGCCGCGTCAGAGACCACGCTGGAGGATGTCCGGGCGGCGGCGGGGTTGGCGCTCAATGCCGCGCGCGCCAATCTCACGGTCTACCTGAGTGGGCGCGCTGAGCGCTACTTCCAGCTTCGCGACGCCGCCCTGCAAGCCGTCAATGGCTACGCGGACGCTACGCGCAAGGCCGTGGGCGATCTCACCAATGACGTGGTGGACAATCTCTTCAAGACGGTTGGCCTGATCGTGGGCGTCGTCGTCGCCGGACTGATCGAGCCAACCGTGTCGCGGCCTGTCGTGGCGCTGGCCGCCTTGCTCTATACAGGGTATGTCGCCTTTATCTACTGGTATCTGCTGGGCGCGCGCCTTGACCAGAAGCAGCTGGCTCGTGACGGGTTGAACGCGACGCTCACCGACATGCGCGAGCTGCCAGAGAGAGAGCGCGCGGCGTTGCTCGCCAGGCTCGCGCCCGAGGAGGCGCGCTTCATGCATTACTGGCGCCTGGCACGGTATGTCTACCTCATCCTGGCCATCGTGGGCGCGCTCATCTTCGTCCTCTCCCTGACTCCCCTCTGGGACGTCGCTCTCCACATCGTCGCGCCCGCCGCCATCCCTGTGGCGCCGACCGCGACACCCACGCGCTGAGCCGGCGGCGCAGAGCCAGCGTAAGCGCCATCCCTCCGAACGCCTGGACAGCGCGGGACGGCGCCAGGCGACGACAAACTCTGGCTGACTGCGCGCGTATGCTGTTCGACTCCTCTGCGCATGCGTATCATGCGCGCCCCAGCTACTCGCGACGGATGACAGGCCACACTCAACACATCGCCCCGATGGCTCACTGGAGGCTACCACCATGAGCGCGCCGCAACCCCCACGAACCGAGACGCGCCATTACCGCTTTGATGGCGAATACACTGCGGACGCCACGAACATGGCGTCATCCGGGTGGCGCGTGACTGACCTCCGCCGCCTGTCCGATAACACCATCATGGCGACGTATACCTATGGGTCCGCCCCTGCCACTGCACCCTTGAATCCGCTCAGCGGCCCGATTGCGCCGCCTGGCGCGCCCACCGTCCCATCTTTCACAGCGCCCCCTCCACACCCGCCCGCGCAGCGCCCCATACGACCTATATGGCCCTTTTCCTCCACCGCTGACGCCACCGTGGCGAGGCGCAACAACCGCATCATCCTCGGCGTGATCGCTGGGCTCGTCATCCTCTGCTGCGTCGTGGGCGCCATCAACGGTTCCATCTCATCGGCCGCGGACGCCTCAGCGACAGCGACTGTCGCGGCGCCCGCGAACGCGACCGCAACCGCCTCCGCTGTCAGCGCCGAGGCCACTCAAGCGGTGATGTCCGCCACTGAGACCGTCTTCTACGCGACCGCAACCGCCAATGCGCTGCAGCATCCGCCCACGCCGATCCCCACGTCACCGGTCCCCACGTCGCCACCTCCGCCTGTCACCGTCTCCGGCGCACTGCTGGGCGGCCCACTCACCGACTTCGAAGCCACATACGGCGCCGAGTCCAGCCAGTACACGTGGGACACCACGATCTACGGCCAGCAGGCGCAACTGGTCGTGCACACCACGCAATCCAGTGAGAGTATCGACGGACAGGATCGCGTCAAACTCATCGACATCTATGGACTAAGTGGTTCAGCCTGGAGTGTCACAGAGGGCGCGGCCATCGTCGCCTTCTTTCTGCCGACAGACGCGACCCAAGTCGGAACGGGGGCTGGCTACGGGTCACTGGGACCCGACCACGTCTACATGAGTCAGCAACTTGCCAACTCGCTTGACGCCAGCATCTTCCAGGCATCAAACGGGCAGCGACTGACAGCCGGTACCTTCGACTGGCAATGTACGACTGCTTCGACCTCTCCACCCTTCTGCGAGATTGGCCCGGGCGCGAACAGCTAGGCGTGCGCCCAGTGGTCGAGATGTGGTCGCGGAGACTCTGTTCATGACGAGGGATCCGGAGGTAGTCTGGCTCCTGCGATGGCCTGCCCACTAGTCACACTGCGCACCGGCAACCAAACGGGCGCAACTACACAGAAACGCTGGGATGTGGTGATCAGGTCATTCGCAATGGGCAGGTTGACAATCAGTCGCGGCCTATCCATCTCCAGCTTGGTAGCGTGGAACCGTCTGCCGCGGCTCGAAAGACGACGCAATCCCCATGCGCCAGCCGTAGGGAGAGGGTGGCTGCGCGCATGGTTGTGGCCGCGCGCCTGCCAAAGTAGAAGGGGCTCCAGCCTGTGAGACGCCTGACATGCGCTCCGCCCTCGTGGCGGCGATTCAGGGAAAAGGTGGCGCAATCTCCTTGCGCCGGACGCAGGGCGGATGCCTGCGCGACCGCGACCTGGCGGCTGCGTTGTCTTGCTGCAAAAAGGGCGCCATGCTGCAAAACGGCTTGCTGGCGGCGACTCAGGAAAAGAGGGCGCATCCGTGCGCCAGGGTGTGGCGTCTTCGGAGGGGATGCCTCACCACCTGCCTGTTATCCGCAAGTTGTATGCCAATCGGCGGCTGGCAGGTATTGGTGGAAGCGTCGTCCCTCCTTTCGTTTATATTGCAATGTGATATAGCATCTGCTGGGCAGCCGATGGCGTGTCCAGGCGGCGCAGCCGCATCCCTAGCACGGTGAGCACGGGTGGCGAGGATGAGGCAGTGGCGAGGTGGTTGGCCGGCAGGCTGGCGGACACCGGAATATGATAAAGTGGAGGCTGTGCGCGACGCCTGTTGCTGTGCTAGGCGCGCCTCGCGTAGCATCAGATATCACCCTATTTCGCGGCGTGGCATACGTCGAAAAGTCGGGAATTCAAGCGGCGCGTCTGGCCCCATAGCCCTGGCCCCATAGCTTAATGGACAAAGCACCGGTCTTCTAAACCGAGCATCTGGGTTCGATTCCCAGTGGGGCCACCCTGGATTTCAAGGCGTTTCGTGGCTAGCGAGCGGTGTTACCGATGTTGAATTGGCCCCCCAGCCTTGATCCCGATCGCTCATGGTGAGTGGCTATTGTTCTGGGTGAACTACAAAGCTTCCTGCGTGACACGCAGGAAGCTTTGTAGTTCGGCCGCTCTATTCGCCCTTGCTGGTTGCCGGCTGCTCCTCTGCGGCGCCGGTCGCCTGAGCAAATACCGCAATCGCTGGCAGGCTCGCCTCGCGGATACGTGTGTTGATAGCCGCCAGCTCACCGTCCTGCAGCTCGCGCAGGCGCGCGAGCTGGGTATCGGCCTGGGCGCAGAGCGCGGCGCAGACCTCCCGCGCCTGCCGGGTGGGCGCGGCATCGGCGCTGGCCACCACGCCCATGAGGGCGGCGAGCTTGACGTTGAGCTTGACGGGGTAGCGAAGGGTGTCGTCGTCCTCAGCGATATGGGTCTCGATCAGCTCTCCCTCGATGGCATCCAGTCGCGCGATGAGCGCGGTGGATTGGCGCGCCAGCTCCTCGTGGGTAGGCGCCTCGAGCTTGCGCGCGCGGCTGTTCCACTCACGCAACTGCTGGCGGATACTGGTCAACTGATTGACTGACTGATGGATCTCGGAGACCTTGTCGCGAATCTGGCACAGCAAGGCAAACTGCGCGTCTAGATCCTCCTGGCTTGCGCTGATGCGTGGGTCTTTGGCGATCTCGAACGCCACTGTCTGCGTCTGGTCGCCAACCGTCAGGCGCGCCTGATAGCGTCCCGGCGCGGCCATGGGACCGGAGAGGATGCCGCTTTCGGTGATATAGCCATCCACCCATCCAGCATCGGGGTAGCGCATGTCCCAGGTGAAGCGGTTGAGACCCGCCTCGATGGCCACGCGCGGCTCATCGCGGGTGTGGACCTCCGCTCCGGTGATGGTCTTCAGATCGCCGGCGCGCGCGCGCGAAGTCTTGTGTTCCGCGCTGGAAAACCGCTTGATCTCGCGACCGTGGGCATCCAGGAAGGTGAGCGTCGCTTCACCTTCGGGCTTGGCGCGCAGCAGATAGCTGATGGTGACGCCATCCGGAGGATTCTGCCCAGCATCCAGGAAGACGCGCCGCTTCTCACCGTCTGCCTGCGCCACCTCGCGGTAGGCCACATAGCCAACTCCGGTGTGCATGAAGTTGACGCCGGCCACTGCCGGAGAGGCGAACCCACCGCCACCCGCGAACTTGACAGTCGGGCGCGGCGTGAAGAGATGGAAGGCGCCATCGCGCGGGACATCAGACCACTGGCGCATCACGCTCAGATCGTCCAGTACCCAGAACGCGCGTCCATGTGTCGCGGCGATCAGATCATCGTCCTTGACCTGCAAATCGTGAACGGGGACGACGGGCAGGTTGAATTGAAGCGGCTGCCAGTTGAGCCCGTCGTCGAAGGAGACATACACGCCGGTCTCAGTACCTGCGTACAGCAGACCGCGCCGCGCCGGATCTTCGCGGATGACGCGCGTGAAGACATCCGCGGGCAGGCCGTTCGTGATGGCGACCCAGTGGCGGCCATAGTCGGCGGTCTTGAACAGGTAGGGCGCGAAGTCGTCATGCTTGTATCGGTTGGCGGCGAGGTAGGCGACCGCAGGATCATGCGGCGAGGGCTCGATCACGCTGATCAGCGCCCACTCTGGCAGAGCGGCAGGCGTCACGTTGTCCCAGCGCTGACCATCATCGCGCGAAACATGCGCGAGCCCATCATCCGAGCCTGCCCACAGCAGGCCGCGCTGGCATGGCGACTCGGCGAGCGCAAAGACCGTCCCATAATATTCCGTGCCGCAGTTATCGAGTGTGACCGCGCCGCCAGAGTCCTGCATGCGGCTGGGGTCGTTGCGTGTGAGGTCAGGGCTCATGACCTGCCAGCTGGCGCCCTCGTCCGTGGAGCGCAGCACATGGTTGCCGCCAACATAGAGCAGGTTGGGGTCGTGTGGCGAGAGATGGATGGGGAAGGTCCACTGGAACCGCTCGCGCACATCTTTGGCCGGCCAGCCAAGCATCAGCTCGGGCCAGACGCTGATATCGCGCCGCTGGCCGGTGCGGCAGTCGTAGCGGCTGATGTAGCCCTGGTAGCTGCCGGCGTAGATGATGTGCGGGTCGTCCGGGCGCACCGCGATGTAGCCACTCTCGCCGCCGCCCACCTCTATGCAATCGGCTTCGGTGATGATGCCGTTGACCGAGCGAGTGGGGACGCTGAGCGTGGTGTTATCTTGCTGGGCCCCGTAGATGCGGTAGGGCGTCTGCGTATCGGTAGTCACGTGGTAGAACTCGGCGGTGGGCTGGTTCATCAGCGAGGACCATGTATCGCCGCCATTGAAGCTGACGCACGCGCCGCCATCGTTGCCCTCGATAAGGCGACTGGAATCGCGGGGGTCAATCCATAGCGCGTGATTGTCGCCGTGAGGAATGGCCAGTCGCTGGAAGCTGCGCCCGCCGTCGTGCGAGCGCCAGAGACGCACACTGAGCAGCCAGACGGTTTCAGGGTCCTGGGGATCGGCGTGGATATGCTGGTAATACCAGGGGCGCGGACCAAGCGCGTGGTCCCCGCAGGTCAGCTCCCAGTTGGCGCCACCATCATCGGAGCGGTAGACACCTGCCTGCTCGGCCTCAACCACGGCCCACACACGGTCGGCGCGCGCGGGCGAGGCGGTGATACCGATCTTGCCCAGCGCGCCAGTGGGCAGGCCCTTATTGTGGGTGAGCTCGGTCCAGTGATCGCCACCATCGGTGGTCTTCCAAATGCCACAGCCCTCGCCGCCGCTCTCCAGTTTATGGGGCAGGCGGCGCGCTCGCCAGAACGTCGCGTAGAGAACGCGCGGATTGTGGAGATCGAGTGACAGCTCGTTGGCGCCGACATCCTCATTGAGGAAGAGCACATGCTCCCAGTTGGCGCCGCCATCACGCGAACGATACACGCCACGCTCGGGATTAGGGCCGTGGGCGTGGCCCAGCGCCGCGACGTAGACGAGGTCGGGGTTGGCGGGATGCACACAGATGCGTGCGATCTGGCGTGTGGCGGCTAGGCCGAGGTGGGTCCAGGTCTTACCGGCGTCTGTGGATTTGTAGACGCCGTCTCCGTGCGAGACATTGCCACGGATGGTGGACTCGCCCATGCCAGCGTAGATGACGTTGGGATCGGAGGGAGCGACGGCCAGCGCGCCAACCGACGCTCGCTTGAAGTAGCCATCTGAGACATTCTGCCAGTAGCGTCCGCCATCCGTGGTCTTCCAGACACCGCCGCCCGTGGACCCAAAGTAGAACGTATACGGGTGGGTGGGATCGCCTGCGACCGCAACGACGCGTCCACCGCGGAAGGGGCCAATGCTGCGCCAGGTGAGAGCCTTCTCCCCCAAGCTCGCTCCCTCTGTCGTGGAGGGTACGGCCGAAGATGTCTCCTCTTCGCTGTGGGCGAGGGCGCCGGAGGCGGACGTGTTTCGCGCGCGGGCTGGAGCGCTTCTCGTGCGATCGGCGGGTGTTCCGGCGCGGTCAGAGGACACGACGCGGCGCGGCTCTGGCTGCTTTGCCGCCCGGGCCAAGGCGGCCAGCCCGGTTGGGCGCTCAGCCTGCCTGGTGTGTGCGGCGCCGAACGCAAGCTGTGTGGCGCTGGGCGCCGTCCTTTTGCTCGATGTCGGCCGCGTAGCCATGACTTGTCCTCCTCAATACACTCATGCCATCGTTGTTCCGCGCCCGTTTGGACGATTCAAGCGCGTTGCAAGACGCCTGCGCTTCCACTATAGCAGAGGTATGCTATCCCCGCAGCGGGGCGCCGCGGATGCGGCCGGGGGAGGCTATTGGCCACGAAGAGCGGCGAGTTCCCCGCGTTTGAGCGCCGCATGGTTGAAATGTCAGGCGGGGCAAAGCGCTGTGGCTGGCGGCGAATGCGATCCGCAATGCGTTGGATTTACGTGAGCGCTAACGCGCTTGGCCGCGAGTCTTCGCTGATTGGCGTCAAATTACGCTCCATTCGCAAGTCCGTTCTATAATGGCAAACACACGGCGCGTTGGGCGTTGTGGTTCGTGCCAATCGAAGTGATGAAACATGATGATGAACTCTCTACGACGACGGTTCTGGATCGAGCTGGGCGCCACCAGCGTCACGCTACTCGTGTTCATGATTACAGTCACCCATAGTGATTGGATTGAACTTGTGTCCGGTTTTGATCCGGATATGGGCTCTGGCGCGCTTGAGTGGGCGCTTGGGGCGGGTCTGACCCTCGTGGTCATCGCGGCGATCGTGATGATGCGCTACGAATGGGCGCGAGCGAAGCGGTCAATGCAGTCAATGGCGAAGGCGCCGGCGCTCACCGATGATTCACGTATGCCGAGCGCCATGAACAGGTAGCGCGCGTTCTGGGAGAGATTGAGCGCATGTTGTAGGGCGTCTGGATGCGGCGCTCAGCCGCCGCCTCCCCAACGCCATAGCTGGCGGCTGGGACGATGGCCACATCCTCCGCATCCGCGCCAATCAACGCGCCGAAGAGCGCGCGCCATCTCCGCCTCTGCGAAGAAGTCGCTGGGGTGGAGGCGCCACGGCTGCGGCTGGCGGGCGACTCCCGCCGCTCCCGCCTCGCGAACGGCGCGGAGGAGGGGCGACATGTGGGCGCAGCGCAGGTAGGCGACGTTGTCGGGGGAGCTCGAACAGCGGGCGCTGGTTGCTCAATGGCATAGGTGGTGATTCCTCTTCCGCATGAGCGCATAGAGCCCATGCGGAGAGCGCCTATGAGGGCGCGACGGAAACCGCGATAGAGCGGCTCGCACTGATACTACCCAAGAGGAAATGGAGCGCCACGACGCGATGAGCATCCACGATGATCCGATGATCGCCAACGATCCTGTGACCGGAATGCTCCAGCGGCCGCCTGTGGGCGGGCCGCAGGACGTCTTCTATCAGCGCGCCTACGCGACCCACTTTCCAACGATCGTCCGGGGTGAGGGCATCTACCTGTGGGACGACCGCGGCGCCCGCTATATTGACGCCATCGCGGGCGTTATGGTGAGCAATCTCGGCCAGGGCAACGCCCGTGTGGCAGACGCCATGGCGCGGCAGGCCAAAGAACTCACGTTTACCTATGTGCGCTACGCGCGCCACCGGCCCAATATCGAGCTTTCGCGCAAGGTCTCCGCGCTGGCGGGCCCCGGCTATGAGCGCTGCTTCTTCGTCTCCGGCGGCTCGGAAGCCAACGACATGGCGCTCAAGTTCCTGCGGCAGTATGCGTACGCCAAGGGGCAGCGCGAGAAGACCCATATCATCTCGCTGCTGCCCTCCTATCATGGCAGCACGCTAGGGACCATCGCGTTGTCGGGGAATGAGGACCTGGAACCGCTGTACGGGCCGATGGTCCAGTTCTCGACGAAGATACCGGCCCCCTATAGCTATCGCCTGGCGCCCGGCCAGACCGCCGAGGATGCGGCGATGGCGACCGTCCGCGCGCTGGAGGAGGCGATTCTGCGGATCGGTCCCGAGCGCGCGCTGGCCTTCATCCTGGAGCCGATCGGCGGCGTGGCGACTGGGGCGGTGACGCCTCCCCCAGCGTACTTCCGGGAGATCAGGCGCATTTGCAGTCAGTATGGGGTGTACATCATCTTCGATGAGGTGATCACCGCCCTGCGCTCGGGCAGGTTCCTGGCGGCGCACTACTGGGCCGACGCCCAACCCGATCTGGTCGTGCTGGCCAAAGGGCTGGGCGCGGGCTACGCGCCGCTGGGCGCGGTCCTGGCGCCAGCGACGATGGTGGACCCGCTCGCCGACGAGGCGGGCTTCAACGTTTCCCACACCTACAGCGCCAATCCGGTCGCCTGCGCTGGAGGCATCGCCGTGCTCGATGAGACCATCGAGCGGGACCTCATCGGGAATGCCGAGCGGACGGGGGCGTACCTCCAGGCGCGGCTGGAAGAGCTAAAGGATCGGTCGCCGATCGTAGGGGACGTGCGTGGGCGAGGGATGCTCTGCGCGGTCGAGCTGGTGGCGGACCAAGCGACCAAGCGCGCCTTCCCCTCTGAGGTGTACGTCACCAACCGCCTGCGAGTCGTCGGATTGCGGCACGGCCTCATCCTCTACGCCCGGCGGCAGAGCGGTGGCAAGTATGGCGAATGGTCCATGATCACGCCGCCGCTCATCATCACGCGCGAGCAGGTGGATGAGTTGGTCGAGCGGTTCGAGCGCGCGCTCAACGAGCTTACTGAGGAACTGCACGCGGAGGGGATGTGTTGAGGGAAGAGCCAGTTTGATACGCCTTCGGTTTCAGGAAACATGATGTGTTGAAGCGCGCAACCGTAGCGTGGGACGTGAGGCGCGCGTTTCGAGCGGGTGGCGTCACCCGCAGTTGAGACACGCTGCGCTTAGCATGCTATACTTGGCGCTACACTGATCGCTCTCACCGATCTCGCAGATGGCTAGATGCTCAATCAATCCACTCTGGAGGGTGTATGCGCTTTCGCTCGATTCGCGTACCAGTGGCGACAGTCCTTACGCTCACGCTCGCGCTCACGCTCACGCTCACGCTCGGCTTCGTCTTCCTCACACGCCATGCTGGCGCGACGCCTCCAGCCAGCGCCTCCGGATTCACGACGCAGGCGCGCTTGGGATTTCCCGCTGGTGACGACTGGGAGCCAGCGATTGCGACAGATCACTATGGGCATGTCTACACACTGTATAAGCACTACGACGTGCCAGGACAGACAAGCTGCTCCTCATGCGACCTGCACGTGCTGCTACAGGTATCAGGTGACGGTGGCGCGACCTGGAGTCAGCCACGCGCCATTGATCCAGAGGCTGTGCAGGGTGGACAGTATGATTCGCAGATAGCTGTCGATCCGATGGATGGCAAGACGGTCTGGGCCGCCTTCCTGCAAAACAGTAAATCGTCTATCGCTGTGATGAAATCCACCGACTTCGGACAGACCTGGAGCGGTCCAATCATCGTTGACACGCTCCAGCGCAGTACGGACAAAGACATTCTCGCCGTGCGCGGCTCAACCATCGCCGTAGCGTACAACGCGGTGCAAAAAGTCTACGCGGCGATCTCGCGCGATGGTGGCCAGACCTGGACCAATGCGCTCATCAGTGATGGCAGCAACCAGCTTGGCTGGTCACTCGCCGGCGGCGGCGGCATTGACTCGCAGGGGAACATCTACTTCTCGTTCGATGGGTACACGCAGAACGGCCAGGCGAAGGGTCCGGTAAACCTGTGGACCAGCGTCACGCGCGATGGCGGCGCCACCTGGATCATCAACAAGGTCGGCGTCAGCGGCGCGCCGTATCCCTGTACTAACTGCGGGTACGCCTTCCTGGGCGCGCAGATTTCCATGGCGATTGGGAGCGACGACACCGCCTATATCCTGTGGAATTCGACGGTGAACCAGACGGACTATGCGCCGGAACGTATCTTTTTCGCCAGCTCGACAGATCATGGGCTAACATACACCGCACGGCAAGATGTCTCGCTTGCCCCGCAGGGCGTGGAGCATGCCTTCCCCGCGATCACGACGGGCGCTATCGCGGGTGACGTGCGCATCGGCTGGATGGACACGCGCATCGGTGGCAAGTGGAATGTCTGGTATCGCTCCAGCGCCGACGGTGGGGCGACCTGGAGCGGCGAGACGCGCATCTCCGGCTATGCGCCCGGCTACAGCTACCTGACAACGGACGGTTTTGGCTTGCCCTATGGCGACTACTTCGAAATGGATGTAGACAGCGCCAACAGCACGCAGATCGTTTGGGGTGAGTCTGATAGTTATGCGGGCCCGGGCAACATTTGGACCGCGCACAACTGACTTAGCTCATCTGTCGTGTAGCGCCAGTTCTGTTAGGCGCAGCCAGGAGCGCGGGCATGACGTCGCGCGCGCTCCGTTCTTCCAAGCTCACCAGCTTGGTGTGAGATTGCATGCAGTTGTGACGTATATGCGAATAATACCGCTCAGCCGTCCGTTATGACGTTTGGGAGGCCGCTAAGCCGTGAGCTGGTATGGCAGCGTGCTCCCGTTTACTCAGGAGGCTACCAGGATGCCCAAACTCCGCGGTCTCTGGTCAGTCGTGCTTGGCGCCAGCGCATTATTCGCGCTGGTGTTGTCTGGGTGTGGTCCCACACCTGGCAATGTCACCGGAAATCAGCCCAAATCTGGCGGCACTGTTACCGACGCCCTCTTCGAACAACCCGACAACTTGATCGTCGGACAGTCAAACGAGACATATGCCCAGTTGGTCATGACCACGATGTGGGCTCCGCTCGTTTACACCGATAGCGCAGGACTTCTCAAGCCTGGTCTGTTGACCGAGCTTCCCACAACGGCCAATGGCGGCTATTCGAGCGACTTCAAGACCATCACTCTCAAGTTGCGTCCTGGACTCAAGTGGTCTGATGGCTCGCCCTTGACCTCAGCGGACGTCGTCTTCACGATGAATCTGATGAGCAACCCAGCCTACGCCCAGAAGACGGGGTGGAAAGGCAGTGAGATCGCCAGCGTAACGGCGACAGATGCGGTGACCGTCGTCATCGCGCTCAAACAGGTGGACGTCACGTTCGTCTCGTACTGTCTGACCGACGTGCTTGACTTCTCGCCGATCCCGCAGGCTGTGTACGGCAGCATGGACCCAGCCAAGATCGCCGGGTCGCAGCAGGCGTTCCAGCCACCAGTGTCCAGTGGTCCATTCAAGATCAGTGAGCGCGTGCCGGGATCCCACATCACCGTCGTCAAGAATCCCAACTACTACCAACCGGGCAGGCCCTACCTCGACAAGATCGTTTTCAATATCATCACGGACCAGAACACGATCCTGACCGCCTTCCAGAGCGGACAGATTGACACCTCCTGGTTCCTTGACGTCACCAAGATGGCCCAGTACAAGGCGCTTGCTCCGAACTATGTGGTCGCATTGCCGAAGTCGGCGGCCACCTGGGAGGGCGCGTTCTTCAACCTGTACAGCTCGACAAACCATATCCTTGAGGACGCCAACGTCCGCAAGGCGATCAGGATGGCCGTCAACACAGACGCCATGATCAAGAACATCCTGGGAGGCACCGGCCAGGCGACCTGCGACGACGCCCCAGCGACCTTCGCGCACGCCACCGATCTGATCCCCTGCAACGGCTACGATCCCACAGCGGCTGGCCAGTTGCTCGACTCAGATGGCTGGGCGAAGGGCGCGGATGGCTACCGCCACAAGGGTGGAGTCACCCTCGAGCTGCGCTGGAGCACCACATCCAAGAACAACCGCCGCGAATCAACCGAGCTGGCGGCGCAGCAGGACCTGAAGAACATCGGCGTCAAGATTGACATCGTCAACTATCCGGCCGATACATACTTCGGCGACGTCCTGCCGAACGGTAAATTCGACATCGGCGAGTACGCCAGCTCGGCGACCGCCGGCGATCCAGCCGACAATAGCCAGTGGGACTGCGACCAGTTCCCGGCCGCGGGTGGCTTCAATGTCATGCACTGGTGCGACCAGACGGCCACCACTGCCGACAAGACCGCGACGACCAACCCCGACCAGAACTTCCGCAAGCAGCAGTACCATACCCTGTACACCGAGATCCAAAGCCAGGTACCGATGTTCTTCCTTTACGCGTACCCGGACATCGCGATGGCTAGCGCTAAGGTTCACAACTACGCTCCCGGACCATTTGGCCCAGAGGAGACCGTAGCGGTGTGGGACTGGTGGGTCAGCTAGACTCATCCTGGAGGCGCGCCGACTAGCGCGCCTCCGTCCGGCGCGGCGGCTCGTTTGCCGGAGCCGCCGCGTCCTTGCGCACTCAGCGATACCTTCATCGAATTTAGCACGCATCATGCTTAGTACCTGCGAAATTGAAGAGACTCCCTGTCCGCAGAGCAGGAAGCCAGGTTTCGTACGTACTCGTGCTCTGCGAGTAATGGACGCCAACTGATCAAGCGAGAGGAGCAAGAGGCAGATGGGACGTTACATTGTCCGGCGTCTGGCGCAAGCGGCGCTCATGCTCTTCCTGCTCTCTATTGTCCTCTTCTTGCTGCTCTACCTGATTCCTGGTGGGCCACAGGCGGTGTTGTTCAATCCGCGCCTTGGGAAAGCCGCCCGCGACGCGCTGGCTGCCAAATATGGATTGAATCAACCGCTGCCGCTACAATACGTCTCTTACATGCAGCATCTCTTCCATGGTGACCTCGATTCCTTCAATACCGGCCGGCCGGTCCAGGTCGAAATCGGCTCCAGGTTACCATACACGATGCAGCTTTTCGCGCTCTCGCTAACCTGCGCCGTGGTCATCGCGCTGCTGCTGGGGGTGGTTTCCGCTATCCGCCAGTACTCGCTCACCGACTACATGGCGACAATCGGCGCCTACTTCGGCATCGCAATGCCCATCTTCTTCATCGCCCTTGTCCTCCAGTACGTCTTCGGCGTCCTCTTACGCCCGTTCTTCACCACCGTGCTGGGGACGGGCTGGCCCGTCTTCGGCGTCTCATCTCCCGAGGCTGACACGTATCCTTTCATCTGGTTTGCATGGGATCGTCTGCTGCATCTCATACTGCCAGCGATTGCGCTCTCGTTGATCTTCATCGCCTCCTGGAGCCGCTATTTGCGCTCCAGCATGCTCGACACGGTCAAGCAAGACTTTATTCGCACGGCGCGCGCGAAGGGGCTCAGCAGTCGTACAGTGTTCTTCCGTCATGCCCTGGGCAATGCGCTGATCCCATTCATCACCGTTGTTGCGATCGACATTGCTGGATTCGCCGGCGGCGCGGTCGTTACCGAAACCGTATTTGGCTTGCCTGGCATCGGCAAGCTCTTTTACGACTCGCTTGGAGCTCGGGATTATCCCATCTTATTGACGCTGTTGCTCTTTGCCGCTACGGTGGTTGTTCTCGTCAATCTGCTCGCGGACCTGCTCTATGGAGTTCTGGATCCGCGCATCACCTACTCGTGACCCAGTTTCGCCAGGGAGGTCGAGCGATGGACGCCACCCAGTTCGAGGGGCCGCACGTAACCCCGTCGCCAGCGGCCCCGCTCATTGAGCCGACGCCCGAGCTGGCGCGCAAGCGCCGCGGCCAGCTCCGTATTATCACGGACAGGTTCCTCAGAAATCGTATCGCCGTGGCGGGATTCGTTATACTGGTGATCATGGGGGTGCTCGCCTTGTTGGCTCCCGTTATCGAGCCAGTGCGAGGACAGTTCGATCCAGCCACCACACCCAACTTCGCCATCGCCTTACAGGGGCCCAGTTGGGCGCACCCCTTAGGCACGGATCATGTTGGCCGTGACGAGTTGGCGCGCTGGCTCTACGGCGCCCGTGTCTCTCTGCAGGTGGGCCTCCTCGCGATGCTCGCCTCGATCTTCATCGGCGTCACCGTCGGCGCGCTTGCCGGATTCTATGGTGGCTGGCTCGACAACATCCTCATGCGTACCGTTGACGCGCTGCTCGCGGTCCCTCTCTATCTGATTCTCTTCCTGCTGTCCGCCACCTTCTTTGCCCAGGGAACAACGCTGGAAATCGTTCTCCTGATCGCTTCGTTCTCCTGGCTGTATACCGCGCGTATTGTGCGCAGTGAGTTCCTCGCGCTCAAAGAGCGTGAATTCCTGTTAGCGGCGCGTACGCTGGGCGCCGGCGATCTGCGGCTGATTCTGCGCCACATCATCCCCAATGCGATCGGGCCGATCGTCGTCAGCGCGACACTGCTCGTGGGCAACAATATCATTACCGAGTCCACACTGAGCTTCTTCGGCTTCGGCCTGCAGCCGCCAGCATCCAGTTGGGGGGTGCTGCTGTCCGATTCGGAAAACTACTTCACCCAACAACCGCTTCTGGTGTGGGCGCCCGGTCTTGCCATTCTTGTCACCGTGCTCGCCTTCAACCTCATGGGCGATGGGCTGCGCGACGCCCTCGATCCGCAAATGACGGAGCGCTGAGCCCAGTACGCGCAAGCGCGCTACCAGGTGGATTAGGAGATGCAGGTGCCTAGGCTACTCGAGGTAAAGGACCTTCAGACGCAGTTTCGCACTCGCGAAGGGCCTGTCCAGGCGGTCAACGGCGTCAGCTTTGACGTGGAGGAAGGCGAGGCCGTTGGCATTGTCGGCGAGAGCGGCTCGGGCAAGAGCGTCACCGCGCTATCCATTCTTCGCTTGCTTCCTACGCCACCATCACAGATCGTAGACGGCGCCGTCTTCTTCCAGGATCAGGACCTGGTGGGCCTGAGCGAAGCCGAGATGCGCGATATTCGTGGCGGCCAGATCTCGATGATCTTTCAGGACCCCATCTCGAGCCTCAATCCGGTCATGCGCATCCAAGACCAGATCGTGGAGCCGCTGCAACTCCATCTTGGATTGTCCAGGGCGGAGGCCCTCGCGCGCGCGCGCAGTCTACTTGAGGCGGTGGGCATCCCTGACGCCGAGCGCCGCATGCGTGGCTACCCCCACCAGTTCAGTGGCGGCATGCGCCAGCGCGTCATGATCGCCATCGCCATCTCCACCAACCCCAAGTTGTTGATCGCCGATGAGCCCACCACCGCCCTCGACGTGACCATCCAGGCCCAGATCCTTGAGCTGCTGGCCCGGCTGCGGCGCGATCTCAACACGTCTCTGATCCTCATCACGCATGATCTGGGGGTCGTCGCCGGTGTGACTGACCGCATCCTGGTCATGTACGCCGGACATATCGCTGAGCGGGCGCCGACTGAGGAGCTCTTCGACAATCCTCGTCATCCTTACACGCTTGGTCTGCTTGGCGCGGTGCCTCGGCTGGCCGCTGAGAGAGGCAGTGAGCTCGTTACGATCCCTGGATCACCGCCGGACCTGCTGCACCCTCCTCAGGGCTGTCCATTCCAACCGCGGTGCCCCTTCAGAATTGACAAGTGCGCGACCTACCCTCCCGATCGCAAGGTAGGCCCAGCGCATTTTTCAGCGTGCTGGGTAGATGTGACCGATCCCAAGGAGCAGCAACGCGCCGAACGGAACGGCTTCATTCCGATTCGCCCGGTTGGCGGCACGTCAATTGGAGAGTAGTCAGCAGGTGATGCATGATAGAGAACCTCGTGGTGGTCAGCACAATCCATGCTCGCTCCGCACGCAGTTTGAGAGGTGAGTGAGATGGTGGCGCAGGAAATCACCCCCGGCCCCCAGGTCCAGAGCGATGTGCTCATGCGCATCGAAGACCTCGTCATGCATTTTCCCATCACGCAGGGCATCATTTTTCAGCGTCAGGTCGGCGCCGTGCATGCCGTGGATGGTGTCTCCCTCTCGATCCCACGCGGGCAGACGGTGGGACTCGTCGGCGAGAGTGGCTCGGGCAAATCCACCATCGGGCGAACGCTCGTCCGGCTCTATAAACCGACCAGTGGCCATCTGTTCCTCGACAACGAAGACCTCGCGGTGCTGCAGGGCAGCCAGTTGCGCGCCGTTCGGCGCCGCGTGCAGATGGTCTTTCAGGACCCGTTCGCCTCGCTCAATCCGCGCTACACCGTTGGCGCCTTGATTGCCGAGCCAATGGTCATCCACAACGTTGGCTCGCGCAGCGAGATTCGGCAACGCACCGAGGAGTTGCTGCGCACGGTCGGCCTCAATCCGGACTTCATTGACCGCTATCCGCACGAGTTTAGCGGTGGGCAACGCCAGCGCATCGCCATTGCCCGCGCCATCAGCATCGAGCCACAGTTCATCATTGCTGATGAGCCTGTCAGCGCTCTTGATGTCTCGATCCGCGCGCAGATCCTCAATCTGATGCAGCGCCTCCAGAGCAGCATGGGGCTTACGTACCTCTTCATTTCTCACGATCTCAGCGTCGTTCGCCATGTCGCCCAGCGCACCGCCGTGATGTACCTGGGCAAGCTCATGGAGGTGGCCGACGACGCGGAGGCGTATGTCAACCCATTGCATCCGTATACCGCGGCGCTTCTCTCGGCCGTTCCGATTGCTGACCCAAGGATCGAGAAGCGCCGCAGCCGCATCGTTCTGGTCGGCGACCTGCCTAGCCCCATCAACATCCCAAGCGGCTGTCGCTTCCATACGCGTTGCCCGCTTGCGCAGCAAATCTGTCGTGAGGTCGAGCCGCCGCTCGAGGATAAGACCGCGCGTGGTCACTTCGCGGCGTGTCATTTCTCCGACCAGGTGGGCGCGCTCGTCAAGAAAGGCAGCATCAGCGGCCTAGGCGCCTTATGAGCGTGCAATCGCCGCCGCGCCGCGCCGCCGCGTAGAGTCTGTACGAGGGGGGATGACAGCTTGGGATAAGGCGTCCGCAACGGACAGTGCCGCTGCGTTTCGGAAACCCTGCCCAAGCCTTCGGCATACCAGTCCCATCTACCCGAGCGCCGCACTTTCCAGGTGAGCGCGCGATATAGTTTGTTCTATCATCACATCGCCCTGGCTAGCCAGCCAGGGCGCTCGACTGCGCGGTCGCGCTCACAGGCGGTACCCATAGGTGATGCGGACCGCGCACATCGTGCGGAAAGGACCTGCGCATGCCCCTAGATCCCGAGGCGCGCGCCTACCTCGACTACGTTAAGTCGCTGGGCCGGCCGCCATATCGTGAGCAGGCGCTCGCCACAGTGCGGGAGCGCCAGTTCGCAATCCTGACCTTCGCGGGGGAGCCGGAACCCGTGGCGCGTATCGATGAGCGGACGATTCCCGGCCCGGGCGGCCCTATCCCCGTGCGCATCTATACGCCGATGCGGAGCGGCGCCGGCCTGTTGCCGGCGCTGGTCTACTTCCATGGTGGTGGCTGGGTGCTGGGCACGCTGGATACCCATGACAACGTCTGCCGCAAGCTTGCCAACCAGACGCCCTGCGTCGTGCTTGCGGTGGACTATCGCCTGGCGCCTGAGCACAAGTTCCCGGCAGCCGTCGAGGATGCGGACGCGGCAGTGATGTGGGTGGCGGAGCACGCCGAGGAGATCGGGGCTGATCCTGCTCGCCTGGCCGCTGGCGGCGACAGCGCGGGTGGGAATCTGGCTGCGGTGGTCGCGCTGATGGCTCGGGATCGGGGCCGCCCTCCCCTCGCGTTCCAACTCTTGATCTATCCCGTGACCGATCATTATGCGGCCGGCATGGCCTCCTATGCCGAGAATGCCGAGGGCTATTATCTGACCCGCGACAACATGATGTGGTTCATTGACCACTACCTGCGTGATGCGCGGGACCGGGACGATCCGCGCTTCGCCCCGCTGCGCCATCCGGATCTGCGAGGACTGCCACCGGCGTTGGTGCTGTCAGCCGAATACGACCCCCTGCGCGATGAAGGCGAGCGCTATGCCGAACGGTTGCGTGCGGCTGGGGTCCCCACGCGGATGATCCGCTATGACGGCATGATTCACGGGTTCTTCCGCCTGCCGCTTGCCATGTCGCGGGCGAACCAGGCCATTGCGGATGCCGCTGCGGGGTTGCGCGAAGCGTTGGCGGCGCGGCTTTCTTAGGCTCCTGACTGGGCGCCGCTGTCGCTCTTCTGGATACCCGGAGTAAATCAGGAGCTCCTGGTTTAGATGGACCTGGCCAACAGCTACGAGCGCCTCCAGGCGCATCAGCGCGGCAAGGACGAAAGCCAATGAGAAGCCCGGCTCACGGCCGCCGTTCAACGCGCGCGGCTTGAGACGGGCTTCCCATTCGGTCAGGCCCCCACGGGCATCGAGAACCAGAACACCCACTGACCTGATTCCAGCAGGTAATACGAGGTAACGGTGACCACCGAGGTGTTGCCAGCCCCCTTATCCAGCTCCACCGAGTCCGTCACGGCGAAGTACGCTTGCCCCGCCGCATCAAACTGGATCTGCGGAGACGAATGCGACGGCGTGATGGACTTGATGCGCCCCTTCTTCTGAGCTTGCTGCTCGATGAGCGTACCGAACCGATCGCCGCCATATTGCGCTGTCATGACACGTGACGTGCCCGCATAGATCTGCTTCCACGACGGCGATTCCCCTTGCTTGGCAGCGCCCACCACCGACGACTCGAACGCGGTCACCGTCGGCCCCGCGGTATCCACCGGGCTGGTGCAGCCGCTCGCGGCGCAACCTGACAACATGTCCAGCGCCTGCTCATTCCCTTGCCCCGTCAGACCCGAGCAGACGCCCGCCGCGCCTATCTCATCGCGTGTCAACGCATACACCAGATGCGCATAGGCCACCATTGCATACTGGTCGAAGCGTGTCACCAGTGTGTAGACGATAGCTTGTGCGCCTCCGCTATTCTTGCTGACGCGCAGGATGCCTTTGAGGCATGTGAGCGCCCCCGTCGTGGTGTCGACCGGGGTGGACTGCGTGTATGAGCCATCCGGGAGCTTCGTAATGGGGAGAGATGCCGCCAGTTGATCTCCGGCGGGTGTCGTGAAGGTGAACCGATAGCCACCCGCCGCGTCTCTTGAGGCGCCCGCTTGAAGCGCAAGCGTATAGGACGTGCCATGATGCACATCAATCCACCGCGCTACCTGCGGGAGACTCGATGGCGGGCTCACGCGAAGCACGACCTGATGCTGGCTGGGCCCCGTGTCCGCTACGCCACCCATTCGCGCGCCAGTCAACAACGATGCGCACACCAGGAGCAGAACAGCAGCCCCCGGTCGCCCGCCGGCCCCGCGTCGTATCACGGACCAGAGCGTTGCGAAGGCTGAGCGCCACATCGCGCGCTGCGCTGTGCGCCGCAAGCGATCCTGCTGGCGCGCGCGCGACCTGTTTGATTGTGTCATCGAATGCCTCCTCTGCCTTCGCTAGATCAACCCATCGCCGTGCATCAGCGTGAGCAGAATTTCATATGGCATGTCAGTCGTCGGGGCGCCAGCGAGTCCCGTCGCGTCCACCAGCTGGATAGAAGAACCGGGCGCCTGGGTGGCAGGCTGGGATACGTTCAGATGTTGCACTGGTGACTGGATCACCCCTTGAAGCGCTGAGGTCGCGCTTGGCGCTGAGAGCAGAGGCGCGAGACCATTGATGTTGATGATGTAGCGTTGGGTGAGCGCCCAAGCATGATAGCGCCCATTGCTGTGATACCCGTTTACGAGCGCTCCGCAGTTGTCGCAGAGCGAGCCTCCACCCCATAGCGGCGAGGCGAGTGGGTCATCGTCTTGCGCGAGCATCACCAGGTCGCCTACCGGCAGGGTATTCACCGCAGGGAGCGTGTACACATAGAAGTTGACATCCATGCCAATCTCGATGTCGCCGTAGAAGGTGTAGAGGTTGACCGTCGCCGCGGGCTGCACGCTGTTGTGCGCGAGGATGTTCGCGCTTTGCGGCATAAGGTCAGTCTCGGCGCCGTTGTTGAGATTGAACCCCAGTGTGTCGCCGACGGCGCTGTTGATGCCCTGGGCGATCAGCGGGAGGACTGAGGTGAACGGTGAATTGACGGCGTCAGGAATGCCGTTGCCCGCGAGCGTCGCCGGGTCAAGGCCCCGCTTGAGCGCGAGCAGCCATGAGCCTTGCTGCGCTCCATTCAGGAAGAAGGCGTTATCCACCAGTTGGCTGCTATTCGCGCAGTCCTGCTGGTCGGTTGAGCCTAACGAGGTCAGGCAGCCCGCAAGCAACGTTCGCACGATGGCGGTTCCCATGCTGTAGGCGAGTAGCGTTACCTTCTTGCCACCATTCCGATCGCTGAGATCCTTGATAACGTGCGCGAGCATAACCGCGTTCAGATCTATCGAGCTCTGGCTGGCGCAGGCGTTTGGCAAGGCGCCACCTACCGGCAGCGTGGTGTCACAGGTCGGCGTCTCGATTGCCGGACATGCGGTTGGCGCCGTCACCCATGCGGGGTCATCCACGTAGCAGAAGGCCTCCATGGACGCGGGATCGTAGACGAGCTTCAGCGCTTCTATCAGCGATGTCCAGGTTTGCTCCTGCGCGTCGCTCGCCTGATCGCCATCCGTCACTGATCCTGGATTGAACTGGTGGGCGAAGTCACCGGCGTCCTCACGGATTCCATGCACGAGGATGATCGGATGCGTGAGATGCTGAGGCGTGATCCAGTGCACCACCGAGGGGCGCGCGGTCCTGCTCGCGCTGTCATTCGCGACCGCCACCTGGATCGTGTCTGTCCCCGCTGTAGCGGCTGTATACGTATATGTCGCGAGTCCCCCGCCATCGGTGGTCACGGTCGCGGCGCGCGCGTTAGCGCCGCTTACGGTCACGTTGAGTTGCCGCTGTTTGAGCGGGCTCCCGTTCTGATCAACCGCCGCGATACGCAGCGACTGGGCCTGCCCAACCGCGTGAAATGTCCCGCTGAAGCAGGCGTCCGCGGGAAAGTCGAGCGCCCGCGCCGCGTCATTGGCGCAAATGGTGACGCTTGCGTGGCCCGATGTGATAGGGCCGGGGTTGCAGCACGCGAGGATCAGCGCGAAGACAAACACATTGCCAGCAAGCGCTACAGGGAGGCGGAAGCGACGAGGGTGCGCGATTGGCTCCATAAGTGACTTCATAAAGAGCGCTCCTCTCCGTCACGAGGCAGTGTGCCGCGTCACGCGGCGAGCAGGCCCATGAGGGGATTGGTCACACGATGGCCCCCAGCCTGCTAACCGTGGCGTAGAGTGTATGTCGGCGTCCGATCGGTGTCAATCCTGTGCAGTTGGCCTTCACACCACCCCATATCGCACCTGTGCCGCGCCATTCTTTGGGATTCAGAGAGAAACCATGTGAGAGGTAGTCATACCAGGTCCGCGCACGCCATCGTAGCTTGCCTTTATGCTGAGCCCCCGGAAATCAGGCCTGCTGCGATGTGCTGTACGGCAAGCCACACGAACCTGGCGCCATTGGCGCGCCAAGCGGCGCAGCATGGAGAGCACGGAGAGCATGGAGAGCATGGAGAGCATGGGGCGGGTGATGCCAGATCATCAGCGGTGGGGAGGCGTGACACCGATCGGAAACTGGGCGAGTTCAGCGCTCAGAGCCTATCGTATTGACAGGGGCGCCCAATGAAGCCACCACCATTCCCCAGCTTGCCTATGCTTCGGCCTCCGGCTCGCCGCTATACATCCGGCGCATGACGGAGCCCATCGTGCGAATCGCGAACGCGCGCGGCAGGAGCCGCCGCATGACGAACGCCGCCGCTTTCACGCCCGCGCCCGGCGCCGCGAGCGGCCCAGAACCGAGCGCGGACAGTGTTTCCCGCGCGACCGCCTCAGGCGTCAGCGTGGTGGCGTCCGCCGCGCCCTGGCTCCGGGCGCCGCTGGCCGCGAAGTTTGGCGTCGCGATCGCCCCGGCCACACAGGCCAGCACATCTACCCCAGACGCGCGCAACTCCTCCCACAGGCCTTCAGCCAGCAGTTGATTATATGCTTTCGTAGCCCCGTAGTTTGCGATCAGCGCCGAGCCTTGCGCCGCGCTGAGCGACGACATCAGAATGACGCCGCCGCGCCCGCGCGCCCGTAGCCTGCGCCCCAGCCTCCATGCCAGCGACATGGGCGCCCGCACGTTGACCGCGATCTCGTTTAGATGCTCCTCTAGCGGCCGGTCCAGGAATGGCCCGATCACGGAGCGCGCCGCGTTATAGACTAGCAGCCCGATATCGAGGTCCGCGCATGCTGTTTCCACGCGCGCGGGCGCATCGTCCGCGCCGAGGTCGAACGCCAGCGCCCGCGTTTCGACATGGTAGCGCGCGGTCAGCTCGCTCGCCAGCGCGTCAAGCTCGGTTTGCCTGCGCGCGATCAGCAGGATATTCAGCCCCAGCGCCGCCAGCTGGCGGGCGTACTCGGCTCCCAGCCCGGCGGAGGCTCCGGCGACGACCGCCCACGGGCCGTAGCGCTCGCGAAACCGGCGCGCCTGTGACACCCGTATCACTGGGCTTCCTCCGCGATGGCGGCGACCGCGGATGCTGGAGCGGCAGGCGCTGGCTCGGTGAACGGATGCTCGCCGCGCGCCATGCGGAAGACGATCAGCGCGGGCATGATGATCCATGGCAGGTTCAAGAGCAGGACGAGTGGAAAAAGAGGCGTCGCGTGTGGGCCGCCGTACTCTTCGCTCAGGATGATGAACACGATGGTGATGATCGAGGCGCCGTAGAGGAAGCTTGGGATACGAATCCAGTCCCGTCCACGCAGGTACGCGTAGATGCCCGCGGCGTAGAACGGGCCAAAGAACAGCGCATCGAACCAGATAGTCATTTTCCACCACGGTGGACGCGCCAGCACTAGCGGGTCCAGCGCCCGCGCGTAGTTGTGGACCAGGTCAACGAGCGGCGCGGGCGGCCACAACGGATATGTGAAGTGCGCCGGATCGGCGATGACGAGCTGCTCCAAGTCCACGATATAGGTGATGAAACACAGGTTGACGAGGAAGAAGGCGAGAAACGCGATGTCCCACGGACGGCGAGAGAGTGGAATGGGCTCGCGACTCATAACGCACCTTTTGATCCGTTCGAACAGGCCTAGGCGACATGCGCTCGCGACGTGAAAGGCCTTCATGCCGGTCTGACCTGAGGATTGTAGCAGAGGAAGCGGGTAGTGTCGAACGGCGAGCCGGTCACGCTTCATCACGAGCTGGAGGGTGATCGCAAGCCATGAGGCAGTTGCGGTGAGCAGCGTATCTCTACTGCTCCGCAGCCCTGTCAGCGCCTCCAGCCGTACCGCCTGGGAGTGTTTATCATAAGCGGCGCGAGAATCGCTAGTCGGTCAGGATGGGCCGGGTGAGGATGGAGAGGTAGGCCTTCCACGGGCCGACCGCCTCGGCGTATTGATGCGCCATCACCTCGACCACCTGCCCAATATGGTTGAGGTCGTGAACCACCCAGGCCGCCAGCAGCTGGCCCAAGGTGACGGAGCCAAACCCTGGATGCGCGCCGGTGAGCGCGAGTTTCTCGGGGGTGATGCCCAGCTCGCTCAGGGTCGCCAGATTCGTCGCGCGCGCCTGCTCGAACGCCGCGAGCCGCTGATCGAGCGAGAGCCCTTGATATTTCTCGAACATCGCCGTCCGGTTGAGCGGGTCAAAGGGGCGCTTCTCGCCATGCTCGAGGATGACGCGGGCGCGCCCGATCCAGTCGGCTACTTCGGTATGCAGCAGGTGCCCGACGATATCATAGGCGCTCCAGGTATTTGGGCCCTCCGCGCTCGTGGTCCACGCCTCGGGCAGCCCACGCAGGAGCGCCGTCAACGTCGCTGGGGTCCGGCGCAGCATCGCGACCGCATGCTCGTACTGGTATTCCATGCCTGGCTCTTTCTCGATAGTGAACGGTGTGATGTAGTGAGCGTGACCAGCCGCGTGTCTCGCGCCGTCACACCCCGCGAGGACAGGGTATTCCGCTCGGCTCATCCCGGCTCGCCCAGGCGTTGGCGAGCGGTCTCCAGCGCGCGGCGCGCTTCATCCACCAGTTGCGCGACGAGGTCAGCGGCCGCCATCTCCTGACCGAGCGCGTGCGCTTGACCAGCCCAGAGGTTGATGAGATCCTGGTCTCCCGTCTGCCGCCCATGGGCGCGCAATGGCGCCGTCAGGTAATGCGTCTCAGGATAGGCGCTGGGCGCTTCCGCGTTGTGCTCGGTCATGAAGCGGTTCACGACGCCTCGCGCCAGCCGCCCCGTAAAGGCGCGGGTCACTCCAGTGGGCGCGGGGGATGAGAGGGCCGCGCGATGGATGGGCGAAGTCGCGGCTTCGTAGCACCGCATGAACGCCGTCCCAATGGCCGCCGCTTCCGCCCCCGCCGCCAGAACCGCCGCCACGCCATGCCCGGTCGCGATGCCGCCCGCGCCGATGAGCGGCGCGGCGACACGTGACCGGACGAGTTGCAGCAGGGCGAGCAGGCCGAATTGCTCGTGCTCCGCGCGGTCGTCGAATGACGCCCGATGGCCACCCGCTTCCACGCCCTGGACCACCAGCGCGTCGGCGCCAGCGGTGACCGCCGCCTGGGCCTCCTGAGGCGTGGTGATGGTCACCCAGACCGCCGCGCCGACGCCCTGCAGTCGCGCGATGACCCCTGGGTCGGGACAGCCAAAGGTAAAGGACACGACCGCGGGCGGCTCGGCGGCGAGCAGATCGAGCTTCGCCTGGTAGTGGTCATCGTCAAAGCGCGGAGCGCCCAGCGCGACGCCCGCGCGCTGGCTCTCAGGCCCCAGCCGCGCCGCATAGTCCTGGACGACAGCCGGAGACGCGGGTCCGGCGCCGGGGACGAAGACATTGACGCCAAACGCTCGCGATGTCAGCGCGCGTGTTCGCTGGATGGCGGCGCTGAGCGCCTCTGGAGTGAGATAGCCCGCGGCGACAAAGCCCAATCCGCCAGCATTCGAGACGGCGGCGGCTAACTCTGGCGTCGAGGGGCCGCCAGCCAGTGGGGCCTGGACAATCGGCGCGCTCAGCTGTAGGTTCTTCATGCTCGGTCCTCCTGCTGATGCGATGCGGTATGGAGCGTGCGTCAATAGTATCGTACGCGCCCCGTGCCATGTATAGGGACTATACGGCGATGAAGAGGAGGGCCATCAAGGCGGGGTGGGCTTGATGGTTCGGCGCGCGTACCGCTCTACCGGCGACTGGTTGACGCCCTGGCCGGCTACATCCGCCGCGGTATCCGCGCGCCTGAGGCCAGGCTTCCGCCTATCGGGCAGATGGCGCCGGACGCTGAGTGCCCCATGCATCCCGCGCATAAGGAGCAGCCGCGCTAGCGGGGCGGATACTCCGCTTCGACAATAGGCTCATACTGGCTTGGCGGCGCGGCGATATCCACGCCGACGACGATGGTCTCGTCCGGATCCAGGGTCACGCTGGCGATCTGCTGGTAGACACGCCCGGTCTGGGTATCGCGCAGTCGGAACGTGACCCGCGCCTCGCCGTGCCCTGGACCCTCATTGCTGACGAGCGCCGTGACATGATAGGGATCGCCAGCGCGCAGTGGCGCTTCCACGCGCGGATCGGACGCTACGGGGCGCGGCCCCGAGCAGTTGACGACCCACAGGGCGGTCAGCGCGAGCAACCCGGCGAATAGCAGCAGCCAGCGTACCTTCATGTGACCCAGTCTCTCACGTCATGTCCCCGGTACCCAGGGCGGGAACAGGATGATTAGCATCAGGATGAAGACCAGCCCAAGCACGATCATTACCGCACACCCCATCGAGGCGAGCGGGTCCACCCGCTTCTCCGAGCGGCTTAGGCTGATCAGGCCCAGCGGCTCGGGGATGAGGGGCAACTGGTGCTTACCCTCGTACTCCCAGTGCGGCAGGAACGCCTCATTGCGCAGCGCGGGGCAGATCGCCGCCATGCGCCGCTCCAGCTCCTCGCAATCCTCGTCCGTCAGCGTAGCCTGGGGCCAGAGCGCGCCGACATCCAGCCGGCGCTCCAGGTTGCGAGCGAACTGGACCAGGTTGAGATACTGCGCCGTCTCCTCATCGTTGATGCGCTTCCATGCTACGATTTGAATCTCGGATGGGGCGCCGCGCTGGCTGAGAATCTCATTCACCTGATGAATGAAGTAGGCTAGCAGCGAGTTGGAGCCATCCTTAATGGTCTGCCGGCGCGTCAGTTCGACGCCGTCCACGAGGATGTCCCCCATCGGGCCAGCCGCATCCGCGACGATGATGGAGAAGGACTGTTTGGGCGCTGACGCGCGCTCCAGCGCCAGGTCCAGGCCGACGGTGGCGGAGCTGCGGCTGGCTACTCCGACCGCCCGCATCTTGCGGCGCTCCCCCTCTTCCCAGGTCGCCGACGCGCGCGCCTGCGCGGCGTAATAGAGGATGCGCGCGGCGCCGAGCGCGCCCGGCGCGCTGAGGATGGCGAGATAGGCGAGGAAGACGATAACGAACGCCAGGGTCAGCGTCTCAACATTCGAGCGCTGCGATAGCGCGACGTAGAGCTGGGCCTGCCAGACCGCCAGGCTGATACCGGCGAGCGCCCCGACGAACATGGTCGTGTAGGCCGCGGCGAGCCAATGCACACGCTGTTTATACCGTTCTGCGGTTTCGACGTCCGGCTCACGGATGGCCTGGTCGGCCAGCGAGGCCATACTCCACCTTCTCACGTCGAGGGCACGTCGTTTCGATACAACCGAGGAACCCTGGTCTTGCCAACGCTCGTTCCGAGCGAACGCCTGACTGAGCGCAAGAACGGCGCCTGACACCTGCGCTCTGCTGGCGGCTGTCGCTTGCTATGGCATGTGCGTAGCATTTGACACCCCCTGGCGACAATTGCGTCACCGTTCGCCAGGCAAGAGGCCCATTCCATTCTCCGCTTGAAAGGCGGAGGCTTTGCGACCCTTTTCTGTAAGGGGCGCGCAGAGCGACAAACGCCCCCGCCGCCAGCCAGCAGGCCAGCGGCGGGGGCGCGTCGTGGAATTGAAGCCGCGCTACTCACGGATGCGGCGACGGGGGCAGGTGACGCTATGCCGCGGCAGGGGCCGCCGCGCGCTGCTCGGGGCGCATCACGGTGAGAGCATAGATCAGCGCCACCAGCATGATGACCACCGGCGCTACGATGCTGATGATGTACTGCGCTGGGGGAATAAGTGGTGTGATTGTTATCGCGCCGGTCGGTTCAGGGAAGAAGAATGCTATCCACGGGTTGTTCAGGATGTAGGCGTCCATCATTGGGTTGATCATCCTGAGCTTGATTTCAGGGCTCGTCGAGAGCAGCGCCAGCGCGGCAAGCGCGATCCAGCCAGCCAGCCATCCCCAGCGGCCCGTCCGGGCGGCGTGCGCCAGCGCCGCGCTGGCGATGGCGACTGGCAGCGCGGCCAGCGCGCTCCAGACCACGGGCAGCATGAGCTGCAATTCGAGGAACTTTTCCACTTGTAGGGGCGAACCATTTCCAAACAGCCGGTATAGGACATGCGCGGTCGCCAGGTAGCCGAGCGCGCTCATGACCACGATGCCGACGATCGCCCACAAGCTCAGCGCACGCCGCTCGCCCTGGCTCGCCTCGGCTGCTTCTACACGCTCCGCCACGCTCCGGGCTGAGGTGAGGGAATAGACCAGCGCGGCGATCGGGATAGACAGGAACGCCACCGCCCAACCCGCCTGAGTGACGAATGGCGCTATCCCAAGCGAGACGCCCGGGCAGTCTGCGCCGGAACCACAGGGCGAGGCGAACAGCAGAATCTGGATGCTAAAGGCCAGCGAATTGAGCCAGAAGGCGATGGGCGCGAGGACGAGCAGCGCGATGAAGAGCGCCAGCCAGCCCCGGCGGCCCGCGCGCGCCGCGTCGCTGGCGGCCAGGATGCCCAGCGGGACGACCGGAAGGACCCAGAGCTGGAGCCCCAATACCATCCCCAGCGTCCAATCAACCCAGCCTTGCTCGCGAAAGAAACTCGCAGGGTGTGTCAACCATGCGGCCACGAACGCTACCATCGCTACCAACGCCACGATCGCGTACACGCGGATCGCCTGTCGCATGCGTTCCTCTTTCATCCTCAGTCCGAGGCGTATGGTTTCCAGGGGTGAGTCCACATCCTCAAGCGCCTCATGCCGCTCTTTCTACGCCCGGTTACGCGCGAGGTTGCGAACAGGCAAAGAGAAGCTGGCCAACCACCTGAGCTTGGGTGGTCGGCCAGCTTCTCTTGATCGCGACACGCGCTAGCGGCAGAGTTCCCGCAAGCCGCCGCGCCTCCTCCTCCTACTCGCGGATGCGGCGGGCGGGCAGGGGGCGCACCAGCGGGATCTGCGTCGGCTGCTCCTCCTTGCGGCGCGGGACACGCTGCCGCACCAGGAACGATGGCGCGCGGGCCAGGTCCTGCATCGGCATGTTGATGTCCTCGCCGAAGCGGTTGTAGAACGAGAGCTCGAAGTTCGGTGTCTCGCCCAACGCGCCGTGCGGGCAGACCTCCACGCAGTCGCCGCAGAAGATGCAGCGGTCCAGCGCGAAGTCCCAACGGACCAACTCGCGCTCGGCCATCATCAGCGAGCCAGTCGGGCAGACCTGCACGCAGGCGCCACAGGACACGCAGTCCGTCTGGTCCAGCGACATGTTGAACGGCGTCGAGACGATGGTATCGAAGCCCTTGCCGAACATGCCGTAGCAGTTGGGGCCGATCACGTCGTGGCAGACGCGCACGCACTGCGTGCAGTTGATGCACTTGTTCGGGTCGCGCAGGATGAAGCTGTGCGACAGGTCGAACTCGTAATCGTGGTAGTCCTGCGGCTCGCCGTCGTGGAAGCGGTTGTTCTCCAGGTTGTACTCGATGCTGTACTTCTGCAGGTCGCACTGGCCCGCCGCCGGGCAGGCGCACTGGAGGCAGCGACTCGCCTCGCGCTGCGCCTGCTCCTGGGTGTAGCCCAGCTCGATCAGGCGGAAGCTGCGCTCGCGCTCGTTGTAGGGCAGCATCGGCATCTTGACCTTCGGCTCGACCGGCTTGTAAGGCACGATGTCGAACAGGTCGGGCTTGCGCTCCTCGGCCTCGATGCGCTTCGAGACCTCCGCCATGTCCTCGCCATTCAGGTAGGCGTCAATCGCGCGCGCGGCCAGCTTGCCCTGCGCCACGCCCTCGATGATCGTCGCCGCGCCGATCTGGCAGTCGCCGCTGGCGAAGACGCCCTTGCGCACGGTCATGAAGTTGTATGGGTCGGTCTCAACCGTCGTGCGCTTCGTCCAGGTCACACCCGACTCTGGCGGCAGCACCGCCTTGTCCGGCTTCTGACCGTAGGCCGGAATCACCGTGTCGCACTCGATGACGTACTCGCTGCCGGGGACTGGCACCGGGCGCCGGCGGCCCGACGCGTCCGGCTCGCCCAGCTTCATCCGCTGGATCTCGAGGCCCTTCATCTTGTCGCCATCGAACTCGATCCGGGTCGCCGCGCCGAACAACTGGAGGTCTGTGCCCTCGTTCTCGCCGTCCTCCACCTCTTCGGTCGTCGCCGACATCTCGCCACGGCCACGGCGGTATACCGTGTGCACCTTGGCGCCCAGCCGCAGCGACGTGCGTGTGCAGTCGAAGGTTGTGAAGCCGCCGCCCAGCACGACCACTTCCTTGGTATCGTCCACCGGCACCGGCAAGCCCTGGGTCTTGTCCATCAGGTAGGCGATGGCGTTCACCACGCCAGGGTTGTCCTGCCCATCCAGCCCCAGCTCGTTCGAGGTCCACGCGCCAATCGCCAGCAGGGTGGCGTCGAAGCCCTCGCGCTCCAGATCGTCAATCGTGAAGTCGCGGCCCAGCTTGACGTTGTACTGCGCGTCCACGCCCAACTTCCAGACGCCCTCGAACTCCTTGTCCACCATGTCCTTCGGCAGGCGGTACTCCGGGATGCCGTAGCGCAGCATGCCGCCGGCCTGGGGCATCATGTCGAAGACCTTGACGTAGTGACCCTGCAGCGCCAGATAGTAGGCCGCCGTCAGGCCGCTCGGCCCCGCGCCCACGACGGCCACCTTCTTGCCGGTTGGCGCCTCCTGGCCCCATGGCGATGGCGGGTCTTCCATAACCTGCTCGGCGGCGAAGCCGTGCATGCGGCAGATGGCGATCTCTTCCTCCACCAGCCCGCGGCGGCAGACCTCCTGGCAGGGCGCCGGGCAAGTCAGGCCGAGGATGTAGGGGAACGGCAGCACCTCCTTGACCAGACGCGCCGCCTCGCGGTTCTGCCCCTTGGCGATCAACTCCAGATAGCCGGGGATATCAATGTGCGTTGGGCAGCCGATCTGGCAGGGCGGCTGGCAGTAGGCGTTGTGGTCGGAGAGCATCATCTCCAGGTTGGTGCGCCGGATGCCCGTCAGCTTGTCGGACTTCGTGCGCGCCACCATGCCTGGCCGCGCGGCGGTGTTGCAGGAGGGCAGCGGGCGGTCCGCGCCATCAATCTCCACCAGGCACATGCGGCAGGCGGAGGTCGGCTCCAGCTTGTCGTCGTTGCACAGATTCGGGATATCCATGATCCCGTTTTCGATCGCGACGCTGAGAAGGGTCTGCCCCTCATACGCCCGCATCGGCCGCCCGTCTATCGTCACCTCAAACGACGGCTGGCCATGCTCATCGCGCTTGAAGGGCTCGCTCCCCTGCGACATCGCCGCATCATCTCGTATGGTGACAGCCATGGATCCCTCGTCTTCTATCGCCTATCGCCTCGGAACGCCCAGGTCGCTGGCGGGTAAACCCGCGCCTAAGGGCCCCAGCGGGAACCCCAAACCCGCTGGGGCGCTTCGCTCTGCTCGCCTGGCGGCTACGAAGCCCGCCTGCGCGGGTTGGGGTGTGACCGCGCTACAGCACATACTTGGTCGCGTAGCGGTGCGCGCGGACCGGCTCGCAGCTCCCCGTGGGGCAGCGCCCCTCCAGGTGCGCGGCAAAGTCGTCCGCGAAGTAGCGCCGCGCCGTCACCACTGGGTTGACCGCGTTGACGCCGTAGCCGCAGAGTGAGCCGTCGGGGATGTAGTGCGAGAACTCCTCCAGCAGCGCCAGATCGTCTTGCGACCCCAGGCGGCTGACCATGCCCTCCAGCGTCCCCGCGACGCGCTTCATGCCGACCCGGCACGGCACGCACTTGCCACAGCTCTCGCGCGCCAGATAGCCCGACCGCTCCATCGCCCAATGGACCATGCAGGTCCCAGCGGGCAGCGCCTCGATGATCGCCGAGCCGACGATCGCGCCGGCCTCTTGCAGCGGTTCGTAGTCGAACGGCGTGTTCAACTGAGAGAGCGGCAGCGCGCCGCCCTCCATGCCACCGACCACCACCGCGCGCGTAGTGGACTCGTTCACGTCCAGGCCCTCCGCGCGCAAGAGCTGCGCCAGCGTCACGCCGAAGGGGACCTCGACCAGCGCGCCCTCGGTCCGCTCCGGGCCGATCAGGGTCACCAGCTTTGTCCCGCTCGACCGCTGCGAGCCCGTCGCGCGGAACGCCACCGCGCCCCGCGTGATGATCGTCGGGATGTTCGCCAGCGTCTCGACGTTTTGCACCAGCGTCGGCTGCGCGTAGACGCCCACCTCGCTCGGATACGGCGGGCGCTGCTGCGCCTTCATCGGGCGGCCCTTGATGATCTCGATCATCACCGACTCTTCGCCGCCCATGAAGCTGCGCTCGGCGCCCACCACTGTCACCGCCAGCGAGAAGCGTGAGCCGAAGAGGTCGCGCCCCAGCGCGCCCTGCTCCTGCGCCTCGCGCAGCGCCTCCTGGATGGCGGTCGCCGCCTTCTCGCGCGTCGAGCGCACATAGAGGAACGCCTCGCTCGCGCCTACGGCGTAGGCCGCCAGCGCCAGGCCCTCCAGCGCCGCGTGCGGGTTGCGCTCCAGGAGCGCCGCCGCCGCGCGCGAGCGTGTGTCCGCGTCGTAGGCGTTGCAGACCACGTAGCGCGTGTCGCCCTCGGCGCGGGCGACCTCGGCCATCTTGCTGCCAGCCATCACGCCCGAGCCGCCGCGCCCGCGCAGCCCGGCGTCGCGGACCTCCGCGATCACCTCGGCGGGCGTCATCTGGCTGACAGCTTTGCGCAGCGCCTGATAGCCGCCCTGCTGGGTATAGGCCGCGTAGCTCGTCGGCGACTTCTGCCCGTCCGCGACCAGCAAGCTCATCATTGAATCAGGCACGGGGCGCTCTCCTGTGATTGATCGCGCCATACTTGGCGCGCGTCGAGGATGACGGCCCGCGCTCCATCTGATCGTCGCGCAGCGCGCCCGCCATCACCGGCTGGGCGGGCTCGAAGCGGTCGCTCGCCGTTACGATGCCGAAGATATCGCTGATATCCACGCCACGGCGCTCGACCACCCGCCAGGCCACCTGCAATGGCATCCCGCCATAGGTCTCCATCAGCCGGTCTAGCGTCTCCGTCAAGTCCCAGGCGTCCAGCGAGGCCTCGTCCAGGATCTCGTCGGCCCGCGTCAGGTCCACTGGCTGTTCCAGGCTGGCCTTGGTCGGCGTCCGGGTCGGATTGGGGACCGGCTTGTTGGGATAGTCCACCGCGTACTCCGACAGCCGCGCCGTATAGTAGCCCGCGATCGAGGTTGGGGAGAAGTAGGGCCGGCGGCGGAAGCGGTACGTCGGGCGGAAGTCAATCGTGATGGCGCGCGGCGGGCAGACCTTCTCGCAGAGCAGGCAGGCCTCGCACTTGAGGTTGAACGGCGTATCCTGGTCCGCTTCCTGGATGAGCTGGATCAGGCCGCGGCTGCGCTCAGGCAGGACGCGCTTCTCATAGGGATAGAGCCGCGTGACCTTTGGCCGGGTGACGTGGCTCAGGGTCAGCCCTAGGCCCTGCAGAATACCGCGCATGCGCCGCTACTCCTCGCCCTTGATCTTTAGGCCCTGCTTCTCGATCTTCTCGCGCAGCTTCAGCAGCCCCTCGATCAACGCCTCGGGGCGCGGCGGGCAACCGGGCACATAGACATCCACCGGCACCAGCGTGTCCACGCCCTGCACCGTGTAGTAGCTATCGTAGAACTCGCCGCCCGAGGTGGCGCACTGGCCCATCGAGATCACCCACTTCGGGTCGGCCATCTGCTCCCAGAGGCGCACCAGCCGCGGGCCCATCTTGGTCGAGACCGTGCCGGCGACGATCATTAGGTCGGCCTGGCGCGGGCTAGACCGGAACACCTCCGAGCCGAAGCGCGCCATGTCGTAGTGCGGCTGCCCCGCCGCCATCATCTCGATCGCGCAGCACGCCAGCCCATAGCCCAGTGGCCAGATCGAGCGGCTGCGGGCGTAGTTCTGCGCCCAATTGAGCATATCGGCGAGGCTGGTCAGTGCGACAGGCGCCTCCTGCTGGCCAGGAATATAGTCCGCGGGAGTGCGGCTGGCCATGGGGTTCGCCATTGGCAACGCGATCCCGCGCCGTGGAGAATTTGCGCTCATAACGAATATGATCCCTTCTGGCCCGTCACGCGGCGTTCTCCCAGGCGAAGCCGTTGTGGGTCATGACGCCGGGGATAGCCGGAGCATGCGGAGGAAGGCGCGCATAGTCAGCGCAACCGGAGCTGATGAAGCAGGCGGCGCGTCCATCGCGCGCGGTCTAGCGCGCCCGCCAGGAAACAGCCCCATCTGTGATTATAACATGGCTCTCCCACCCACGCACGCTGGATACACCGTCTGCCGTTCCATCACAAACCGGGGAGTAGGCGGCAGGGAGCGCTAAGGGGCCCTTGCCATCCCAGGCGGCGTTGAATTCCCGCCGGGATGCAGGCCAGCTAATGTTCTGGCCTTGGCGCTGGGTTCAGTGGGTTGCGCCGCTCCGCCGCCGCGATGACCACCTGCTCGAGGCGGCGCTGGCGCGTCTCGGGTCGCTTGGCGCTGGCGATCCACCAGAGTAGTTGCTTACGTATGGACGCGCTGAAGGCGGCGAAGCCAGCCTCCGCCGCGGGGTTCGCCGCCAGCGCCGCGCGCAGGTCGTCAGGGACTTCGAGGTTTTCGATGCCTTCGTAGATCGTCCACGTCCCGTCGCGCCGGGCGGCCTCAATGGCGGCCAGCCCGGCGGGCGTCATCAGGCCCTGGGCGATGAGCCGCTCGGCGCGCTCCTTGTTGCTCTTCGACCAGGGGCTCTTGCGCTTGCGCGGCGTGAACATCTGCATATAGCGCTCGCTATCGAGCGTGTTGGCTGTGCTGTCTATCCAGCCGACGCACAGCGCCTCCTCTACCGCTTCGTCATACGTGACGCCTGGCTGGCCGCTGGCTCTCTTGTAGTAGATGAGCCAGGCGCCCGGCGCGCTGGCGTGATGCTCCGCCAGCCACGCGCGCCACTCGGCCCGGTCGCGCGCGGTGACCCGTTCGAACTGGCTATTGCTGGGTGATGGCGGCACGGCGCGTCTCCTCTTCGACCCAGCGGCTCGCGCCGCCCGTTTCTCAGTTGCGCATAACGTATTCCGCAAAGCCGCCGCCAGTTTCGACGACGAAGATCATTGACCTCACGCTGTTTCAGACTCACACCGAGGAGCGCATCTCAGGCGCGGGCGGGCAGTGATGGCGCATCCACGCGCTACCCGTGACATCAAAATCCAGAACGTGTCGTCAAAATCCAGAAGAAGTACGCGGCGGCCACCGCGGCGCCCCAGTTGAGCAAGGAACCGAACAAGCGCCGCCATTGCTCTAGCCGCGGCGCCGTTGTGGGAGGCGGTGGGGCCGGGTCGCCGTCCTTCTCCGCTTCCGCTCCCGCGCTGTAGAGGAACTCGAGAAGAGCGACATCCTCGGCGCTGGGCTTCACCGTGATCGCGATGACGGAGGCGTCGTCGGACAGTGTGATGTCCAGCGACGCCGACGATAAGTCGGGCTGGACCCCCGAAATCTCATCAACTATCTCTGAGATGTCGAGCAGCGGCAGCCCGGTGGCGATGGTGGCGAGCGCCACGAGCCGCGCGGCGCTCGCCTGCCGCCACACCAGCGCCGCGCGGCGGGAGGGCATCGCATAGCGCCTATCCGGCGGGGATTCCCAGAGCAGGGTCTGGTTGTCAGCGTCCAGCATATAGGCGGTATGCGCTCGCGTATTGTCGTCTTTGTAGGTGAAGCGCGCGAGCGACCGCGCCGCGTCCCAGCGAATGAACCGCGGGCTCCAAAGCGTCTCCGGGCCGCGAATAGTCAGCCCCTCCGCGCTGGGCGTCACTTCGACGCCGAGGGTTCTGCCTTGCCAGTAGGCCCACGAGCGCCAGACGAACGTGAAGGCCGACGCGCTCATCATCACCAACACGCCGACAAGCCACAAGGAGAGGTAGTCAGGGCTCATGTCGTCCAGCCTGGCGAGGAGATCGGATGCGAAGTAGACGGCGCCCCACAGAGCTAGCGCGCCCCCGACGAGCGCCATGACGTCCCACAACACCAGGCGCAGGAGCGTTTCTGGCGCGGAGACTACGAGCGTGGGACCCAGGAACGCTCCGGCATCGCCCGATGTAGCAGCTGGCGCGGGCAGTTCGATCCCTGTGAGAGGAGCGACGCGCGAGTCGCGCACGCGCATCGCTTGCCGGAGCGCCAGCGCCATGCCAGGTGGGGGACCAATTCTCGCGCGAAGGGTTGTAACCATGGCGGCGCCGGCGTCCCCGAACGACGCCGCGGTGTAGAAACCAGCGGCGAGCGATACGTAGGCCGATATGAAGAACGCGCGCCCGCTCGCGTCGAACGAGAAGATGTCCCGCCAGCTGGCTGGCTGGTCATACGGCGCGCCGCGGGCCAGGGCGACGACGAAAACACCGATCGGCAGACATTGCAGGAGCATCCACAGCCAGCGGAGAACGAGCTGGCGCCGCGAGGGCCGCGCCACCGACAACGCCCGCAGCAAGACCAGCAACCGGTCGAATCTGTACATGAGGTCACGACCCTCCCGCGCGATTTTGCCGGGCGATTGCTGACTGGCGCTCCTCCCGCCATAGCGGGCGGCCTGCGCGGGCAGTACGTATTATGACATATTCCCTCGCATGACTAGCGTCGGCGCGCGACCTCACCCCCGACCCCTCTCCTCTCAGGAGAGGGGGGAAGGGGCGAGCGGCGAAGCGTGGGCGTTACGGCTGCCTCTCGCCCACGCGAAGGCGGTCGCGGACGATGGCGCGCAGGCGGGCGGCCAGCGGCTCAATGACCTGTAGCTGATTGTCCCAGTAGTTGTGGGCGCGAAGGCTGCCGAAGCTGTGGGTGACGTTGTCCACCTGGCGGTCTTCGATGGCGATGGGAGAGATCGCGCCGCTCGCCGGGTCTACCCAGCGGTAGAGCGTCTCGTCGTCGGTGAAGGTCGCGGGCGGCTGGCCCTTGCGTGTGGCGGGCCGCAGCGGGTCGGCCACCGGGTCGCGCGGGTCCCAGTAGTTCGTCCAGCGCAGGGGCAGAACTCGCTGGCTGGCGGCGTTGCGCCCCGAGGCGCCGCGCAGGCCAATCTGGCGCAGCGCGCCGATCTCGCGCTCCCAGTTGAAGAGGTCCACGTATTTGCGCAGCGGGCTGCCCATTGTCACCAGCCACCAAATCTTGCGCGCCTCGAAGGGTGAAAGCTGGCTCAGGACATCGAAGGCGACGACTGTTCCCTGGCTGTGCGCGTTGATGACCAGCCCGGCGACATCCTCGCGGTAGATCAGCCGCAGCAGCGCGTCGCGGACGAAGCCGCGCACGCGCTCGCGCAGGTCGTTGTGGCAGATGTAGGTGGCGACATCGTCCTGTAACTGGAGCAAGATATCGCCGGAACGGGCGCTGGGCGGCGGCTCGATCTCGGGGATGGGCGCGGGGCGTTTGCCGAGGCGTGGGAGACGGTGGCGCACGTCGCCACGCACGCGCAGACTTGGCGGGATGGCCTCGGCCTCGTGGGCGGGCGGCGGCTCCAGCGCGGCTGCGGTGTCAGCGATGGCCATATGGATGGCGTCGAAGGCCGGCTCATAGTTGCCCAGGGAGATGGCGGCGCGGGCCAGCGTCTCGACCGCCGCGACCACGCGCGGCCCTTCATCCTGCAAGTGTGAGTAGACCAGCGCGACATGCGCGATGGGCAGCCCTGGCTCGGCCAGCCGCGCCTCCTCGCTGACCGCCGCTCTGCCCGCCAAGCGCGCCTCCAGCTGGCCGCTCCAGACGCCGAGTCGCTTGAGGCCCGCCTCGCGATTGTCGGTGTCCACAGGCCAACTACTCTCGACATAGACTGGGCCGGCATGCCCGCTGGCGGCGTCCCGGCGCGGGCGCTGTGTACGAGGATCGTCACTGAGCAGCGGGGGCGCGTCGCCGCCGTTGAGCGCCGCGCTGAGCCGCGCGTGCAGCATGTCCGCGTAGCCCGACATCGGGACATCCGGTGTGGGCCGCTGCTCGAAGCCGATCCCGTGGATCGTCACCAAACAGACGCAGCGCGCATTGGATGGATCAGTAGCCATGAACTCGTCCCCTCCACACGCCTGGCGTGCCATACACAACTGGGCGCTTCTATAGGAAGTATGCGCATAGCGAGCAAGGGAAGGAATGCGGTATGGCCCTGGCCGCCTTTCCTTCGCGGAGAGCATGCGCCGGAGCCTGTCATCGCTGGCGGAGCGCGCAGCGGGACTCCAATGGACTTCCCCTGAACGCCGTCTGTTCTGGTCACTCTCATCCAGGCGAATGGATGTGGCCACGTTTTTCCGTTTCTTCTGTGGAGCGCGAGAAGATGCAGCGGGCAGGCGCCTGGGAACGGGAGTCATGATGGGCAGTTGTGGGCGATTCACAGCCGCGCAAGCCATCAACACCCAAACAACCCTCGTTGCGCTTGCCGCGCGGGTGATACGACGTTTGTCGAGGGCGATGGCGTAGCGTCAGCGCGAGCGCCGCGCATTCGAGCTTGGGCTGACACGACACGGGCATGACCGCGAGGCGCCTGGTAGCGCCTCGCGCTTTGGCGCATAGGCAAGTGGCCTTCCGCGCCGAGCCAGGGCTTTGTGTGATCAGCGCGATCAGTATGATCGAGAGGACAGGATAGGAGGACGGCATGACTGGACGGATGATCGAGTTCGACGCCAATGGATCACGCGCGCCGGGATATCTGGCGACTCCGGGCGCTGGAGTGGGGCCAGGGGTTATCGTGTTCCATGCGTGGTGGGGACTGACCGAGCCGTTTCGGCAGGTCTGCGACCGACTCGCGGAGGCCGGCTTCGCCGCGCTTGCCCCCGACCTCTACCGCGGCAAGACGACCGCGAAGGTCGAGGAGGCGGAGGCGCTGGTCGCGGCGCTGAATCAGGAGGAGGAGCGGGCGCGCGGCGACATCGCGGGCGCACTGCGGTTCTTGCGTCAAAACGGCGCCGCTAGCCCGGCGGACGGACACGGCGCCCTCGCCCTCGTCGGCTTCTCGCTGGGAGCCGCCTACGCGCTCGATATGTCTGTCAATCTACCCGAGGAGATCGCCGCCGTCGTCACCTTCTATGGCGCCTACCCTGATCTGGACTATGGCAAGGCGAAGGCCGTCTACCTCTGCCATTTCGCGGAGAATGACCCCTTTGAACCGGCTGAGGCGGTCGCGGAGATGGAGCAGACGCTCCGGGCCTCGGGACGGCCGGCCACCTTCTATACCTACCCGGGGACCACGCACTGGTTCTTCGAGCCGAATCGCCCTGACGCTTACGATCCCGCGGCCGCCGCGCTGGCGTGGGATCGAACCATCGCGTTCCTGAACGCCGAGCTGCGCCGGGCCCAGGACGCCTGACGTCGCTGAGCGCCTGCCACCAGCCCATCCCGCCGGCGCATGGGCCTGTCAAGCCATGCGGCGCCGGCATCAGCCGTTACCGCGCCGAAGATGGTCGGCCCGATTCCGCAAGACGTTCTGCACCAAGACGTTCTACACACGGGAATATGTTGGGACCGGCCTGCTGAAGTAGTGGTAGCGCCATCTATGGAGGAGCGCATATGGACAACTTGTGGGGCGACGTGTTGTGGAAGCAGTTCGGCGCGGCCATTGATACGCTCGACGGCGTCCTGGTGGTCTGTCCCGACTCACTGTGGCAAGAGCGCCTCTGGCGCGATCCCCCGCCCCCGTGGTTTCCGCCACAGTTCGCGGAGTTCTGGTATGTGACCTTTCACACGCTCGTCTGGCTCGACCTGTATCTCTCAGGCGTCCCGGAGGAGGAATTCGCTCCTCCCGCTCCCTTTGCCCAAGGGGTTCTCGATTCCGTCGAGGCGGCGCCCGAACGGCCCTACACCAGGGAGGAGCTGCGCACCTATCTCACGTCTATGCGCCAGAAGTGTCATGCCACGCTGGTGGGGCTGACGGATGAGCAGGCGCTCCGGCCCGTGGAATATTCCTGGTCAGAGGGGCAGCCAATCAGCTTTCTGGAGCTGCTGCTCTACAACATGCGCCATGTCCAGGAGCATGCGGCGCAACTGAGCCTCTTCCTCGGGCAGCACGGCGTCGCGAGCACGGACCTCGACTGGGCGCCGCGCGCGAAGGATGACCCCAGCGGCAGCTAAATGCGCCGTGTCGCGGCGAGCATCCCATCGCTCAGTCACCGTCCCATGGCAAGAGCGGCTCGTCGCACGAACAGCTAACAACCCACCCTCGCGCGGAACCGGCTACCCAGCGCCCAGCGCCTAGCCCTCACACGTTATGATGCTGTGGAAGCGTCTCCCCCTTCTCCCCACAGGGAGAGGGGGCCGGGGGGTGAGGTCGCGATGCGGATACTGATCTCAGGCGGCGGCACGGGCGGGCACATCTATCCAGCGCTGGCGGTGGCGCGCGAGCTGCGCGACCGCCACGGCGCCGAGTTGCTGTTCATCGGCGACGCCAATGGGCTGGAGACCAGTATCGTCCCGGCGGCGGGTGTCCCCTTCGCGGCGATCAGCGCGGGCAAGCTGCGGCGCTACCTCTCACCGCGCATGCTCACTGACCTGGGACGTATCCCCGTGGGCATGGCGCAGGCGCTGGGGCATGCGCGGCGTTTCCGCCCCGACGCGGCGTTCACTAGCGGCGGCTATGTTTCCGTTCCGGCGGGTGTGGCCGCACGAATGACCGGCGCGCCGCTGCTGATGCACCAGCAGGACGTGCCGCCGAACCTCGCCAACCGCCTGCTGACACCCTTCGCCAGCCGCATCTCGGTCTCTTTCGCTGCCTCGCTGCCCTATTTTCCCAAGGACCGCGCGACGCTGATGGGCAATCCTGTTCGCGAGGAGGTCGTGGCCGCCGCCGCGCTTGACGGCCCCAGCCTGCGCCCGCGCTTCGGGCTTGACCCCGGGCTGCCGGTCGTGCTGGTGACGGGCGGCAGTCAGGGCGCGCGGCGACTCAATCAGGTGGTCGCGGCGGCGCTGCCCCGGCTGCTGCGCCACTGCCAGGTGTTGCACGTCAGCGGCGAGCTGACCTATGAGGCGACGCGCGGGCAGGCGGATGCGGCGCTGGCCGCCACGCCGGACGGCGCCAGTCTGCGCCCGCGCTACGCGCTCTTCCCCTATCTCAAAACTGAGATGCCCGAAGCCATCGCCGCCAGCGACCTCGTCCTCTGCCGCTCCGGCGCGGCCACGCTGACCGAGCTGGCGGTGATTGGGCGGGCGAGCCTGCTCGTGCCGCTGCCGCCGGGCTTCAGCGGTTCGCCGCAGGCGACCAATGCCGAGATGTTCCAGCGGGCGGGCGCGGCGGATGTTGTCCTTGATCGCGACCTTGACCCAGTCCGCGCGCTCGACCTGCTCGCCGCGCTGCTCGATGATCCAGCGCGCCGCGCCGCGATGGCCGCCGCCGCGCGGGCGTTCGCCCGGCCCAGCGCCGCGCGCGACCTGGCCGCCGCCGTCGTGGAGCTGGCGCGGCGGCGTGGCCCCTGAATGGAGGCGCTCAATGGAGGCGCTCACCAGTCAGCCAGTCGTGCCGCCGCGCTACCTGGCGCCTCGTCGCCCGCACGCTCACACTCAAGTATAGGCAATAGGGCGGCGCCTCGCGTATCATTTATGACAACCTATCGTTAATTCCGTTATACGGGCTTCATGCAAGCATGTCGCCCGCTTACTGGCACAAGGGTGGGGATGACATGGGTGATACAGAGGAAGACCAGTCAGCGGATGGACTCGTTCCCGCGGAGGCGCTCGCATCAGACCAGTCATCTACCGCGGTGACCAGCGCGCCCGCAGCGTCTGAGCCTGCGGCGGACCACCAGCCATCCCAGCCATCCCAGCCATCCCAGCCA
>DASTKI010000102.1:0-4329 GCA_035716045.1 Ktedonobacterales bacterium
CATCACCGCGCCCGCCGCGCTGCACCGCCGCTCGATTCCCATCGAGCGGCGCATGGCGGCCTTCCGCGAGGAGTTTCCCCGCCTGCCGGAGTAGGTATAGGCGAGGGGAGGCGCGGCCCTGAAGGGCCGGCGCACGGGACGCGGGGCATGAATGCCCCCAGCCTTTCAAGGCTTCGCGCGTGCCCCGGCCATTGATGGCCGGGCGATGGCCGGGCGGTAGTAGCGGCGGCGCGGACGGCGCGAGGGGACAGAGAAGCGAGGCGTGTGGTGAGTCTTTCGGCGTGGCGGGGGCCAGGGTCGCATCCCGGTCTCTTCACGGATATGTATCATCCGGATGCGGCGTACGTGAGCTGGGTGACGGGGCGCAATGGCGTCGCGACGTTCGATCTCTATGCCCGGTCGGCGCCATTCCGCGGGGCATACATGCTCGTCGCGGGGCTGGAGGCGGCGCTGGAGTTCGTCCAGGCCTTCCACTACGAACCGGATGAGCTGGCCTTCCTCTCGCGCATCCGTGATTACGACGCGGCCTTCCTCGACGAGCTGGCGGCGCTACGCTTCACCGGCGACATCTACGCCATGCCGGAGGGCAGCATCGCCTTCCCCAATGAGCCGCTGCTGCGGGTGACGGCGCCATTCCGTGAGGCGCTGCTGATGGAGGCGGGGCTGCTCCAGGCGATCAACCTGGCGACGCTCGTGGCGACCAAGGCGGCGCGCATTACCCACGCGGCGGGCGCGCGGCGCGTCTCTGAATTCGCCTTCCGCCGGGCGCAGAGCCCGCTGGTGGTGGCGCGCTCATCCTCGATTGGCGGGGCGTCATCCACCTCGCTGCTGGCGGCGGCGTTCGAGTACCGCCTGCTGGCCACAGGAACCGTGCCGCACGCGCTGATCCAGCTCTATCCAACGGAGGAGGAGGCTTTCCTGGCCATCGCGCGGTCGTTCAACCGCTATACTCTGCTGCTCGATACTTATGACCCGCGCCAGGCGATCCACACCGCGATCAGCGTGGCGAGGCGCGTCGCGGATGAGCTGGGGCATACGCTAGCGGCGGTGCGGCTGGATAGCGGCGACATCGTGGCGGATAGCCAGTACGTGCGGCGCGCGCTGGCGGAGGCGGACATGAGCGCGACGCGCATCCTGGCGAGCGGCGATCTGGATGAGTTCGCGATTGTGGACCTGCTGGCGGCGGGCGCCGAGGTGGACGCCTTCGGCGTCGGGACGGCGCTGGGCGTCGGCGCTGGCGCCATCGCGCACGGTGTCGAGGGCGCGACGCTCGGCGGGGTCTACAAGGAAGTGTCATACGCAGACGAGAACGGCGTCGAGCACCCCAAGCTGAAGCTGGCGGCGGAGAAGACGACCTGGCCGGGACGCAAGGCGGTCTACCGCCATCCTCAGTGGGAGGAAGACATCATCCAGCTCGAATCGGAGCCGCCACCAGCTGGATACCAGCGCCTGCTGCGCCCGGTCATGCGGCAGGGGCGGATGGTACCCGGCAGCCTGCCACCGCTCTCAGAGATCTGGGAGCTGGCGCGCGCCAATCTGGCGGCGCTGCCCGAGCGCTACCACGCGCTCAAGGGCGCGGAGCCATATCCCGTGCGTTTCAGCGAGGCGCTACGGGCGCTGCGGGCGGAGACTACCCGTGAGGTGATGACGCGCACAGAGGCGACGGCGCCAGATGTAGCCGGGGCGGCAGATGGCGCCCTCCAGCAAGGCGCCGGTAAAGGCGGAGGTAATACCGCGCCGTGATCACGCCAAGCGTCTCACCCACGCGTCGAACTCGCCAGCGTTCACGATGCGTGTCCATTGGCTGGGCCGATGGCTCCAGCGATGATCTCAGGCCGCAGGCGCCGCGCGCGTAGGGCGCGCAACTCCGCGACCTCATCCGCGGGCAGCCAGAAGATCGTCTCGAGCGGTTGATCAAAATAGGCGGCGAGCTTGAGAGCCAGCTCGATGGATGGGACGTAACGACCCACCTCCAGCGCGAGGATGGTGTGACGGGTGACATCCAGGTCATGCGCGAGCTGCTCCTGCGTGAGGCCGTAGCTCTGGCGCAGGTCGCGCAGGCGGTTAGCTACTCCCTTGCTCATGGGGTACTCCTTCACGGGCGGCTAGCGCCTCGCCAGGACCTCCTCACGGCGCCAGGTCGCCGCGGCGAACGCGATCAGCGCGATGTCAACGAGCGCGATACCCACCACGCCCCCGAACAACGCCAGCGCTCCCCAGCTCTGGAGCTGCGTGGTGAGGCCGAAGAAGGCGAAGAAGACGGGCATCAGCGCCAGGCTCGCCAGTCCCTGCGCGGTCTGGTAGGTGCGCACGCGCGACGAGATCAGCGCCGCGACCGCCGCCGCGAAAATCGCGATGGCGGGGACCAGCGCCAGCATCGCCAGCGAGAGCGCGGGCTGCAGCAGGCGCAGCGTGTCCGCGCCGATGAAGACCGCGATCTCGATCAGATAGCTGATCTCGGCGACGGTTGCGTACAGCAGCGCGGGCAGAACCGCTCCCAGGACCTTGCCGCCGAAGATGGCGGCGTTGGATGCGGGCGACGCGAGCAGCGGCGCTAGATTGCCCTGCTCCTTCTCACCGGCGAACTGGCCCGCCGCGACGCCAGTGGCCGCGCTGGTGGGCAGCAGACCAACGATGAGCAGGTAGATCGTGATCAGCGAGCCAAGGTCGCCTGGGGGGACATGGCCCGACAGCGCGGTAGGCCGGATGATCAGCAGCACCCACAGAATCGGCAGCAGCAGGACGAATGTGGCGCTGCTCAGCAGGGTCGCGCGGTCGCGCAGCGATTCGAGCGCGGCGCGGCGGGCGATCAACAGCGTAACCCGCGCGTCGCTGGGGGGCGTGAAGGCGGGGCGCGCCGCTTTGGCCTCGGATGGAAGCGTCATGGCTGATTCCTCTCTGACCGCGCGCTTAGCCCGCGATAGCAGTGAGCGCGGGGCGGCCGCCGTCACGGGCGCCAACCGCCTCGGCGTAGATGTCCTCCAGCGCGCGCGTCTCGCATGTCACGGAGACGATGCGCGCGCCGCCCGCGACGAGCCGGGCGATGACATCAGGGTTGACGCTGTCGGGGTCCGGCGTGCTGTAGGCGACCTCAGCCGCGACCTCAGATGCGCTGGCGATGAGCGTGACGCCCGAAAGCGACGCGAGCGACGCGAGCGACGCGAGCGACGCGGCGGCGTCCGCCAGCGGCGCGGCGAGCCGGACGCGCACGAGCGTCTCGGGCGAAGAGCTGGCGCGCAGGGCGGCGGGGGCGTCGTAGCGCACGATGGCGCCCGCGCTCATGATGGCGATCTGGTCGGCCAGGCGCTCCGCCTCGTCGAGGTCGTGTGTGCAGAGGACGATGGCGCGGTTGGCGCGCTTGAGGTTGACGATCAGCTCGCGGACGGCGCGGGCGGCCAGTGGATCGAGGCCGGAGGTTGGCTCATCGAGGAAGAGGGCGAGCGGCTCGTGCAGCAGCGCGCGAGCCAGCGCGACCTTCTGCTTCATGCCCTTCGAGAAGCCTGCCATGCGCTCGCGGCGATGCTCCTGAAGGTCGAAGAAGGTGATGAGCTCGTCAATCCGCCGCGCCCGGAGCGGGCGCGGGACGCCGTAGATGGCGCCGAAGAAGTCGAGGTAGGCCGGGAGCGCCATCTGCTCGTGAAGGCCGGGAACGTCGGTGACGAGGCCGACCCGCGCGCGGATGGCGGCGGCGTCGCGCCGGATGTCGAAGCCCGCCACGCTGGCTTCGCCCTCGGTTGGCGCGATCAGGCCCGCCAGCATGCGAACGGTGGTCGTCTTGCCGGCGCCGTTGGGACCGAGCAGGGCGAGTATCGCGCCATCCGGCACGTCCAGGGTCAGGCTCTCCACGGCGGTGAAGGAGCCAAAGCGGCGGGTCAGGCCGCGCGCGCTGATCATCGGACGCTCTCCGCTTCCCGTGCGCTTCCACGGCTGGAAGCAGGGCGTGTTAAGCGAACATAACGTTACGCCAGCTTAACATAGCGCGGCGGAGGGGGCGTGTCAAGGGCTGTCGCGAAGGGCCGTCACGCGCTGGAGAGAGAAGGCGGCTGAAGGTCCTGGCGGACCGCGGCGAGGACGTGGCGCTCGCCAGGCGTGAGCGCGGCCTGACCGTTCGTGAGGCGGTCGAAATTGTCGCCGAGCAGGAATTCACAGGCGGCCAGCAGCGCGGCGCGCAGGGTAGGGTCGGAGTCGCGCTCGAAGGCGGGCAGCGGGCGCGGCAGGCCGCGAGCGCGAGCGTACATCTCCAGCAGCAGCGCGCGCGCCTCTTCGAGGGAGTTGAGCGCGGACCAGGGGCGAGCGCGGGTGAGTGCGATCCGCGCGTTGAGGACGGCG
>DASTKI010000103.1:0-13145 GCA_035716045.1 Ktedonobacterales bacterium
GCTGCTGCGTGAGGCCAAGCGCATGGGCTTCTCCGACCAGCAAATCGCCGCCGCGCAAGCCCAGCGCGCGGGCGCGACGGAGATCACCGCCCGCGCGGTTTACGAGCGCCGCCGCGCGCTGGGCATCCTGCCGACCTTCAAGATGGTGGACACCTGCGCCGCCGAGTTCGCCGCGCGCACGCCCTACTTCTACGCCACCTACGAGCAGGAGAACGAGGCCCCCACGCTGCCCGGCCACAAAGCGGTGGTGCTGGGCTCCGGCCCGATCCGCATCGGCCAGGGCATCGAGTTCGACTACTGCTCCGTGCGCGCCTCGCAGGCCCTGCGTGACGCCGGGACGCGCAGCGTGATGATCAACTCCAACCCCGAGACGGTCAGCACCGACTTCGACATGTCCGACCGGCTCTACTTCGAGCCGCTGGACGCCGAGTCCGTGATCGCGATCCTCGACAACGAGGCTGGCCCCGACGGCGCCAAGCCGCCGGTGGTGACGCAGTTCGGCGGGCAAACCGCCATCGGCCTCGCCGCCCCGCTGAACGCGGCGGGCGCACCAATCCTCGGCACGTCGGTGGACAGCATTGACCTGGCCGAGGACCGCTATCGCTTCGACGCGCTGATGGAGCGCCTGGGCGTCCCGCGTCCCAAGGGCGCGGCAGTGCGCACCGTCGCGGAGGCCGAGCGCGTCGCGGAGGAGATCGGCTACCCCGTGCTGGTGCGCCCCTCGTATGTGCTGGGCGGGCGGGCGATGGAGATCATCCGCGCGCCGGAAGCCCTGACGCGCTACGTGACGCGCGTCGTCAGTCTGTTTGGCGAGCACCCGATCCTGATTGACCGCTACCTGACGGGGCGCGAGATCGAGGTGGACGCCATCAGCGACGGCGAGTCCGTGCTGATTCCCGGCGTGATGGAGCACATCGAGCGCGCGGGCGTCCACTCCGGCGACAGCTTCGCCGTCTACCCGACGCGCAGCCTCTCGCCCGACGAGATTCGCGCCGTCGCCCGCCACACTACCGCGATCGCCCGCGCGCTGAAAGTGAAGGGGCTGATCAACGCGCAGTTCGTCGTCACCGAGCCCAACGGCGAGCCCGGCGGCAACGTCTGGATCCTGGAGGTCAACCCGCGCGCCTCGCGCACCGTGCCGTTCCTGAGCAAGGTCACGGGCGTGCCGATGGTCACGCTGGCGACGCGCGCGGCGCTGGGCGAATCGCTGGCGGCGATGGACGGCGGCCGGTGGGTGGGCCATGCCGACAACCTGTGGCCGGTTCAGCCGCTCTTCGCCGTGAAGGGCCCCGTCTTCTCGATGTCCAAGCTGGCGGGCGCGGAGCTGGCGCTGGGGCCGGAGATGAAGTCTACCGGCGAGGTGATGGGCATTGACAAGACCTACCCCGCCGCGCTGCGCAAGGCGCTGATCGCCGCGGGCGTCACCGCGCCAGATCGCGACGGCGCGGCCTTCGTCAGCGTCGCCGACCGCGACAAGGCCGAGGCGCTACCGATCCTTCAGGCGCTGGGCGCGGCGGGCTACACCTTCTACGCCACCGGCGGCACCGCGCGCATGCTCAGCGAGGCTGGCCTGACCGTCACTCCCGTCAACCGCATCAGCGAGGAGGACGATACCATCATCCGCCTGATCCGCGAGCGCATGGTCCAGCTGGTCATCAACACCATCACCGGCGGTGGCTCGCGCACGCGCGCCGGCATCGAGATTCTCGACGGCTTCAAGATCCGCCGCGCCGCCGTCGAGGCCAACATCCCCTGCCTCACCTCGCTCGACACCGCCCGCGCCCTGGTCGAAGCCCTGCGCGCCGGAGATGACTCGCTATGCCTGCCCTTCGTGACGTATCGCGAGGGGTAGCAGTTCGCGAAGGGTTATGTGGGAAAGCCGAGTACGGAGCGTACCGCGCGACGCGTGCGCTCCAACGTCAGCCCCATGGCTTTGAGGAGCGGGTTGACGCTCTGCTCATCATCGCGCGTCATGGCGAGCAGCAGGTGTTCTGGCCCTACTGCTTTCCACGGTCCGAGCCTCCGTGCTTCATCCCCGGCGAGGCGGAACATCTGACGAACCTCCTCGGCGATGGATAAGGGGATATCGGGCGTGAGGTGTGGCGGCTCGCTGAACGGCGGCGCTTGAGTAAGTCCCCGCGCGGCAAACCGGATGCGCTCCGGCGTCTCGCCCAGGTGGCGAACCGCTTTGACCGCGAGGTTGGCCTCATCGGCCATCAGACCAATCAGCGTGAGCCGTCCATCAAGAGCGTCAGCCCCAGTATGTACGCCCTCCTCCACCCCAGCGCGCAACGCAGCGATAGCCGCATCATTGACGTAGAGGCTCTTGAGGACGTCCGCATTGAACACGGTGAAATCATCAAAGTCAGACATTGAACTTCCTCTCCTTGGTAAGCTAGACTGAAAGCGTCTCCATCTTACCGCCAGTATCCTGCGTAGGCAGCCTGATATCTGTTGTACGACGGCGCGCACCCTTCGGTTGATGAGTTTGAGTCCATCAACGGAGTGCGAGGGCGCCGTCCAGTTGGTCATCAACACCATCACCGGCGGCGGCTCCCGCACCCGCCGGCATCGAGATCCTCGACGGCTTCAAGATCCGCCGCGCCCGCCGTCGAGGCCAACATCCTCTGCCTCACCTCGCTCGACACCGCCCGCGCGCTGGTCGAGGCGATGCGCGCAGCCGATGAGTTGTACGATTAGCCTTCTTCCCGTGCATTATGCTAGACTGCTGTCGAGGTTGGCAAGCTAGCGGAAAGAAGGGTGACGCGCATAACGAAAAGCGCAACGGCGACGTTGGCGCCCGCATCCATCGCCGCCACCGAGAAGCTGGCGCGGCAACAGCTGGTGTGCTGGAGCTGGCGCAGACGCTGGGGAGTGTGAGCGCGTGGCCTGCCGGCAGCGTGGGGGCAGCCGCACGCAGTTCTACGAGTACAAACGGCGCATCGCTATACCGATGCGCTGTAGCGTCTGTCGCGCGAGCGATAGATGGGAGGTAGGAACGCATGCGCGTTCGGGAACATGGTGAGCACGGAGGTTGAGAATGAAGAACCATTTGGTCTGGGCGGCGCTGGCTGCGCTCATGTTGGGGATGTTGTCAGCCCCGACCGCCTTCGCGCACACAGCGACGGCATACACCAGCTCACCGTGTCGTGAGGCTGATTCGATTCCCCTGAGTACGGCGCAGGGGAAGGCCGATGCGCTGCGGATTCTCGGTCCAAAGGTCGGGGCGTTTGTCATCGCGCACATGCATCAGCGGTTCTATCCGACCTGCTCGGTGTCGGGTCTATCTCCCAACACCATCGCGGACATCCAGGACGCGCACTGGGGCGGGTACTACCTCGATGAGACCAACCAGGGCACGAACACCAATGCCATCGCGTCCAACTTCAATGCCGAGTTCGTCACCTGCTCGGTCTGCTCGATGTATGAGTGAGTCGGCATCGGCGGGGTGAATGGCAACAAAGATTTACTCCAGACCGGTGTCAATATGGTCCTAAAAAAGGCTGTCTACTGCTTGTGGGATAACCCCTATCAAAAGTGCGACGAGACAGGAAACCAGAGCCCGACCGAACTCTTCACCGTCTCCCAGGGCGACAACATGTATGGGTACGTGGCGCGGACTGGTGTCGGCGTCTGGGAAGTGCTGATCGAGGACACCACCAAAGGCGGCTCCAACTACTACCAGAACACCTTTAGTTTCAGCCCTGACCATACGACAGCCGATTGGATTGTCGAGACGTCGGTTTCCCAGGGCGGGACCGTCCAGAACTTCAATGACATCTCCTTCGGCGGCGATGACTAGTGGGACTCGAACGGCAATCCCATTGGGTACATTCACGCGCTCGGTAGCGCTCCAGTGATCTATGACATCGAGAACTATGTCGGGCCCGGGCAGTGCGCCTATCCTGGCAGCATCTACAACAACGGGCAGGCGTTCACCTACTACCATTGTTAACGGCATGACGCAAACGAGGTACACTCACTTGAGTGTACCTCGTTTGCGGAGGGAAGGATTGGAGCATGACCAAGAAACGGCTGATCGCGCTGCTGTCCGTGATCGTGGTGGTCGTCGCCATTGTGGCCTTCGCGGCAGGTGACTGGGCGGGACACGCGCAAACAGCCGCCCGATCAACACCAACCACGACCGTTGGGGAAGGGCCGGTGTATCCGCTCACCAACCCGTCACCTCGACCCAACGGTACACCCATCAAGTAGCGTCAGACAGACAACAAGACGCCCCCTTCGCAGGAAGTAGACCATGCGAAGGGGGCGTCGTTGTGAGATCGCTTGTCCGATCACTGGACGTTATACAAACGTCGCGCTGAGAAGGCGCTGGCGCCTGCCGTTCGTGGCGTATCGGGCGGGGTGAGTGATCGCAAAGGGGTAGCCATCATGACTACCCCTTCGCTGGAATCAAGCGACCATTCATTACTCGTGTTCTTTGCTCGCGTCTTCGTTCGCGCCATCACCCGCGGCGAAGAGCGACGGCTGACGCCGGGCTTGCGCCTCGCGCTCCAGGCGCGCCCGCTTAGCGTGTTCGATCTGCTGGATGGATTGGGCTGGCGTGGGCAGCTCTTCTGGCGGTGTGCCGCCCAGCTCGTCCACGATGAAGCGGCGCACGGCGCGGCCAACGGCGAAATGCGTCGCGTTGGCGTCCGACTTGTTGTCAACGCCGTCACGTCGCAGCTTCGCCTCGGCCTGCGTGATGCGGAACCAGTTGGCGGCCAGCTCCTCGCCGCCCATCCAGTCCAGGACATGCTCGCCGCGCGCCAGTCCTTTGCGAGCGGCGATGTCGCGGGCCTTCTCACCGGCGTAGAGCCCCATGTAGCCGTGGTCCTGGAAGATAGCGAAGTCACGCGAGCTCATGATACCGGCGCCCGTGACGGTACCTGCGAGGCTCCGATTCTTCTCGGCAATCTCCCCGCGTAAGAGTTGGCGCCGCTGATCTTCACCGAGCGTGGCCGCCACTTCCTCCAGCCGTTGGGCGCCGACCTGCGCCAACCACTGGCGCACGGGCTCCGCCTTCGGGCTGGGCACACTCTGCATAATGCGCAGCATGGTCTCCACATCGGCGGCGTCAGTGGAGCGCATCTTGCCATCGAGCGCGCGCATTTTCAACTTTTCACATTTTGTGAAGACTTCAATAAAGCCCTCATCTTTAGCTAATCGCTGCTTCATCATGCCCCAGTAGGTACCGGGCGCATCACTATCGGTCAGGACCGCAATCACATCAATCACGCTGAAGAACCAGCGGCCATCATGCCACTTCCGGCGGATCAGGCGGCTGGCGCTCCCGTCACCGCCATCCACAAAAGGCAGCAGGGCGAGATCGCCGCTCGCGCCATCGCTACCACTCATCTGGGCCCCGTTCGCCTGTTCCCGAGGAATGGCGATGTCCTGGTCGTCGCGCTCATGACTCATTGGGATGCCTCCGATTCGTCTGGAGTCCTCTCCGTGGGACGCTATATCATGGCGTCCCTTCCGGGAAACAACGCTTTGCCGCGATGCTGCCGCGCTCAGATGAGCGTCATTTGGCGTGATACGGCGTTCGGCCTGGCTGCGGAAGCCAGGGCCGCAAATCCGCGGGGCTACGCCGCCAGGTCACACGGGGATGCGAGGCATGGGCTACGCCTCCAATCCTGAGAGGCGCGCCAGGGGGAGCGGGCGGGGCGCACGATTATAGGGGCTCTCACGCCCGAACCGTGCTAGAATACGAGAAGCCCTGTGCCGCTGATGACCCAGCGTGCGGGTTAGACGCCCGTTCAGTGTTCCAGCACTGGCGGGCGTCGCACATTGATGGCGCAAGTATACCATACGCGGCCTGCCTGCCGCGCCGCCGCGTCCTCGGCGAGGCGCTGCTCGCCAGGGACGAAGTGCTACGCCTACCCTTCGTGGTGTATCGCGAAGGGTAGGCGTAGCACATGCGCTAGGGACAGAAAGCGGGTGGCGGACTAGGCTGGCCCAACGCCGACGGCTTCTCGCGGCTGCGCTCCTCCAGCCGTGGCTTCTCCGGATGGCAGGAGGTAGCGCCGGAACCAGTCTGTGGCGGCTGACGCGGACAGTGAGAGCCCCGGCTCCGCGTACGCCCCGAAGTGGCCGCCCGGCAAGAACACGAGCGACCTGGGCTCGCGCGCCCGCTCGTAGGCGGCGACCGCCAGATCAGTTGGCGTGAGCCGGTCGTCGCTCGCCAGGATCATGAGCAGCGGCGTGGGCGAGATGCGATGGATATTCGCGGCCGGATTGTACTCCAGGAATCTCTCCATGGATTCCATGGTAACCTGGTTCTTCCACGAGGGCGCCACTGTCTGGCTGGTCCGCATGAACCACTCGTACGATTCGGGCGTCGGCAGCGCCGATGGCTCGCCCTCGGGCGCGACCACGTTGACGTAGTTGACGGCGCCGTTTTGGTAGCGCTGCAAGCGGTCCTGAGCCAGCGACTCAATGAACTGGCCAAATACGTCCGCGCGCATCAGGCGCTGCGCGTTCGCCCAACCGTCTACCAGCGGCACCTGTGCCACGGCGGCTTTGATGCGGCGGTCGAAGGCCGCGAGATGGAGCACATGCGCGCCGCTGTAGGATGATCCCCAAACGCCGATGCGCTCTGGGTCTACCTCAGGCTGGAGCGAGGCCCAGGTGATGGCGTTCCGATAGTCCTCGTGTTGCTCAGCGGGAATGAGCTGGCCGCGTGGCTCGCCTTCAGACCCTCCGAAGTAGCGGTAGTCGAAGACCAGCGTGACGAGGCCCGCAGCTACAAACCGCTCCGCAAAGTTCGCGAGATACATCTCCTTGGTGGCGGAGAACCCATGCGCCATGACGATGGCGGGACGGCGCTCGCCCTGCCTGAGGTCGTCAGGCGTGTAGAGCCACCCTACGCAGTTCAAGCCCTGGCTGACAAACGTGACATCTCGCCTCATGGTGATCCCCTTCCTGTGCTCACCTGTGCTCACGTGCTCGTGATCGCCGCCTGAGCGTCCAATACCGCTGCCCCACTGCCGCAAGACGCCAGTGGGGAACGCGCGTCTGCCTGCATAAACGGCGCCACGAAGCAGCGCATTACCCTGCGCTCCTCAGAAGAGTGGAGGGTGATGCGCTCAACACGCATGACTCAACACGCATGACTCAACATGCATGGAAGGGGCTGACGCCAGGCCCGTATCCATTGGCCCAATGAATGCAGCGGACCTGGCATCAGTCACACGCGCTCGGGTCAACCGCCTGCTACTCGGCGGCGGGCTCGATGTTGAGGTTGTGGTGGAAGAAGTTGGTCGGGTCGTACTGCCGCTTCACCTGGCGCAGCCGGGCGAGCGTCGCGGGTGGGTAGACCTCGTTGATGCGCTCCTGCCCATCGCCTTGCAGGAAGCCGACATACGCGCCGGTCCCAAAGGGGCACATGGCCTCATAGAGGCGGTCCGTCCAGGCCACATGGCGCTCGGCGTCGGCATCACCGTAGTTGTAGGTGACGGCCAACACCAGCGCAGCCTTGTCGCGCTGGGCGAAAGCGGCGCTCTCCGCGTCCCCGCGCGCCATCGCCCCACCGAGGATGCGCAGCTGGAGCAGCGCGCCGGAGGAGGGCAGCTCGGCGCCTCCGCTGGCGAGTAGCGCGTTGAGGAGCGCCTCATCCACGGCATCTACCATCACCGAGCGCGCATGCAGCCGCATGTTGAGCGGCGAGGCGTCCTCGGTGAACTGGAAGATGGCAGGATAGGGCATCGGCCCCACGATGTCCACGATGGGCGTCCCTAGCTTGCGCAGCGGGTCCACCACACGATTGCCCTCCTCGAAGTCACCGCAGTAGACCAGCGCCAGGCCCACCACCGGCTTGCCCTGCTTGTCCGGCGGGATGAACGGCGCGGGCGGAGCGGCCAGCACGAGCCCCATCGCCGTCAGCTCGTCAGGCGCGGAGGCGGCGTAGTGCGCGAAGCCGGAAAGGACGGTCGCCGCCTCGCTGGCGTCGTAGAAGATCGCGCCACCGTAGACCATGCCCGCGGGATGCAGCTCGACCTCGTACGAGGTGGCGACGCCGAAATTGCCGCCGCCGCCGCGGATGGCCCAGAAGAGGTCGGGATGCTCGCTCGCGCTGGCGGTGATCACCTGGCCGTCAGCCGTGACCACCTCGATCGAGCGGATGCGGTCAACCGTCAGGCCGTACTTGCGCGCGAACCAGCCAATGCCGCCGCCCGTCGCCAGGCCGCCCACGCCGACGGTCGCATTGTCACCGGCGGTCAGCCCTAAGCCGTGCGGGTTCAAGATCTCCGCGACCTCGCCCCACAACAGACCAGCGCCCAGCCGGGCTATCCGGGTCTCTTTGTCGAACTCAAGGGTCTTCATCGGCGAGAGGTCGAGCACGACGCCGGCTTCGATGGTGCTGTAGCCCGAGAGACTGTGGGCGCCGCTGCGCACGACCATCTCGAGACCGCGCTCGCGCGCGAACCTGATCGTCGCCGCCACATCGGCCGCCGAGGCGGCGCGGACGATCATGCCCGGCTTCGCATCCGATGCGGCGTGGACGAGCCGAGCCTCTGGGTAGTCCGGGTCATCTGGCAGCACGACCCGCCCCTGGATCTGGCTCGTGAGCGTGGCGATATCGTCTCGTGTCAGGACGGCGGCCACTCTGGCATGAGTATCTTCAGTCTGCATGTGTAGGCCTCTCCAGTGCGCGACTAGCGGGAAGGTTGGCATGGCGCCGGTTGCGCTGCCGGGGTCACTATGGCATCCAGGGTAAGGCGTATCCATACCAGAAATTTGGTATTTCCCGTTGCGCGATTTTGCGGGACAACCACACAATACGCTGCCGCCTCTGGTTGGAATGCCTCGGCCCTCGACCGTTCAAATTTCTGCACCAAGAGAAGAGAATGGTATTGCGGAATATCTGGTCACGGTCTATAGTCAATCCATGGGTCACACCCGCTTCGAGCGCGTCCGCCGCGGCCTGTTACGTATGGCGCACGCCGGCTACGACCTGCCGCGCGTCTTCGATGAGACGGCGCGGCTTATTCGCCAGGCGGCGCCATTCGACGCGGCGTGCCTGCATACACTCGATCCCGCCACTCTGCTGGAAACCAGCCAGGCTGTGCTGGATCTGACACTTCCCCACCCGCGCGCCACCGAGATCGAATATCTTGAAGAGGATGTCAACAAATTCGCCCACCTCGCCCGGACCTCACGCGTTGGTATCCTGGCTGAGGCTACCGGACACCGGCTCGAGCGCAGCCCGCGCTACCGCGAGTTGATCGAGCCGCTGGGCATGGAAGGCGAGCTGCGGGTCGTGTTCTCCAGCGGTGGCAACGCCTGGGGCGCGGCCGGGCTGCTGCGGTCACGGGGCTCAGCTCCATTCACCCGGGAGGACGCCGCGTTCCTGCGCAGCGTCTCCGAGATCATCGCGCACGCCATCCGCGGAGCGCTCGTGCGCGCGGCGGCGGTCCGCCTGGACCTGCCCGACACACCGGGGCTGATCCTGCTGGGACCCGACAACCGCGTTACGACCGTTACCCCAGTAGCTCGCCGCTGGCTTGCCGCGCTGCCAGACGCCGCGGAAAATGAGATGCCGTATGTTGTCCATGCGGTCGCCGCCCAGGCCCGTCGGGTCCTGGGCGGCGCGCTCGATCGGCCGGCGCACGCCCGTGTGCGTACGCGCTCGGGGGATTGGGTCGTGCTGTACGGCGCCTTGCTGAACGAGGATCCAGCGTCCGGCATGGCTGTCATTATCGAGCGGGCCGCGCCGCCGACGATGGCGCCGCTGATCGCGCAGGCTTATGGCCTAAGTGAGCGCGAGCGGGCGGTGTTGCAGCTCGTGCTGCAGGGGGATGGGACGCGTGAGATGGCCGAGCGGCTGGCGATCTCGCCATACACGGTCCAGGAACACCTCAAGTCCGTGTTCGCCAAGGTGGGGGTGCGCAGCCGGCGTGAGCTGATCGGGCGCGTCTTCTATGGCCAATATCACGCGCACATGAACCGGCGCGAGGACCTGGGCCACGATGGGTTCTTCGTCCCGCGGGGCGCGGCCGCTTTAGGCCGGAACTGAAGGACAACCCAAGAGAGCGTGGCGCCTGCCAGGAAGAGGAAGCCGCGCACGAGACAGCGGGCGCCTGGCGGCGCGGCGCGGCTGCTCCCCGATCTAACTCCGGCCACCGCGCCGCTATATCGGTCTATTCGCCTGTATCGTCTGTATCGTCGTCCGTATCGTCGTCTGCATCGTCACCTTCGCTCGCGCCTTCACCCTCGCCAAAGAGCGCTGGCTGCCGTTGGACCCGCGCCTCGCGCTCCAGGCGCGCCCGCTCGCGGCGCTCGACCTGCTGAATGCTGTCTGGTGGCGTGGGCAGCTCTTCCGGAGGCGGGCCACCCAGCTCTTCGACGATGAAGCGGCGTACGGCGCGGCCGACGGCGAAATGGGTGGCGTTAGCCACGTCTTTGCCCTGGATACCTTCGCGGCGGATCTTGTCGTCGGCCTGCGTGGCGCGGAAGAGATTGGCTGCCAACTCGGTGCTGCCCATGTGGTCGAGGATATGCTGACTGGGCCGCAGGCCCTTCCGTGCGGCGATATCGCGGGCGCGCTCGCCATTGTAGAGCCCCATGTAGCCGTGGTCCTGAAATACAGCGAAGTCGCGCGCGGTGATGACGCCAGCGTTGGCGGCGCTGGCGAGCTGGCGGTCGTGCTCCGTGAGTTGGGCGCGGGTGTAGAGCCGCCGCTGGTCTTCGCTCAAGCCCGCCAGCGCCTGCTCGTCCGTCAACTCCTGGCGCCGCGTCTGGATGGCGAAATAGGTCTGGCCCAGCGCGACCACCGGCTTCTCTGGGTCGGCGTTCTGGATGATGAGATAGCAGGCGTAGCGCGAGAGGCGCACATCTTCGACACGCCGCTTGGCGCCCGAGCCAATTATGACCATATTGCGCGCATGCGCAAAATGGTCTGATACCGCATGGCCACTGGCCTCGCAGGCCATCTCAGCGCGTGTGATGACTGGCCGGAAGTTGCGATAGTTGGTAGTGTAACCGAGCGCCTCAGCTAGCTCACGCGCGCTCCACCACTCATTGCCCTCGGCGTCCTCATGCCGGATGGCGTCAAACGGCGAGGTCTGCGGGTCTTGCGCCAGGGTCCCTTGCTCATCATGCTCACTCATGCGATTGCTCCTTTGCATTCCCTGTCTGGAAGGGGGTAGTCTCGCTGGCTACCCATGTGTGCGACAGCGCCGCTCGACCAAGCTACTCCTGATGAGGCGCTGGACTGTCCCGGTTCCAACGCTCAAGAGGTTCGCGCCGCCATCTCATAGCGAGATACGGCATGCGAGCCAAATGCGGAAAAGGGGATGGCGGTTGCGCCGCAGGGCGGCTTGAGGAGGATGCGACGCATGGGCTACGCCTTCGAATCCTGAGAGGCGCGCCGGGGAGAGAGCGGGAGGAATGCGCGATTGCGGGAACTATCCGTCCCTGACCCGTGCTAAAATACGAGAAGCCTTGTGCCGCTGCTACACCCAGCGCGCGGGTCAGAAGGCCGCCAGTGTTAGCGCACTGGCGGCCTTCGCACGTTGATGGAGCAAGCATACCTTACGCAGCCCGCCTGGCGTGGGTGTCAAAGCTTTGGCCAGGGCCTGTGAATTATCGCGCGCCGCCGGGCGGCTGAAGCCGCGGCTACGCGCCCCAGCGGGACCCCTGAACCCGCTGGGGCGCTTCGCTCCGCTCGCCTCCCGGCCACCAAGCCCGCCTTCGCGGGCTAGGATGCGGGCGGTAGCTTGGAATTCTGGGACAATTCACAAGCCCTGGAGCTTTGGCCTTGGCGCCTTGCGGAGTCCGTCGCTTCGCTCCTCAGCTTTCCTCCGCATCGCTAGCACATCGCTCTACTCCCGCGCCAGGCCCGCGACGCCCTGACGCACGTGCGCGTCCGAGCCAACGAGCAGGCCGTACTGGATGGCATGCAGCGGAGCGAGCCGGACGTAGAACGCCGCCCGCGCGAGCAGCGTCTCCTCCGTCTCGCCCGCCGCGCAGGGGCCAGCCCACCGCGCGATCACCCAACGTGTGAACGGCTCACCCAGTCCGCCGAGGAAGCCCGCGAAATCTATCGCCGGGTCGCCAATCGCCGCGTCGCCCCAATCAATCACGCCCGCCAGCCGCCCATCCGCCTCCAGCAAGACGTGCTCGATTCCCAGGTCGCGGTGAATCAAGACCGGCTGGAAACGAAAATTGCCCGGCTCATCGAGATACCCCGCCCACAGCCGCTCCAGCCTCGCCCGCGTATCCGGCGGCAACAGCGGCGCGGCATGCGCGCGCGACCAGGCGCGCAACGCCGCATACTCCGCGCGCCACGCCTCGGCGCTGGCGGGCGTCAGCCCGACGCCAACCGCCTGTTTGATCGGCGCGCTATGCAGCGCCGTGAGGAAGCGCGCAACCTCGCGCGCGATGGCCGCCGCGCCTGCTTCCGTCCCGGCCAGACTCTCCGGCGCGAGCGGCGCCCCCTGAATCGCCTCGTAGCCCACCACCGCTGGCCCTGGTCCCTCCAGCCGCGTGATAGTAAACACCGGGACGCGCACAGGCGCGACCGCCGCCGCGATGACCGGCAGCAGCCGCGCCTCGCGCGACAGCGACGCCCCAACCTCGGGCCGCCGCGCCACCCGCAGCAGCCAGTGGCCATTCACGAGCAGCGCCAGGCTATCCCACCCGCGCGTGATTACCTCCACCCGCTCCACCGTCTCATCCGGCCAGTTCTCCCGCAAGGTATCCAGCGCGGCGGCGGCGAGCGCGTCATCGTCGAGTGTCATGGGTGGATCTATTCCTTTAAAACAATACAGCCAAAGGATGTGTGGGAATCGTAGATCCTTGGGTGTGATTCTACCTTCTTCTACCTTCATCAACATCTGGGCGTCCCAATGCGCGTCCCGCTCCTTGCTCGTCCCAACAACACGCGGCGCGCGGTATCGGGCCGGGCTATTGCGCTGCCGCGGCTCGTGGCGCCGCGTTCGCTGTCCCAAATCAACCTCGCTTGACCGGCGCCGTTCAGGCGCAAGCCACGCAGCCACGCAAGCAGCCACGCAAGCAGTGACGCATGCGATCGCGCCGTCTTTCCCCCAGCGCCGGAGCGCGAAGTCCTGTGCTATGCTACTCGCGAACGGGAGACGACACCTGGCGCGCTGGGCTACGCGGCCTGAAGGGAGCGCGCG
>DASTKI010000104.1:0-48532 GCA_035716045.1 Ktedonobacterales bacterium
ATTCAGACGCCAACCACAGCCAGACGTGTGGTCCTTCCGAGACAGGCAAGACATTGTTGTTACATTTTACAACACATTTCATTACATTATTAATTCATCCCTTGCCACATCGTGTGCAAGCGCCGAAGCGAGATGGCTTGAGGCGGCGATGGCAGGATGCGCGCGCTGAAGGTTCCCGGTTCGTTGCGCCGGGCTCCTACCTGGGAGTCGGCGCAACGATTGCGCTTGACACGCGCCGCCAGTCGCGATATAGTAATTGAGCCAGCGCGATCCGTCGCGCGGAGCCCTCGCGGGAGTGGCTCAGGGGTAGAGCGTCTCCTTGCCAAGGAGAAGGTCGCGGGTTCAAATCCCGTCTCCCGCTCCATACGGCGCTATCCTTCACCGGGTAGCGCCGATTTTGTTTTGGCTTGCCTCTCCGCCTTAGCTTCCCAATGGCCGCTTCAGCGGCGCACCGCCAGCGCGCGGGTATTGCGCCGGGCACGGGCGTAAGGCGCGCGCCACCAGCAAGATGCGCCCGTCATCCAGCGGCGGGACCGCGATGGGCATCGGAGCGAGCAGCCGCGCGCCTAGGACACGCGCCGCACGCTCACCCGCCGCAACCTCCGCACCGAGATCGCCTTTCTTCGGCGCGATCGTCACGCCGCCAGGGCGGGCGAAGGGCAGGCAATACTCCAACAACGTGGGAAGGGTCGCCACTGCGCGCGCCGTGACTACGTCGTAACACCCGCGATGCTCCGGCTGGTGAGCCAGCTCCTCCGCCCGGCCATTCAAGGCGCATGCGTTCGCCAGCCCAAGCGCTGCGACCGCCGCCTCCTGAAAACGCGTCTTCTTCCCCGTCGCCTCCAGCAGCGTGACCTGCCAGTGTGGAAAGGCGATGGCCAGCGGCAAGCCCGGAAAGCCCGCGCCGCTCCCCACATCCAGCAGCGCCAGCGGGCGGGCGCGCTCCTCTGGTGAGAGGGCCACCGCGCACGTCAGCGAGTCCAGGAAATGGCGCGTCACGACCTCAGCTGGCTCGGTAATCGCCGTCAGGTTGACGCGCGTATTCCAGTCGAGCAGCAGATCACTGAGCATGGCGAACCGCGCCAGCTGGGCGTCATCCAGCGAGACGCCCAGCGACTCGGCTCCCATGCGCAACGGCTCCATCGGCTCCAGATCAGCGGACACGCTTCTGCTTGTTGCTGAGGTAGTCAATCATGACGTACTCCGCCAGGTCGTCAGGGTCGGTATAGAACGCGCGCCCGCGGTTGACGGTCGCCATCTGATTGACGAAATGTTTGAGATACGGGTCGTCCCACAGCATGAAGACGTTGATGGTGATGTTCTCGCGCGCGCACCGACGCACCTCGCGCAGCGTCTGCATCAACGCCTCGGGCGGCGGGGGCCAGTCGAACGTCCATGAGCCGTTGCGCTGATAGACGGTGGGTCCGCCATCGGTGATCATGATGATCTGCTTGTTGGCCCCGCGCGAGCGCGCCAGCAACCGCCGGGCGACCATCAGGCCGTGCATCATATTGGTCCCCTGCACGTTATCCCACTCGCCCAGCTCGATCAGCTCCTCTGCCTTGTACTCGCGCGCGAAGCTCGAGAAGCCGACGACATAGAGCGAGTCGCGCGGGAACTGACTGCGGATCAGGCTCTCCAGCGCGATGGCGACCTTCTTGGCAGGCGCCCAGAGGTCGTTCTGGAGCATGCTCCAACTCATATCCAGCATCAGCACAGTGGATGAGCGAGTCATGTGCTCTGTGTGATAGACCTCGAAGTCATCTTTCGCCAGCGACACAGGCGCGCCCGCGCCCTCGCGATTGATCGCATTCATGATGGTGCGTTCGAGGTTCAGCTCGAAGGGCTCACCGAAGACGTACGGCTTCGTCGCCTCGTCGCGCTCGCCACCGTAGCCACGCTCCGGCAGGCGGTGCCGTCCGAAGGCGTCGCGCTTGAGCTGCGAGAAGACATCTTGTAGCGCCTTCTGGCCGATGCGGCGGATGCCCCGCGCCGTCAGCTCCAGCCGGTCGCCGCTGCGGCGCACCATGCCATCGTCTTCGAGCTGCTTGAGCAGCGCCTGGAGCTGCTCAAGCGACTGCGCCTCCTCATCACCAACTAGATCGCGCAACTGGTCGGGGTTGAGGTCACCCAGCTCGCCCGAGCGCCGCGCCTCGCGCATGCGCTGCTCGAGTTCATCCATCTCCTGCAGCGTGCCCATCAGCGCCATAGCCTCGGTCATCGAGAGCGGCTCATCGCCGCTGAGATTGAACCGCGTGCGCCGGCTAGAAGGCGACATCGCCTCCAGGTTCATCGCCAGCTCGGCCAGGTCGACACGCAGCCGGTCGTCGCCGATCAGCTGGTCAATCATGTCGCGCAGTTGCTCGCGCTGCTCCGCCGACATGCTGTCCATCAGCGCCTGCATCTGAGCCTGCCGCTGCGCCATCTGCTCGATCAGGTCGTCCAGCGTATTGATGCCGGGGCCAAAGAAATCGCCATACTTCTGCATGAAGCTATCAAAGTCCGGCTCTTCGCCCTGGGCGCGCTGGCGGAGCATTTGATTCAACTCGCGCACCATCTCGCGCATACGCGCCAGGTCTTCCGGCGTCATGCTCTGGATCGCCTGCGTCATGCCCTGGAAATACTGCTGCATGACCTGCTGTTGAAGCATCTGGAGGAGCTGCTGGAACTCCTCGCGCGCCTGCTCGTCCATGAAATCGTACTGCGAGAGCTGCTGGATCTGCCCTGCCGGGTCCTGGGGGAGCTGCTCCAGATATTGCAGCTTCTTGTTCGCGATATTCTCCAGCATCTTGCGCAGCGCATCAGGGCCCAGCCCATCGGGGGCTCCTTGTGGCGGTCCCCCCTGCTGGCCGCGCTGTCCCTGCTGGCCTGATTGAGCGGCCTGCTGGCCTGGCTGGTCGCCGGGCTGCTCACCTGCCTGCCCGCCGGGCTGCCCCTCTTGCGACTGGCCAGCCTCAGCGCTGGCTTCTTCCTGCTGACCCGGTTGACTCTGGCCTTGCTGTCCAGGCTGCTCATCGAGCCGCCGCTGGATGCCATCGCGCTCCATCTGCTTGATGCGCTCGAGCCGCTGCTTGATGTCATCCATCACGCCTGACAGGTTGTAGCGCTCCATGCGCTGCTGTCGGCGCTCCCTCAGTCGTTCCAGCAGGTCCTGCATGCCCATCTGGCGCATGCCGTTACGCGAAGTGAAGCCTTCGCGCATCATGCGCTCCAGCGCGCGGCGCAGATCGCCATGCTTGAGATAGTCATCCGAGAGGGCGTCGAGGATATCCTCGGCCTCTAGATCATCGAGCCGCTGCGTGCCATCCCAACGGGAATAGCGGAACGGCCTATTCAGGCGAAAGCGGTCGAACATCAGACGCCCCCATCTGCTCGTTTTGGTTGACGCCGGCGACGCCGGGCGCCCGCGCGACGTGGCCCTGGGCGGGCGCGCTAGCGACGGTAGCGCGTTCGTCCAGCGACCTCATCCTTGTTGAGACGCTTGTTGAGATGCAGCCCTTCGAGAATGAACTCTACCGCCGCCGCAACGGTCGCCGGGCTGCCATGTCCACGCAGCTTGTCTACCGCGGGCCGCAGGCCACCAACCTTCGCAAGCTGGTTGACGTACTCCATCGAAGGCTGGGTAGCCGACACCTGCACGTTCAGGCCTTTCTCGAAGCCTGCCACGAGCTGCTCGAACTCGGTCACATCGAAATATTGCCGGAACACCATACTGACCGCTTGGCGCACGAGCTTATCCACCACCTTCTCCTCGCGTACCTCACCAACTGTATCCAGCTCGATCTTGCCAGTCGTAGAGGCCAGGATCGCTGAGAGATCGCTAACGCGCGGAGTAGCCTGCCGCTCTTTGAGGCGGATCGCGCGACGCACGGCGTTGCTGATCAGGTTCTCACCGTTGGCGATGGTCATGCGCACGCTGACGCCTGAGCGCTGACTGATTTCATTGCTATGGCGCGCCTGCTGAGTGATCTCCGCGACGACCTCTTTCATGTACTGCGGGAACACCACCTCGATGCCCTCAGCCTCGAAGGGTCGCATCTCGCTCTCCATGATCGCGATCTCCGCCTCGATCGTGCGCGGATAGTGCGTGCGAATCTCCGAGCCCATCCGGTCTTTCAGTGGTGTGATGATACGGCCGCGATTGGTGTAATCTTCAGGATTGGCGCTCGCCACCACGAACACATCCAGCGGCAGCCGCACCTTGTAGCCGCGAATCTGCACATCGCGCTCTTCCATGATATTGAGCAAGCCCACCTGAATGCGCTCGGCCAGGTCGGGCAACTCGTTGATGCAGAACACGCCGCGATTCGTCCGTGGGATGATGCCGTAGTGGATCGTCAGCTCATCCGAGAGATAGCGCCCCTCGGCCACCTTGATGGGGTCTACTTCCCCGATGAGGTCGGCGATGCTGATGTCCGGCGTCGCCAGCTTCTCGCCGTAGCGTTGGTCGCGCGGAATCCAGTGGATCGGCGTATCGTCGCCCTCATCCGCCACGCGCAGCCGGCAGGCTTTACAGAGCGGGGTGAATGGGTCGTCGTTGATCTCGCAGCCCGCGATGGCGGGGACTTCCTCATCGAGTAGGTTGATGAGGCTGCGCGCGATGCGCGTCTTCGCCTGACCGCGCTCTCCCAGCAGCACGATGTCCTGACCAGACAGGATAGCGTTCTCCACTTGCGGTATCACGCTCTCCTCATAGCCAATGACGCCGGGGAAGAGATCTTCCCCCGCGCGCAGCTTACGGATCAGGTTCTGGCGCATCTCCTCGCGCACGGGAAGCACGCGGTAGCCGCTCTCACGGAGCTGCCCAATCGTGGCGGGTTTGTTCGTGTGGCTCATCATCATGAAAAACACGGACTCCTTGCGAAGGCGCTCTGGCTATCCGCATGGGCGCGCCCCATGGCGCGTCGCACAGACAGAGAGCGGCGTATGAGAGGAACAGTGTGGACGGGTGAAAATCCAGGCGCGGCAGGCGCCTGGCAGCGGCGACATGACTGTAGCTTGAGCAGGAGTGACAACAACCCAGCAAAGCGCATGGGACGGACGCTCGCGACACTGCGGGACGCGCGTTCACCATCGTTACTCATGGCATTCTATGCCGCGCCTGACAGGCCGTGCAAGGCGCGCGGGAGCCTCCTGGCCAGATGTCCAGGCGGCCGCGCATCCAGCCGCCCCTCTCCGCCACGGCCCGCGCCGCTATTTACGAGATTCCCTCGCGTGTGGGACACTTCCTCCGAGTAGGACGTGGCAGGGGCGCTGCAAGGTGTCTCGCGCAAGCATGCCGTTTGGGAGTGGAGCCAAGTGAAACGACTAGCGCAGCGCCTTGGCGCTCAGAACCTCACGTGGCGGGAGCCCGCCTGGCTTCTTCGCGGGGGCATGGCCGCCTGCGCATTGGTCGCGCTCGCGCTGCTGATCATCACGCGCGCGACCGCCCCCCACCCCAACGCGGCCGCCGCGCTGATCGGGCGCCCAGCCCCGACGTTCACGCTGCCAGCCGCGCAAAGTGGAACAAAGCTACCCGCGCCCACCCACTTCAGCGGTGGCCACGGGCGCCCCACGCTGCTGGTGTTCTTCAATACGCTCTGCATTCACTGCCTGGGTGAGATCACCGCCGTACGCCAGGCCGCAGCCAGTGCGCCCGGCGGCCCGCTCGATGTCATCTTCATCGACACGCCTGGAGAGAACGCCCAGATCACCGGCGCGTACATGGCGCGCCTACAGCTCGATCCGCCCGTCCTGCTCGATACGGGCGGCGTGGTAGCCCAGAAGTATGGAGCCGCCTACTGGCCTATGGTCGCGCTAGTGGATGAACGAGGCGTGATGCGCGGCGCCTGGATTGGGGAAACGGCGGAGGCCACGTTGAGCGCAGGTATCCGCCACGCGCTCGACGGCTGAGCGGCACATGATCGGCGACGGCGCGCGAGGATCAACATGAGCAGGTGATCGGGTTAGATTTGTAGTAGGTCGCCAACCACTGTCCAGCTGGCTTGCTGGAATCGAGCGTATCACCTGCCCAGTTGCTGCTCGCGCTCCAGTTCGGCTGCTTGCTGCGTGGTGAGATCGGCGCATCGCCATTCCAGAAGACGCCAGCCCACCATGGCTGACCATTGAATGTTTCCAGCAGCGCCTGCATATCCGCCAGCTGCTCTCCATTGTCGGCGTTATTCAGGTTAGAGCCGCGCGGAATGGGGGGGGCGCTATTCGCGCCGGGCACGCTCCCATATCCGGCGGCAGTGAAGAGCAGCAGCTTCCCATACTTGACGGCGACGGCGCTCAGCCGCTCGATGATGTCGCCAGGGCAGACGTTCCGATCCTTTGTGCCGCAAGGGTTCTGCCCCTGCCAAGCGCTCTGGAGCTGATTGACCGAGAGGTCGGCGTTATTCTGGCTCAGCGGAAAATAGGCGTCTACGCCAATGATATCAACCGCATCCCACCAGGTAATGTTCTCAAACTCGGGGTTCGTGTCGCCCAATGGTGCGCCGCGCCAACTCGCGGCGTATATGAGCTTGCCTGAATAGTTCCCGCCCTGCTGGGGCGCATGCTTGGCATAGTTCGCGTACTCTGGCGCGCGCAGGGCATGGATCACGTGCCGCCACTCGCAGTCGCGACGCCCGGAGCACGTTGGGAAGCTCTCTCCAGGCACACCGTTATCGATCCCGGCCGGGTCGGCCTTGGCGGTTATGGCTGGCCCGTCCGTCGTCACGTCGGAGAGTCCATCGCCAATGATGAAGTAAGGAAGGTTGTACTTTGCGGACAAACGCGCATACTCGCTGGCGAAGGCGGTGTAATTGTCGAACCAACCTTTCTCGAGCTGATTGACGGACCCACCCAGCCCAGAGAAATTGCCCTTGCTGCGGGTGTTCGCCCAGACCTTACCCACAAGATCAGCGCTGGTGTCGTCACCTGACTCTATGTCGTACTGGCGAACCTGAAGCTCCAGAATTGGCACAAGCCCGGCGGCGCGCGCATCCTTGATGGCCTGTTCGTAATCAGCCTCCGGCAGCGTGTCAATCGCCGCCTTATCGCTCGTATGCCAATATAGGTGGGATTTGCTCCGTTCCGGCATATCCGCGATGACCGGTATGATGACCGCATTCATGTGGAAGAGGCTGGCCTGCGAGCGCATGTTGATGAGCGATGCGGAGGTGGTATAGCCGCCGTTCTTCTGAGTCGCCGACCAGCTGAACATGAACCCCTGAAACTGCGCTGCCGTGTTGCTCTGCAACCCGCCCGCGGTCTGCGCCTGGAATCCGCCGACGACCGACCACAGCATCGGGAACCCCAGCGGCCCCGCGAGGATCGCCACGACGAGCGCGGGCAGCATCGCCAGCACCCCCAACCGCAGCGCCCGATTGTCTGGAGGTCGCCAACCTGGCTCCGGCAGCGGCGACGACCCAGGCGACATCGGCGAGGGGGAGAGCGGCATGCGGCGAGACCTCCAGGCGGTAGGAACACAGAGCGCGTAAGGGACGCACGCGCCCGAAGCGCCAGGCGGCGCGCTCACAGTCTAGTCCTATCAGGCGGGGAAGGCGAGTTTGCGGTACTTCTCGGCTGTCTCGTACCAGGCTTCATCGGAGAGCCCAAGCCGCTCGCGGAGCGTCTCGGGCGCGACGCCCATCCGTAGCTGCCGGACTGCGTAAATGTCGCGCAGATGCTGCAGCGTCACGCGCTTCTCCAGCCCCGCCCGTTTGACCGCCGAGGCCAGCACATAGTTCAGATTGCGATCGGTGCACTCGAACACGCGCTCACGTGGCTGATAGCGGCGCAGATACCGCTGGTAGACAGCCGCCCATTCAGCGGGCAGCTCCATCCGGCGCTCACGGCGGCGCTTCGCCTGGCCGGGAAAATGCACCTCGATCGCTGGATGCTCCAGATCAGAGAGGTCTACATGGCTGAGCGCCAGCCCCATGAGCTCCTCTTTCTTCAGGCCCGTGGAAAGGATCAGAAGCACCAGCGCGTGCGCCCGCGGCTCCGCCTCCGCCGCGCTGATCAGCCGCGCTACCTCATCGTCGAAGAGCAGCTCAGGCAGGGGCGGCGCCGGGCGGCTCAGCAGAATGCGGGCGGATGGGTCCATCGGCAGGGCGCCCACATCCGTGAGCCAGCCGCAGAAGTTCTTGAGGAAGGTGACACGACGGGCCATCGTCTTGGGAGCGGGCCGATTGTCGCCCGAGAGGCGCAGGTGATCGAGCCATGCGCCCAACCGCTCCTGGGTGAGCGAACCCACTTCGACGCCTGCGCCCACAAATAGCGTCAACATGCGCAGATCAGAGAGGAAGCAGGTGATCGTGTACGGCGAGTGGTCGGTACGCCGCAGATAATCTTGATACGCCAGCGCGCAGGCGCCCAGCGACGTCGTTGGCGATGGATCGGGAATCTCCACGAGCGAGGGGCGCGGCGCACGGACGACCTCGGTCGCATCGGGGGCAAACAGACCTGGCTGCTCTGTAACGCCCTGCGCTAGCCTGGAATCGTCTCTCATGAGTCCCATGGCCCTCCATGGTCATGCCATGCGCCGAGGCGCTCAGGCGCTATCACGTGTCGCCCACACTACTAACACTCTGCGCCGATATGTAGAACGTCTGTCTCCTGAGGCTAGTATGGCTCAGCTACCGCGCGATACGCAAGGCGCCGCCTCCCCCCGCTAAGGAGCGCTCGCGCCTCACGCGGCTCCGGCGCCTATGATAGACTCTACATCAAGGCGCCGCGAACGAGCGCCTGGCGTGCGCGGCCTTATGGGTAGGGGCCGCATAGCAACCTAGGAGAGCGCGAGTGCGTATCGCGACGTTTCGGGATGATGCAGGCCGCGCGCGGCTAGGTGTCGCGCGTGATGGAGAACTGGTAGACTTGATGCGAGCCGCCACCGCGCTCAACGCGCCGGAAGCCCGCGAAGCGCCCGCCCTGCTGACTGACATGCTGGCGCTCATCGCCGCGGGTCCGCAGGCGCTCGATCGCATCCGCGACCTCGCCCGTCTGGCGCCTGAGGACGCGACCATTCCGCTGGCCATCGTCCGCCTGCTCGCGCCGATCCCTCGGCCCTCGAAAAACATCTTCTGCGTCGGGCGCAACTACGCCGAGCACGCCGCGGAATCGCTGCGCGCGAGTGGGGACAAGGCCCCTGCTGGCCCACCCCAGTTCCCCAATATCTTCACCAAAGCCGTCACCTCCGTGATCGGCCCTACCGACAATATCCCCTATGACGCTGACCTCTCCGACGAACTCGATTGGGAGGTGGAGCTGGGGGTTATCGTCGGCGAAGGCGGTCGCACCATCGCGCGCGAGGACGCGCTCGCGCATGTCTTCGGCTATACCGTCATCAACGACATCAGCGCCCGCGACCTGCAACACCGGGGCGGCGCTCAGTGGTTCTTTGGCAAGAGCCTCGATGGCGCATGCCCCATGGGTCCATGGATCGTCACCGCGGACGAGATTCCTGATCCGTCGCGGCTAACACTGACACTGGCGGTCAATGGCGTGGTCAAGCAGCATGACACCACGGCCAACATGATCTTCGACACCTCCGCGTTGATCACCTATCTCTCGCGCGGTATCACCCTGGAGCCCGGCGACATCATCGCCACTGGCACACCCGCCGGAGTCGGGTTCGCCCGCACGCCCAAGGAGTTCCTGCGCCCCGACGACATCATGGAAACCACGATAGACAACATCGGAGCGTTGCGAAACCGGGTCGTTCAGGCTCCATCCCGCTCAGGTCAGGCCTGAGCGGGGCGAAGGGCTATGCCCACCCAGCGGGAGGCATACCTGGCTGAGAGGCTATGGCGCCATGCGGCCGCGGGGGAGGCGTCGGCGGCGACGCTGGATTCGGCCGGCTCACGACGATCTGCGCCTCGCCGCCCCGCACCAACACTGCCCCTGGCCGGGGCGACTGCCCCAGCACGATACCGGGCGCTCCCGGCGCGCTCACCCGCTGCGCCACGATGTTGACGCTCAACCCCGCGCGCTGCAGCCGCGTGACGGCCTCAGTGACTGGTAGGCCACGCGCGTCAGGCATGGGAATCAGCAGGGCGCTCAGCGCCTGCCCGACTACTGTGCGCAAGTCGCGCCGCTGAGTCTGGCTCTCCTTCGCCGCGGCTCGCTGTTTCTCGCGCCGGATCAGGGCGAAGATATGGTCCTGCGTCTCCAACGGGCGCGCGATATTGTCCATTTCGATATTGGGCGCTTGCCCCGCCGTCTCGACCACGATCCGTCCGTAGCCAAAGATCCGGCCCAGCGGTGGCGCGCTGACCGCCACATCTTGTATGGCGCCATAGAGCGCCTCTCGCCGGGCCTCCGCCAAGATGGCATAGCGCCGGTCAATATCAATGATGCGGCGCGTGGTGAGGATGAAGACATCATCCATATAGTTGAGCGTCACCAGCCCCCCCCAGGCCAGCAGAGTCAGCGCGCCCGCGCTCGTGATCGCCCAGGAGAGATTCGTCGCGGCGGGCGCGAACAGGGAGCGCACAAACGCGCCAGCGATGACCAAGACGACGCCCATGGCGACTGGCAGAGCGAGCTTGCGCAGCAGCGCAAACCAGTGTCTATGTAGCCGCGCCACCACACGCTCCCCGGGCAGCAACGAGACGAGCGCGCGCCGCAAGACGCCATCCGCCACGCTGCCACCACCGCCAGGCTCCTGGACTTCGCGGCCGTCGCCGTCTGGGCCTACATCAGCCAGCCCTCCCATCGCGTCCATCGCCAGCAGCACCGCCTTCGCCACCGCGCTCACCCTGTCACCGTCAGCGCTTTTCGACTGGTCACGCGCGAGCGCCGGTTCGCGTCGCGCGCCGCTCACCGTGCGTTGCGCCTCGGTAATTGCCCGCGCCACCGCCTCTGGCTGCCGTACGCCAGTCAGGCGTAAGTCGCCGCCAGCGCCCGCTGTCCGCACGCCCACGTCGCCGATATCGAGAAGGTTCGACAGCAAATTCGGCCAGATAACGCGCACATTCTGGATATGCGCTAGCGGCGCTTGGCGGCGACGCCGCGACAGCACGCCCCAGGCGACGATCAGCCGTGTGTTCGTCAGCGTGTAGCTGCACGCGTACCAGTTGAGGCCGTCGCGAATCAGCCAGCGCGCCGCTAGCGCCAGAAGGAGCGCGAATATGCCAAGCTGGAGTGGCTCTGGAAGGAGTTGGCCCGTCAGGCCGAGCGACAGGCCGTTGAGCGCCAACCAGACTATGCCACCAACCGCCACCGGCCACATCGTGACCAGGGGCGCCGCCAAACTCTGGCGCAACAAGAACAGCACTCGCTCCTCGGTCCGCCCCCGAACGCGGGCGGCTTCAGGCTCCAAAACACCTCCATGTGACACTCTCGACGTGACCATCTCGCGACGTCTCCTTAGTCTCCTGAGTCTCCAATGTCTCCAGCGCTAGCCTGTTCACCTATTTGCGTACGAGCGCGATGATCAACAGCACCATGAGCCCGATGCCGAGCAGCCCGATCATGTAGGTCGTCACCATCGTTGATGAGGGGCTAGTCATCTGAAACGTTGTGGCGGGCAGCACGCGCTCGGTGAGGAAATACATCAGCGCTAGCCCCGTGACGGCGCCAGCGGCCATCCCGCCCGCGCGGTTCGCCGCGGTCTTTGGCGGCGCGCCGAAGTGTGTCCCGACGATGTGCGCCAGCACAGAGAGCCCAGCGACCAAGAGCACGTCCATCACAGGGTTTGAAGGCGCCACCGTGGGGTCGAATGCCGGAGGAACAATACCCTGCACGATATCCGGAAGTGTCACGGTTACGAAGTGGACGAGGCCTACGCCGCCCCCAGCGGTCAGGAACAGCACGCCCCCCAGCGTCACCGCGCATGTGATGATCTCGCGGCCCCAGCCACGATAATAGCCGCGAGCCGCCGCGATGAGCGCCAAGAGAAAGAAACACTGGCTCTGCGTCAGCGCCATACTCCATCACCTCCCTATGCGCCGATCCTTGCCTAATCCTTATCCAGCGCCGCTGCCAGGCGAGGGGCGCAGCGCCCGTGAGCTCCCTCCGCTCGCCTAATCTCCGAGCCCGCTCAGAGCAAACGGGGCGCCATTGAGGTTAGGTGGCGCACGGCGTGACGCACCCCCGGAACCCGTCCGCGCTGTCCAGCGTCTTTATGAATGCCCTTCCAGACGGGCGAAGCGGCGTCGCGTGATCCGCCGCGCAGTATTTTGGAGGACAGTGGAATGAAGCTGGCGCCACGATTGCCGGGGAAACAGGATTACCTCAGCCGGTTCTGGCTTGTGAGCCTCAGCGCGCTCCTGGCGCTGCTCCTGGGCGCATGCGGCGTCTCGCCCTCGCAGGCGGGTGGCTCTACGTCGAGCGCGGGTCCTGGCGGCTCGGGCATGGCCATCCGTCCCTGTCTTGGCGACTACACTGGCGGCCTCAATGCCGCGCTCACACTCTCGAACTCCGCCAGCGTATCGGGCAGCGCCCATGTGGGCGACATCATCGAGATTCGCCTGGATGGCCACCATAAATGGATGCTTGGCGCCGTCAAGCCCAGCGCGGCGCTGGTCGCAAAAGAAGAGCAGGGCGTCCTGGACCGCGCCGATGGAACGTGCGTCTGGGATTTCCAGGCGAGTGAGCCGGGCGACGTCATCATCACCTATTCAGGCCTGGCTCTGTGCGACCCCACGCAGGCCTGCCCAGATTACGCCATCGCGCAGCACTTTTCGCTGCGCATTTCCTGAAACCTCGCTCGCTCTCGCATGGCTTCCGCGCACTCACCCGCCGCCCACCTCGACGCATCGCCGTTGCGCGGCGGCCAGCCTGTCTCGCTGCGCTATAATGCGATTGAGCCTCGGCGCTCATTTTCCGCCCTCAGCGGAGCGCGGGGGCCCTGCATTGAAAAGAAGGTGCGAGAGACCATGGGTAAACTCATCGAGAAACTTCGCCAGGTAGGTCAGGGCTCGTCCGGCTCGCTTGGTTTCATGCCCCGGCGTGATAGCGGCGCCCCAGCGCGACCCGCCGCTATACTGGTCACGCTCCGCGCGACGGACACGGGGGCGGCTGAAGCGGCGACCAAGGCCGGCGCGGACGGTATTATCATCGCCGGATGGAAACCCAGCGCAAACGTCAGCGCGATTAAAGCAGTCGCTGAGAGCGGCGCGGCCGTATGGGGCGTCAAGTACGATGGCGCGGGTGACGACGAGCCCATGAAGGCCGCGCGCGAGGCTGGGGCGGCTTTCATCCTGCTGGGAGAAGACGCCGCCGCGGGCGTGCTATTCGATGAGGCTGGGCAGACGGATCGGGTCATCTCCATCGCCGCCCCACAGAGCGAGATGGACCTCTTGACGCTTCGCGTCCTCAATGCGCTGCCCGCGCAGGCAGCGCTAGTCACCCTGCCAGCTGGCGCCTCCGACCTGTCGGCGCTGCCGGTCCCAGCATTCGCGCAACTAGCCATTATGGGCGAATCACTGCGCTTCCCCTTGCTCGCCATGGTGAATGACGCGCCTGACATGCGCGCCAGTCGCGCACTCATCCGCCTGGGAATGGATGGCGTCGTACTCTCGGGTGTTGGCGTCGAAGAGGATCTCCTGGCCGGCCAGGTGCGCGCCGTGCACGCTGATCTGGAGAAGATCCCGCCACGCTCGGAGCGTGAGGGCATCAACCTCACCGGCCTGATGGGAGGGTTAGGAGCGGCGCCCGGCAAGCCAGAACCAGCTCCGGCGCCCGAGATCGAGCCTGACGAGGAATAGGCTCGCCGCCTGCCCGGTCTGATCCACAATTCTCTCGCCCCCAACGAGTCCTGCCGATGGGGGCGCTATTGCGCCTGTGTGATACACTCGGCACTGAAACGCCCGGCGTCTGCCCTAATCGTTGGGGAAATTGGTGGTGACGCCTTGTTGGGAGCGGAGAAGCGATGGGAATGGATGACCGTGACGGCGCCTATCGATCACGCGGCCAGCCGCCGCGTAGACGGCCATATGACGGTGACGACTCACCCGCACGCTCTGCTTCCCGTGGCCCTCGTGAGATGGATAGTCCTCGATCTCGCCCACCGCGTCGCGAGTATGAGGCCGGTCGGGAGTATGACCGGCCGCCGCGCGACCCGCGAGCGGCTCCGCGTGGCGGATCGAGCGGGCGCCATGAACGCGATGAGTACGCCCCCCGCTCCCGGTCGGGTGGTCCCCCGCGTGGCGACCGGCGCGGCTACGAAGACTATGGCCAGTTCAGCCGCAGCGAGCCCGGCGCCCCATCCCCGCGCGGCGCTCGAGACATGCGGAGCGGACGCCCATCACCCCGTGACGATCGTGGCGATCCACGCGGCGGGCGCGCTGGATCCGACGGGCGCATGCGCCGCCCACCGCAGGCTGGCGGGCGCGGCGGCCTGTGGGCTGATGAGGCGCAACCTTTCGGCGGGCTGAATGCGCGCGATCCCAGAGCGCGCCGCCTCGCCGCCCAACAAGAAGACGACGAAGAAGGCTCGCCAGCGGCTGGTTTCGCCAAGGCGCTCGGCGCCATCGTCCTTGCCCTAGCCCTGGGCGCCGGGTCAGCTTACGGATATTTCATCGTGAGCACTCCGAAATTGCACATCCCTCCAGGCCAGCAAGCGACGCCAACCGCGGCCCCATCCACTACTCCGCCCGCAAGCGCATCCCCATCGGCGACCAAGTCCGCCCTGCTGGGACCGCCAGCCGGGGAGCGCACGCTGCTCATCTCCTGAACCAGCCAGGCGCCATCACGACCGAGCTTGCGTAACCTCAGAGCCGATGATAGGCTAGCAGTAGCTAGAATAGGCAATATGCCCACAACGCGGACGCGCCGGACGCGCATCCGGCGCGCGTCGTTCCGGCGCCTCCCTGCGTAGAGCCGCCAGAACCTCACCCGCTCAACGACGAAGGGGAGTACAGCCACCATGTCATCACGCGCCAAGCTCGAAGCCTGGGTAGACGAGTGCGCCCGCCTCACCCAGCCAGATTCCATCGTCTGGCTCGATGGCTCCGAGCAGGAATATGAGAGCCTGATCGCTGAGATGCTGCGCGACGGCTCGATGCAGCGGCTCGACGAAGAGCGCTATCCAAACTCTTACCTCTATCGCAGCGACCCCAATGACGTAGCCCGCACCGAAGCGGTCACCTTCATCTGCACCCAGCGCAAGGAAGACGCGGGCCCCACGAACAACTGGATGTCGCCCGAAGAGGCGAAAGCCACCGCGCGTCCGATATTCGAGGGTTCCATGCGTGGACGCGTGATGTATGTCGTCCCCTATCTCATGGGTCCCGCCGGTTCTCCACTGAACACGGTTGGCGTCGAGCTGACCGATAGCGCCTACGTCGCGGCGAGCATGCGCATCATGACCCGCATGGGCTCCGTCGCGCTCGAGCGCCTCGACGCCAATGGCGGCGAGTTCGTCGCCGGCCTCCATTCCGTCGCCGATCTCGATCCTAACCGCCGCTACATCCTGCACTTCCCAGAAGAAAACCTGATCTGGAGTGTTGGCTCTGGCTATGGTGGCAACGCGCTGCTCGGCAAGAAATGTCTCTCGCTGCGCTTGGCGAGCTGGATGGGCTGGAAGCAAGGCTGGATGGCCGAGCACATGTTGATTCTCGGCCTCGAAGACCCTTCTGGCGAGATCACCTACATGGCGGGCGCGTTTCCCAGCGCCTGTGGCAAGACGAACCTCGCCATGCTCGTTTCTCCGCTCACTGACCAGGGCTGGAAGGTCTGGACTCTTGGCGACGACATCTGCTGGATGCGCATCGGCGAGGATGGGCGCTTGTGGGCCGTCAATCCTGAAGCGGGCTTCTTCGGCGTCGCGCCCGGCACCAACACGAAGACCAATCCCAATGCAATGGCGGCCCTCTCGAAGAACTCGATCTTCACCAACGTCGCGATAACACCAGAAGGCCAGCCCTGGTGGGAAGACATAGATCCCAGCCACAAGCAGCCGCCAGAAGGCACGATCAACTGGCTCGGTGAATCGTGGACACCAGGAAGCGGGCCAGCGGCGCACCCCAATTCGCGCTTCACCACGCCCGCCAGCCAGTGTCCATCTATCTCGCCCAAGTGGGATGATCCCCAGGGCGTGCCGATCTCAGCCTTTATCTTCGGTGGGCGCCGCGCGCGCGTCGCGCCGCTCGTCTATCAGTCCTTCAACTGGCGCCATGGTGTGTTCGTCGGCGCGGGCATGGCTTCCGAGACTACCGCCGCCGCAACCGGCAAGGTCGGCGTCGTGCGTCGCGACCCGATGGCGATGCTGCCCTTCTGTGGCTACAACATGGGCGACTACTGGGCCCACTGGCTCGCGATGGGCGAGAAGCTCACCAACCCGCCCGCGATCTTCCACGTCAACTGGTTCCGCAAAGACGAGAACGGCGCGTTCCTCTGGCCGGGCTTTGGCCAGAACGTGCGTGTGCTGATGTGGATGATGGAGCGCATCAAGGGCGGCGGCAAGGCGAACACGACGCCCGTTGGTTACGTCCCAACGGCTGATGGCCTCAACCTCGCGGGCCTCGACATCGCTCCCGAGACGATGGACGCGCTGCTGACAGTCAATCCTAGCGACTGGGAGCAGGAGTGGGCCGATCAGGGCGCATTCTTCGAGCGCTTCGGCGACCACCTGCCGCCTGCCATCGCCGAAGAGCATGCCGCGCTCGGCCAGCGTGTCGGCGCCTCCCGCGCGGGAACCCGCTAAGCGCGATCAGCCGCGCGACTCTGCGTCCTCCTGGGGGCGCTCCAGTTGAGACGTGATCCCGGCGCGCAGCTGCTCATAGATGGCCAGCCGCTCTCGCAGCGACTGGCCCATTTCATCCAGCGCCTCGATCCGCGCCTCGATCATGCGAAGCTGCTCACGCGTCACGCGCTCGGCGTCGGCGAGCGCGCTCAGCCGTGTGGACAGGACGGCATCTGGGTGGTGAAAGCGCAAGCGAGCTTCCTTGCGCTCCAGCTCGTGACGCACCATCTCTCGTATCTCGCTCAGCCCCAGACCTAGCAGATCGCGCATCTGAATGACGTGCTGAAGCATGTCGAGATCTTCCGCCCTGAACAGGCGGTAGTTACCCTCGGAGCGCAGAGCGGGATCCAAGAGCCCCAGCTCTTCATAGTAGCGTAGTGTGCGCTTCGTCAGTCCTGTGCGCTTCGCGACTTCGTCAATCCGCAAATAGGTCTCCGAAGGCGCCACTCCGTTCTGCCGCTCGCCGCTCGACTCACCGCCCGCGGCAGTTGGACTATCCACCCGCTCCACGTCCCCTCGATCGCTCCGCGTGACCATGCGCATCCTCACTCGCCGCTTGCCTGGTCGCATGCCCGGCGCCCGCAAGCCGTCATTCAACGCCTCCATGATACCTGACAACCCGCGTTGACGCATACCCCCGATCCGCAAGGATACGCGCGACTCGCGCCGAGAGTTGCACGCGCGAGCGCGCTTCAGCGCGTGCGCATACGCCCTTACGCCCTCGTTGATGAGGTTATGCTGTCCCCGTACTCCTGAGAGTCGCGAAGCGCGGCGAACGTACAGTCGCGTCACAGACCACCCTGCGACGCCATCTCGATAGTGGCTAGGTCTCAGCGGCAGATGTGGTACCATTTTATATGAGCGGGGCGCCGCCACGACTCATGTACACCAGAGAGCGGTCCGAAAGAAGGTAAGCGCATGCGGGGTGACGCTGCCGGCCATAACGCCGGCGCCCTCGTCACTGACTCCTCGTATTCCGATGACGCCGTTTGCGAGTATGTGGACGTTGATCGCGCAATGGATCGCCCGCGAGAAGCCTGCGGTGTCTTTGGCATCTATGCCCCCGGCCTGGATGTCGCCCGCATCACCTACTTCGGTCTGTACGCCCTGCAGCATCGCGGCCAGGAGAGCGCCGGAATCGTCACCACCGACGGTGAGGGCGAGCTGAGCGAGCGGCGCGATGTCGGCCTCGTCAATCAAGTCTTCACCGAGCGCGACCTGCTCGCCCTCAAGGGCTTCGCCGCCATCGGTCATACACGCTATTCCACGACGGGATCGAACCGCATCGAGAACGTCCAGCCTGTCATGTGGCGCAGCGATCTCGGCCCCTTCGCCATCGGCCACAATGGCAATCTCACCAACACCCTGACCCTGCGCGACCGTCTCACCGCTGATGGCGACACGTTTGAGACGACCAGCGACACAGAGATCATCGCCCATCTGCTGGCCCGCGCGCCCGGCGCCGACTACGTCCAGAAGCTGCGGCGCGTCATGCCCAAGATCCAGGGCGCGTACAGCCTGATCATGCTGACACCTACCTCGGTCATCGCGGTGCGCGATCCATTCGGCGTGCGCCCACTGTGCCTGGGTGAGCGCGACGGGCACTGGGTGGTCGCCTCGGAGACCTGCGCCTTCCCACCGGTCGGCGCGAAGTTCGTGCGCGAGGTGAACCCAGGTGAGATCGTCGTCATCGAGGGCGATGGACCTGAGGGAATCCGCAGCCTCACCGGCCAGCGCTCTCTGCGCTCCGCGTCCTGCCTGTTCGAATACATCTACTTCGCCCGGCCCGATAGCGTCATTAGCGGGCGCTCGCTCTATCTGGCCCGCCAGCGTATGGGGGCCGAGCTGGCGAAAGAATTCGATGTCCAAGCCGATCTCGTGATCGGCGTGCCCGAATCCGCCACGCCGGCAGCCGCGGGCTACGCCAACGCGCGCGGGCTGCCCTACGCCGAGGGCCTCATCAAGAACCGCTACATCCAGCGCACGTTCATCCAGCCGGACCAGCACATGCGGGCGATGGGCGCGCAGATGAAATACAACGCCGTAGATGCCGTGCTGGCAGGCAAGCGGGTCATCGTGATAGACGACAGCATCGTGCGCGGGACTACCGTCAAGCCGCTGGTCAAGCTGCTGCGCGACGCGGGTGCGGTGGAGGTGCATATGGGCATCTCCTCGCCACCGTTCGCCTGGCCATGCTATCTCGGCCTCGATGTGGCCAAGCGCAGCGAGTTGATCGCCGCGCGCCTGCCAGATGCGGATAGCATCGCGCGCGAGGTGGGCGCTGACAGCCTCCGCTACCTCAGCCTGGATGGCTTGACGCGGGCGATCGACTTGCCACCGTCGTCCTTCTGTGTTGGCTGCTTCACCGGGAAGTATCCCGTGCCGATCCCGACCGAGATGGCGGACAAGTTCGCGCTAGAGACCACCAACACTGAACCAGCGAAGGCGTCCGCGCGGCATGAGGCAGTCGGCAGTCCCGTTCGATGACGGCCGCGTGAACCTGCAAATCGCGACCTCTGATTCAGCCGCCATCGGGTATTTCAGACCGCTACTTCACTCCAGAAAGGATCGGCTCCACTCATGGCCAGTCTGCGCGAGGCGCTCTCACGCCTGCTGGTGATTCCTGGTGTCCGCGCCGCCGCGCTTGCGGGCCGCGAGGGGCTGCTGATCGAGACTGCCGGCCGCGCCGATCACCGCTTGTATGAGGCGCTGGCCGCGATCGGAGCCAGCGCGCTGAGCGCGGCGGACGCCCTCGGCCAGGAGATGAGCGCAGGCCCCAACGTGGCGACCGTGCTTGAATATGAGGGCGCGCTCGTCTCAATTGACCCCGCTGGCGAATTCGCGCTCGTCATCACTTTGGCCGAGAACGCCGCGAGCCTGGCCCGTATCCGCCATACGCTGGCTTCCAGCCAGGACGAGATCGTCCGCCTGCTCGACCTGCGCTAGCGCCCGACTGTATCTCATGAGAGCCTGAGGAGACGCATGACCCAGCCTACCCATTCCTACGCCAGCGCGGGCGTCAATCTCGACGCCGCCGACCGCGCCAAGCTGCTCATGCGTGAAGCGATCCGCTCGACGCATGGCCCTGAGGCGCTCGGTCCAATGGGCGGCTTTGGCGGCCTCTACGCGCTGGGCGGGTTGAACTACCGCGACCCCGTGCTGGTCTCCTCGATTGACGGTGTCGGCACCAAGCTCAAGATTGCCTTCGCGCTCAACCGCCACGGGTCGGTCGGCAAAGACATCGTCGCCCACTGCGTCAACGACATCCTCGTCTGTGGCGCGCGCCCGCTCTTCTTCCTCGATTACCTGGCCCTCGGCGCGATGGATGACGATCAGGCGGTCGAGATCGTGCGCGGCGTCGCGGAAGGCTGCCGCGAGGCGGGCTGCGCGCTGATCGGCGGCGAGACCGCCGCGATGCCGGGCTTCTACGCGCCAGGCGAGTATGACCTGGCAGGCGCGATCGTCGGCATCGTCGAGCGCGACCGTATCATCAGCGGCGAGACGATCCGAGCGGGCGATGTGGCGCTGGGTTTCCCGTCACTTGGCCTGCACACCAACGGCTATTCGCTCGCTCGCCAGGTCTTCGCCGACGATGACCTCACCGCCTTCGTCCCTGAGCTGGGCCGCGGCCTCGGCGACGAGCTGCTCCAGCCGCACCAAAACTATCGCGCCGCCGTTCAACCGCTGCTCGACGCGGGCATCATCACGGGCATGGCGCACATCACCGGTGGCGGGCTTGTGGATAACATTCCCCGCGTCCTGCCCGACGGTCTCGGCGTTGATCTGGACGCCTCCACCTGGGATGTTCTCCCCATATTCCGCCTCATCCAGCGACGCGGCCAGGTCGCCTGGGAGGAGATGCGGCGCGTCTTCAATCTCGGCATCGGCTTCATTGTCTTCACACACCCTGAAGATGAGGCCCGCGCGCTGGAGCTTGCCGTCTCCGCCGGCGCGCGCCGAATTGGCGTGGTATGCGACATGGCAGGCGACCGCGCAGGAGCGCCGCGCGTGCGGGTGGAAGGTCTGACATGAGCCGCGCAGCCACTGACAGCCACACGGGCGACATCCCGGCCATTGGCGTGCTCGTCTCCGGGCGCGGCAGCAATCTCCAGGCGATCTTCAACGCCATCGAGCGTGGCGAGCTGCGCGCCCACGTCACCATCGTCATCTCCAGCCGCCATGACGCGTTCGCCCTCCAGATCGCCGCTGCCCATGGCGCCGCATGCCATGTCATCGTCCCACGCGACTACCCCTCGCGCGCCGAGGCGGGCGCCGCGATTGTGGACGCTCTGCGCGCGGCGGGCGTCCGGCTGGTCGTTCTGGCGGGGTACAAGCCCATCCTCGACGCCTGCGTCGTGCGCGCGTTCCCCAACGCCATCATCAACATCCATCCCTCGCTGCTGCCTGCCTTCGCGGGCGGCATGGCCCCACGCCCACAGACGGAGGCGCTGGAGGCGGGCGTCAAGATCACCGGCTGCACCGTCCATTTCGTCACCGAGAAAGTGGACGCTGGGCCGATCATCGCTCAGGCCGCTGTGCCGGTGCTAGATGACGATGATGTCGAGACGCTCTCCGCACGCATCCTTGTCGAAGAGCACCGTCTCTTGCCGCACGCCGTCGGCCTGGCCCTCTCGGGCCGCCTCAAGGTGGAAGGCCAGCGCGTCGTCATCGCCGCCGAATAAGGCCGCATGCCTCTCTGGCGCGCCGTAAGTGTATTTGGGGCAGGGACATGCGGCGTGAATCTCACGCCGCAACAACTCAGCCCGCCAGCCCCAACCGCTCGGCGTCCTCGGCCATCGCTGCGATGACGAAGGCGATGTGCTCGTTCAGATCCACGCCCAGCTCTTCCGCGCCCTTGATGATGTCGTCGCGGTTCACGCCGCGCGCGAAGGCCTTGTCCTTCATCTTCTTGCGCACCGACGACGCCTCCAGCCCGCGAATGCTCTTGTCGGGCCGCACCAGCGCGGCGGCGGTGATCAGCCCCGTCAGCTCATCGCAGGCGAACACCGCGCGCTCCATGAGCGACTCGCGGACGACGCCATGATAATCGTTGTGCGCCTTCACCGCCCGCGTCACATGCTCGGGATAGTCTAGCTCCTCCAGCCACTGTGACCCGACCAGCCCATGCTCCTCGATGGTCGGGTGTCGCTCGTAGTCCACGTCATGGAGCAGCCCCGTCACCCGCCACGTCGTCTCATCTTCACCGAACTTGCGCGCATAGGCCGCCATCGCGTCGCCCACCGCGATCCCGTGTCGCACCAGGCTCTCGTTGGTGTTCTTCTCCCGCAGCAGCGCCAGCGCCTCATCGTAATTCAGGTCCATCAGGGTCTCCAGCCATTCATCGAGCGGTATGGGACATCTCCCCCGCTATTCCTCGTCGCTGGCGGATCCGCTGCCCCGCCCGGCCCGTCGCCCATGGCGGCCGGATGAGACGGCGGCGGTGAGCGCGCGCCGCTTCTCCTCGCCATCGTGTGAGCGCACGCCCAACCCAGCCCGATCAGGCAATATAAGCTTGCCCCGCTCGACCTTCACACCCTCGAATGGGTCATCGCTCGTCAGCAGGTTGCCATCCAGGTCCGCGTAGTCCACCAGTGGACTGAGATGCGCCGCGGCCGTGATCGCCAGCGAGCTCTCGATCATGCACCCTAGCATCACCTTCATATGGTGCGCGCGCGCCGTGTGGATCATCTTCAGCGCGTGATGGATGCCGCCGCACTTCATCAGCTTGATGTTGATGCCGTCCACGACACCCACTAGCCGCGGAATGTCCTCCACCGTCTCACAGCTCTCGTCGGCGATGATCGGTAGCGTCACATGCTCGCGCACGAACCGCAGGCCCTCGATGTCCCCCGGCGGCAGCGGCTGCTCGACGAACTCCAGCCCATATGGCTCGAGCTCGCGGATGACGCGCACGGCCTCCTTCGCCGTCCAGGCGGCGTTGGCGTCCACCCGCAGTGTCACGTCCGTCGCCTCGCGTATGGCGCGCACGATCTCCAGATCGCGTCCCGTCCCAACCTTGATCTTCAAGACTGGATAGCGCTTCGCCGCCGCCGCGGCCTTCTTCGCCATCTCCGCTGGCTCGTCAATGCCAATGGTGAACGAGGTCAGCGCCGCGCGCTCGCGACTTAGGCCCAGCAGCTCGTAGACCGGCGCGCCCAGCCGCTTGCCCATGATGTCGTACAGCGCCATGTCCACTGACGCCTTCGCCGACGCATTGCCATGCAGCCGCCGGTCCAGCGCCGCCATGATATCTTCGATGTGCGATGGCTCATCGCCTAAGTATTCGGCGAAATCGGCCAGCGCCATGAAGACGCTCTCACGCCGCTCACCGTAGAAGCCAGACGGCGCCGCTTCGCCCAAGCCAACTATTCCATCCGTCGCGATCTGCGTCAGCACGTTGCGCGCGTGCGTCTGCACGCTGCGTGAGATTCGAAATGGCGACGCCAACGTCAGGTCCAGCGCGTGCGCAGTCAACTCCATCATGGATGATTCTCCAGCGGCGCCAGGCGCTTCACAACGCCCAGAGCGCGCCGCGTGAAAAGCCCTCGGTGGACACCTCAGGCGTGAAGGTCGCTGTGCGCGAGCAACGCCTCGACCAGTGGGCCTGCCCCATAGCGCACGGGATCAGTGGTGGGCAGGCCCATCTCGCGCTCAGTCTCAGCGATGGCCGCGCGCGCCTCCGCATCGGGCAATCCATAGGTGTTGAGCGCCACCGCGACCACCGGCGCGGGCTTCAGCCACCCGGCGGCATCCTCGTAGATCTGCCGCACCCTGGGCAGCGGAGGGATGCGCGTGGCCGGATAGCCATAGACCGTCTCCCTGCCCGCCTGGTGGCACAGGATGAGCAGGTCCGGCGCGCAGCCGTGCAGCAGCCCCAGCGTCACCGCCGAGTAAGCTGGATGGGTGAGCGAGCCTTGCCCCTCGACAAAAACCCAGTCGAAGCGGTTGGCGAAATCCAATGTCAGCGCCTCGACGCCCCCGGCTACAAAATCGCTAATGAAGCGGTCCACCGGGATGCCTTCGCCAGAGATCATGATGCCTGTCTGGCCCGTTGCGGCGAAGCCGGCGGAGAGCCCGCGCCGCTGCGCCTCGCGCGTTACCTCGAATGCGACCGTCATCTTGCCCACATCGCAGTCCGAGCCACAGAAGTAGACCGTATGCGAGCCTGGCCGGTGCGGCGTCCCCTCGCGAATGCGCTGCGCCAGCTCCGCGGGCGGCCGGCGCACGTCCCAGATCGTCGCGCCGCTCTCGCTTGCCGCCGCTGCCAGCTCCGGATCATCACTGAGGAAGTGATGCAGTCCGCTGATGACGTCTAGCTTCCCCGCCAGCGCTCGCAGAATGTTCGGCCGCCAGGCGTCTGGCAGCCGCCCGCCGATTGGCGCGATACCGATCAGCAGCGTATCGGGATCGTATTTCAGCGCCTCCTCGACATCGCGCACAACGGGGATGCCCGCGCCGACGCCACCCACCACGCCGACGACCTCATCGGCCATCTTGCCCGCGCTGGCGCTATCAATCACCGCCACCACCATATCGGAGCCGTAGCGCAGCACCCCCATCGCCGTCTTCGCGGAAAGCGGGCCGAAGGCGCCCTCGGCCAGAATCGCGATGCGCCGCATATATCGTGTCCCCTCTGGTTGGCGCGCTGAGATAGTCTCAGGCGAGAAGCGCCGCAAAGCGTGCGGTGTCTATGACGATAATACACCCTTCAGCGGGGTCCCCGACAGCCATACCAGCCCCACGCGCGAATGCCGCAGCCGTCAGCGCCGCCGCCACCGCATCCAGCGCGTCAGCGTCCAGCGCGCCGCCCTCCTCGGCCTGTGGCAGCTCGTCTACCCATGCGCTGAGCGCGGCATGGGCCGCGCTCAGCCTCTCAACCGAGGTCTTCGCGCCTCGCCCAATGTCCATTGACCGCGCGCCCAGCGCGCGCAACGTCGCCGTCGGGAAGACCTCGATGACCGCGGTTTCCGGCAGGGCCGCGCGCAGCCGCGCCGCCAGCGGAATCGCGCGGAAGGTCAACCCGCCCAGAAATGAGACGGGCAGCGGGCGCACACCCAACCCGCGCCAAATCGGGTCACGCTCGGCGGCCCTGGTGTACGGGCTGTCGTGGCCCGACCAGGGCATGCCCGCGAGCGCCGCCGCGACCGGTCCGGGCAGCGTCTGCGGCGCATCGAGCGCGATCACCGCGGGACGCAGCCGCAGCACCTCCGCCAGGATGTCACTATCCAACGCTGGATAGACCAGCGCTATAAGGCGAGGCGCGCCCGCGGGCTCCAGAGCTAGGGCCGCGAGCGCCGTCACACCTCGCCCCGCCGCCAGATCAATGCCTACGACAACCGGCGTGACGCCTGCCGCCATGGCCTATTCGCCCGCCTCAGCGGCCTCGACCTCGACCGGCTCGAACTTGACGAACAGCGGCGCTGGCGACGGCAGCGTCTGCCCGACCGGCAGACGCTGGAACGTCCAGCCGCCAGCGTTCACATCGCCGCTATTGCCTAGCAACTCGTGCAGCTTCTGTGACGAGAACGGCGTGAACGGCAGGAACAGCGTCTTCAGTCCATTGAGCGTCTGAAGCATGGTCCAGACCGCGCGTCCCGCCGCCGCCCTGTCGGACTTGACCGACTTCCAGGGCGCTTGCTCGTCCAGATAGCGGTTCGCCGCGCGCGCCACGCTCATCGCCTCGTTCAGCGCGTCACGCAGCCGCACAGCCTCGATGGCCTCAGCCACCGCCGCGAAGCCGCGCTCGACTGTCGCGAGCATCTCCTCATCGGCGCGCGTCAGCTCACCTGGCTCCGGCACAGCCGCGCCGAAGTTGCGCTGGGCGAAGGTCAGCGTGCGGTGGGCAGCGTTGCCATAGGTCGCCACCAACTCGTCATTGTTGCGGCGAACCAGCTCATCGTAGGTGAAGTCGGAGTCACGCGTCTCTGGCATAGTGATTGTCAGATAGTAGCGCAGCGTATCCGCGCCATACCGGTCCAGCATATCGGTGGTCCAGATGACGTTGCCGCGGCTGCTCGACGCCTTCATGCCCCCCATCTGCATGAACTCGTTGGCTGGCACATCATAGGGCAGCGCCAGGCCGCCGTAGCCCATCAGCATCGCCGGCCAGATGATGGCGTGGAAGGGGATGTTGTCCTTGCCAACGAAGTAGTAGCTACGCGACGGCTCCTGGCCATCCGGCCCCAGCTCCCACCAGCGCTTCCAGGCGTCGGGCTCTCCGCGCAGCGCCGCCCACTCGATGCTTGCGGAGAGATAGCCGATGACCGCGTCAAACCAGACGTAGATGCGCTTGTTCTCGTAGCCCGGCACGGGAACGGGCACGCCCCAGTCCAGATCGCGGGTGATGGCGCGAGGGCGCAGCCCCTCCGTGATCCAGTTCATCGCAAAGTTCACTACGGTCGGGCGCCAGCGGTCACGGTTGCGCTCCAGCCAGATGCGCAGCGGCTCGCTCAGCTTCGGCAGATCAAGGAAGAAATGCTCGGTTTCACGGAACTCGATCTTGCTCGTCACGCTGCCGCAGATCTTGCAGCGCGGGTTGATTAGCTCCTTCGCATCTAGCGTCCGCCCGCAGTTGTCGCACTGGTCGCCGCGCGCGTCGGTGAACCCGCAATAGGGACACGTCCCCAGGATATAGCGGTCCGGTAGGAAGCGCTTGTCCGTTGGGCAGTAGGGCGACTCCATCGTGTCCTTGAAGAGATAGCCATGCTCTAGCAGGCGCAGGAAGACGTCCTGCGTCACGCGGTAGTGATTCTCGGTGGTGGTGATGGTGTAGAGGTCGAACGTCACGCCCAGTCGGTCCAGCACATCCACAATTTGGGTATGGTAGCGCGCCGCCAGCTCGCCCGGCGGAACGCCCTCCCGGTCGGCGTCTACGGTAATCGGCGTACCGTGAGCGTCGCTGCCGGAGACCATCAGCACCTCGTGTCCGGCCAGGCGGTGATAGCGTGCGAAGATATCGCCGGGCAGAAACGAACCGACAATCTGCCCGACATGCGTGCTGGTCTTGGCGTATGGCCAGGCCACCGCCACCAGGATACGCTTGTTGTCTGGCGCGGGTATGGTCTGCTGTATCTCCATCGGAGCTAGTACCTCTTTCGTATCGAAATTGGACATTAGTATAGCACAGCTAGGCGGGCGAGCGGGCGCCGCGCCGGGTGTTCCAGAGACGTTCAGCCCGGAATTTACCAGCATCGCCACGTTGGGCATGCTGACGGCGAACGCCTATCCGCGCCTTTACGTATGCGGTATACTACTAAATGGCGATGTGCATGTGCTGTTGACATCGCGCCTCGCACGAATGTTCCTCGTCGAGGGAAGTGAGTGGTAATGCTTCATCACGCGAATCAAAAGACCGGAGCGGAGGTTCACCTGGGACGCACAGGCGCGGGCTTCTACGTCGAAACGCGCCACCCAGATTTTTCGCTCCCGTTTCGCAAGACCTATGAGTGGCATCAGCAAGACCTGGCCACTCGCGACTTCGAGCTCCTCTGCGCCGTGGTTGGCGCCACACGCGAGCGGCGCGAGTCAGCGATCGCAAGCTAGAGCATCCTGAGCGCGCTATCGCTAGGTCGAGCAGGCGCAGGGGTACAACGAAGTACACCGCACCCGCCATGTGGCGGTTCGCAATAGCCCTGTCATTATAGGTCCTGGCACAGGAAGCCCGCTGGCGCTTTGACCAGCGGGCTTGTTGCGTCTCCTGGGGTGTGGTGGAAGTGTTGCGCCAGGTGGGCCGCTTCGCCCTAGTGCGACTCCCCCTCGACGCCTGCCTCAAGTCGCCGCTTCACCGAGCCGAGGAACTGCGCCGCCGTCAGGCCATCGAGGATGCGGTGGTCGAACGAGAGCGACATGTACATCATGGAGCGGATGGCGATCGCGTCATCAATCACCACCGGGCGCTTCACGACTGCATCCATCGTCAGGATGGCGGCATTGGGCTGGTTGATGATCGCCATGGAGATCAGTGTGCCGAAGACTCCGGGGTTGTTGACAGTAAAAGTAGCCCCCTGGAGGTCCGCTGGCATCAGGCGGTTCGCCCGAGCCCGGCCTACCAGGTCAGCCACCGCCCGCGCGATCCCGACCAGGTTGAGCGTGTCGGCGTTGCGAATCACCGGCACAACCAGATTGTTCTCTAGCGCGATCGAGACGCCGATATTGACGGCTTTGCGTAGCACGATGCGGCCGTCCTCCGTCCATGAGGAGTTCATGTACGGATGCTCTCTCAGCGCCTCCGCCACCGCCTGGATAGCGAACGTCTGAAAGCCAATTCCCACACCCTCACGCCGCTTGAACTCGTCCTTGTTGCGGTCCAACCAGCGCGCGAGGTTGGTCATATCCACCTCGACCACCGTTGTCGCATGCGGCGAGGTGCGCTTACTGCGGGCCATGTGCTCCGCGATCGCCCGGCGAGCGGGAGACGGCGTGATGACTTGGTCTTCGCCACTGACGGCGACCGGCGCCGCGACTGCCGCGGGGGCTGGTGTGAAGGTCGGCCCTGGCGAGATCGTCGCCGTCTGCGCTTGATCGCGCTGAGCGAGGAAGGCCAGGATATCCTCCTTGCGCACGCGCCCATTCTCACCTGTGCCAGTGATGGTGTTCAGATCGAGGTTATGCTCCTGCGCCATGCGCCGCGCCAGTGGCGATACCTTGTCCATCGTCGCCGTCGCGCGCGGAGCGGCCGCCGCTGGAGCGGGCGCCGCCGACGTGAAGCCGCTCAACACCGACGACGCGGAGGCGCCATTTGTCGCGCTCGCGCTAGCTGAGGCGGGAGCGCCCGCTGGCGCGCTCGTTCCCGCTGTCGCGCTGGCGCCGCCAGAACCGCTACCTGCGCCGCCGCTCTCCTCGATCTGCGCGATCTCGACGCCAATCTTCACGGTCTGATCCTCGCCGACCAGAATCTTGACGAGGCGGCCAGCGACCGGCGACGGCAGCTCAGCGGTCACCTTGTCGGTGATGATCTCGACCAGCGACTCATCTTTCTTGACCATCTCGCCTTCATGCTTCAGCCAGCGCCCAACGGTGCCCTCGGCCACCGACTCGCCAAGCTGCGGCATGGTGATTGAGGTCGCCATGCGTGATTCCTCTCTCAACCAGCGCTCCATCGCGCTGGAATGTCCGCGGGCGCGCGGCGTCAACTGCCTCCGCGCCCATCTCCGCGCCGTCAGATAGGACGAGCGACCAGCCTGGGCTGTCACCATTTGGGCCGCCCAGTGGGCGCGCGTTCCGCTTCTCGCGCCGCGCGCGTATCTCACACCTTAGTGTCGCACGCCGCGCCGCGCTTGCCAATAGGCGCTTGTCACGCGGCGCAGGCTGTGATACAGTGTCGTAAAACAAATGTTCCATTTATTGAGCACTCACCTTCCGACGCGCTTTGCCCAAATAAGAATAAGTGAGTGCATGTGAAGGGGTACGAATGGCGGCCCAATCCCAATACCATCCACCCCCACCTACCATACATGCCCCTTCTGAGGGTAAAGGAGTGAGACCGTGACACAGCGAAAGACAGCCTCAGCCAGCGAGCATGACGAGCGGGTTGAGAGCGCCAGGTCGGCGTTTCCGCCCAACTGGCTGCTCGCGCCAGACTACGACCCAAACGATCATCTGATGAGCCTGAAGGGCAAGGACTATCTGAATGTCCAGCACCGCCTGCTCTGGTTCATGCGCGATCAGCGCGACATGATCGCGTCTGGCCTCGCGGCCGTGCCATACACCATCCACACCGAGCTGGTGGATCTGGACCGCGAGACCGGTTGGGCGCACTTCCGCACCACCGTTCGCGATGTACTGGGCAACGAGTCAACAATGTACGGGTCGGAGTCCGCTCGCGACTTCCCCGACTATATCGAGAAGGCCAGCACGAAGTCGTTGGGTCGAGCGCTGCTCGCGCTGGGCTATGGCGCCGCCTTCGCTCCCGAGATGGATGAAGGCGAACGCATCGTAGACTCACCTGTGGAGCGCCGTCCTAACTCGCAGATGGAGCGCGCGCCCGCGAAGCGCCCCGCGGGCATGGTCCGCGAGACGCCGGTGGCGCAGCCCGTCGCCCAGCCCGCGCCTCAGAGCGCCGACAGCGAGCCACCCGCTACGGAGCAGCAGCTCGTCAGCATCCGCAAGCTCTACGAGGCGCTCCACCGCCCGCAGGGTGAGACGCCCACGACCTACGCTCAGGCGCGCCAGCTCATCACCCAGCTCAGCGCCGAGTATCAGCGCATGCGCCGCGCCAGCTAGCCTGGAGCTTCCAAAGAAGCGCTCCGCTCACCTATGCGCAGGTGAGCGGAGCGCGTTTTATGTGTCTGGGTGGACACGGGCGATTACTCGCCCGCGTCCTCTTCTTCCTCGTCGCCAGTGAAGAGCGCGACCTGCGCGGCATCTTCGTCGTCGTCGCCGAAGATCGTCGTCGCCGCCACAACCCGGTCACTGGATGCGATGTTCATGAGGCGCACGCCCTGGGTCGGGCGCGAAGTCTGCGCCACCGTCCGCCAGTCGGTGCGGATGACCGTCCCCTCGGCGGAGATGATCATCAGGTCGCTGTCCTCCTCCGTGAGGATACGCGCCGCCGCCAGCAGGCCCGTCTTGGGGGTTAGCCGCGCAGTGATGACGCCACCGCCGCCGCGCCCCTGCACGGGATACTCATTGATTGGCGTGCGCTTGCCATAGCCATTGGCCGTCACAACCAGCAATTCGGGATTGGTGTTCTCAGGCACAGCGCAAAGGGCGACCGCCTGGTCGCCCTCATCCAGCCGGATGCCACGCACACCGCCACTCGTGCGCGACGCCGCTCGCAGCTCGCGCACCTCGAAGCGGATCGCCTGCCCACGCTCGGTGATGAACAGCACCGTATCATTCGCGCCGCAGAGCCGCGCGCCGATCAGTTCGTCGCCTGCCTCCAGGTCCATCGCGATCAGACCTAGACTGCGGACCACCGCGAACTCGTCCAGCGCCGTCTTCTTGACCTCACCACGCTTGGTGGCCATGATCATGTAGTCGTGGGCGACGAACTTCGGCACACAGACGACACCGGTCACCGTCTCATCCTGGTCAATGCCAATCAGATTGCGAATATGATCGCCTTTGGCGGCGCGCCCAACATCTGGCAGGCCATACGTCTTGACCTGGAAAACGCGCCCGCGATTGGTGAAGAATAGCAGGGAGTCATGGTTGTGCACGCAGAGCAGATGACTTACCACATCGTCCTCGCGCGTCGTCATTCCACGCGAGCCTTTGCCGCCGCGCCGCTGCGCCCGATAGGCGCTGGTGGCCATGCGTTTGATGTAACCGTTCTCGGTCAGCATCACCACGACCTCATCGTTGGGGATCAAGTCCTCCTCGGTGAAGTCCGAGGCCTCGGCGTCCACGATTTCCGTCCGGCGCGGATCGCCGTACTTCTCGGACAGCTCCGCTAGGTCCTGCTTGATGAGCGCGCGCACCTCGGAGATGCTACCCAGAATCTTCTGCAAGCCCGCGATCGTGCGGCGCACCTCGACCAGCTCATCCTGAATGCGCTTGCGCTCCAGCGCGGCCAGGCGGCCCAGCTGCATATCGAGGATCGCCTTCGCCTGCTCCTCGCTCAGCTTGAAGCGCAGTCGCAGGTTGTTCGAGGCGGTATCGCGATTCTGCGACCGGCGGATGGTGTCGATCACCGCATCGAGGTTCTCCAGCGCGATGGTCAGGCCATCAAGAATGTGTTGGCGGGCCTGGGCCTTCGCTAGATCAAACTTCGTCCGGCGGGTGATGACGATCTCGCGATAGGAGATGTAGTGCTGCAAGATCGCCTTGAGCGTCAGCGTGCGCGGCTGGTTGTCCACCAGCGCCAGCACGTTGGCGCCGAACGTCGTCTGCATCGCGGTGTATTTGAAGAGATGGTTCAGCACGCTGACGTGGCGTGCGTCGCGGCGCAGGTCAATCACCACGCGTGTGCCCTGCCGATCCGACTCGTCGCGCACGTCGGTAATGCCGTCAATCTTCTTGTCGCGCGCCAGCTCGCTGATCTTCTTGACCAGATCAGCCTTGTTGACCTGATATGGCAGCTCAGTGACAATGAGGCTCACCTTGCCGCGCTCAGTCTCCTCGGTGTGCGCCTTGGCGCGCACGATGATGCGCCCGCGCCCGGTAGTGTACGCCTGGCGGATGCCCTCGCGCCCCTGGATGATGCCGCCGGTCGGGAAGTCTGGCCCGCGAATGATGCGCATCAGGTCTTCGGTCGCCGCATCGGGGTGATCAATCAGATGCGTGATGCCCGCGCACAGTTCGCGCAGGTTGTGCGGCGGGATATTCGTCGCCATGCCGACCGCGATGCCCGCCGCGCCATTGAGCAGCAGGTTGGGCAGCCGCGCTGGCAAGACGACCGGCTCCTCACTATGGCCATCATAGTTGGGCTTGAAGTCTACCGTGTCACGGTCAATATCGGCCAGCAGCTCCGCGGCGATGGCCGACATCTTGGCTTCGGTGTAGCGCATCGCCGCGGGCGGATCGTCATCCACACTGCCGAAGTTGCCCTGCCCAAGCACAAGTGGGTAGCGCATATTCCATGGCTGGGCGAGGCGCACGAGTGTATCATAGACAGCGGCGTCGCCGTGTGGGTGATACTCTTTGAGGACTTCACCAACGATACCAGCGCACTTGCGGAAGGAGCGGTTGCTCTGCAGGCCCATCTGCTCCATGGCGTAGAGTACGCGCCGGTGCACGGGCTTGAGGCCGTCGCGCACGTCAGGCAGCGCGCGGCTGACGATGACGCTCATCGAGTAATCGAGATAAGCCCCGGTCATCTGCTCGACGATGCCCACCGGCTTGATGATACCCAACTCCATGCGGGTCAGACCCTCCCTTGAGCCCCCTGGCTCATCGGACCCTTAAAGCCCGTTGCGGCGCGCGGCGCGCTCACTCGTACACCTTGGTATGGAGGTGGCTGAGGAGTTGCGCATGTAGCGGTCTCACATCCGCGCGCATATCCTGTTTAGTATATCATACGGACGCCGCGCGCCCGCTTCCCGCCTGAGGCGAGCGCCATTTGTCCCAGTGGCTGGCGGCGTGCGTGACGGAGCGGAATCCGCCACTTCATCATTCTGTAGCAGGAGGCGTGAGATGGACAATTCTCGAGGCGTCTTACGACGGCCTAACCGCGCGCCGTCCAGCACGACGGATGCTTGGGCCTGGCGACGCGATGTCGCCTGGGCCATTCTCGGCTGGGGCGCGATCGTCGCGGTCGGCTTATGGTTGGCTGGACATTTCACGCGCACCTTGCTGATCGTCGCCATCGCCGCGCTGCTAGCCTATGCGCTCGCGCCCGTGGTGTCCGTCCTCCACCGCGTCATACCCCGCTGGGCCGCGGTCACGCTGGTCTACGTCGGACTGATGGGGCTCCTGGTAGCCGTTTCCTCGCTGATGGTCGCATCGGTGGCGACGCAGGTGGCCCAACTGGCAAACCAGATCGCAGCGGCGTTCTCGCCATCCAGGCCGGGAGGCGCCGCGCCGCTCTTCGAGGCGCTCCAGCGACTGGGTGTGACATCGAGCCAGATCGCCGCCGCGCGCGACTTCGCCACCACACAGATCACGGACGCCGCAAGTGGCGTCGCGCCGCTGCTGACGGAAGCGCTGACCGCCGCTTTCGATGTGCTGGTCGTCATCGTCCTAAGCATCTATCTCTCGATGGATGGCGGCAGGATTGTCACGTGGCTGCGCACTGGCCTGCCCCGGAGCCAGCGCACGCGCGGCATGTTCGTCGCCGATACGATCGAGCGCGTGGCTGGCGGCTACATTCGCGGTCAGTTGGTGATGTGCCTGGCGATTGGCGCGCTGGTTGGTGTGGGATTGTGGGTCATGGGAGTGCCATTCGCCGCGCTGATAGGCGTGCTGGCGTTCTTCCTGGAGTTCGTCCCCTTCATCGGGCCACCTATCGCAGCGGCGTTCGCCGTGCTGTTAGCCTGGCCACTAGGCTTGCTGACGATCGCGCTGGTGCTCGGCTGGTTCGTCCTCATTCATATCCTGGAAGGCTATATCCTCCAGCCCCGACTGGTGGGGCACTTCGTCGGCCTCCATCCCGCCGTCACGATTCTTGCGGTGCTGGCGGCAGGCGAGGTTTTCGGGTTGTGGGGCGCGCTCTTCGCCGCTCCCGTCTTCGGCATCGGGCAGGCGCTGCTGGTAGGCGTCTGGCATAGCTGGAAGGAGCGTCATCCCGACGAGTTCCCTCCTGAGGAGATGCCCAAGGACGACGCGAAGCCTGCCGCTCCCAAAGACACAGAAGCGGAGGAGACGGCGCGCGCGTGAAGCGAGCGGTTGTTATCGCCTGCTCCCGCGCTTGACATGTCCAGTTCTCGTGCGGTACGATACATGCGCCCGTGACGCGGAGTCCTTGCGTTGCGCGCATACGTACCCGTAGCTCAGTGGATAGAGCGCTGGCCTGCGGAGCCAGAGATCGGAGGTTCGAGTCCTCTCGGGTACGCCATGAAGCCCCGCCGGAATCATCCCGGCGGGGCGTTTTCGCACGCATGAGGCTCTCATCATGCGCGCCCGATGTGCGAGATATGCGGGCGCTTCCCAGTTGATAGCGCCCCCTGAGCAACTACCAGCGCGACGTGACTACCTTGCGCTCGGTGTAGAAGTTCACGGCGTCCGTCCCGGTCGCGTGCAGGTCACCGTAGAATGACTGCTTCCATCCCGCGAAGGGGAACCACGCCACTGGCGCGGGCACGCCGATGTTGACACCTACCATCCCCGCCTCGATGCCCATCTGGAAGACGCGCGCCGCCTTCCCGCTGCTAGTGCAGATCACGGTGGCGTTGCCGAAGCGCGAGCGGTTGGCTGTGGCGATGGCCTCTTCGAGATCAGACGCCGTCATCAGGCTCAGTACCGGCCCAAATATCTCCTCGCGCGCGATGGTCATCTCAGGGCGCACATCGGTGAAGATGCTTGGCCGCAGATAATACCCAGATGCGCGCTCATCGCCATCGGCGCGCCCATCCAGCGCCAGCGTCGCGCCTTCCTTCAGCCCCTGCTCGATGAAACCCTCGATCCGTACGCAATGCTCCGCCCGAATCACTGGGCCCATGTCCGTCGCCGAATCGCCGCCATCGCCGACGCGCATCGCTCGCGCCCGCTCGATCAGCAAGGGCGTCAGCGCTTCCGCCGCGGAGCCCACCGTGATCACCACGCTGCTGGCAAGGCAGCGCTCGCCGGCGTTGCCGAACGCCGATGACAGTATGATGTCCGCCGCCTGCCGCATGTTGGCGTCGGGCATCACCACGACATAGTTCTTAGCGCCCGCAAGCGCCTGTACACGCTTGCCGTGCGCCGCCGCCGTCGCGTAGACATAGGACGCCACCGGCTGCGAGCCGACAAACGACACCGCCGCCACATCGGGATCGGTCAGCAGCGCGTCTACCACCGCCTTCGCCCCATGCGTGACACTGAGCACGCCTGCCGGAAGTCCAGCCTCCATCCATAGCTCCGCGATCAGGTTGGAGGTTATCGGCGTGCGCTCGGAGGGCTTGTGGACGAAGCAGTTCCCAGTGGCGATAGCGATCGGCGACATCCACAGCGGGATCATCGCCGGAAAGTTGAAGGGCGTGATGCCTGCGACTACCCCCAGCGGCGCGCGCCACATCACCGTATCCACGTCGCGGCTGACATTGCCGAGTGAGGTTCCCTGCATGAGCGAGGGCATGCCACAGGCGAACTCGACGACCTCGATGCCGCGACGCACCTCGCCGCGCGCCTCGTCCAGCGTCTTGCCATTCTCCGCTGTCACCGATCGCGTGAGATCTTCCAGGCGCTTGTCCAGCAGCGCTTTCAGCCGGAAGAGCACCTGGATGCGCTCCAGCACCGGCGTGTCACGCCAAGCAGGCCACGCGGCCTTTGCCCTGGCCGCCGCCTCGCGCACCTCATTCGCCGTAGAGAGCGGCGCCCGCGCCAACTCTTCGCCTGTCGCGGGATTCGGTACCGGCAATGTCTCACTGGTTGATGAGTCTACCCATGCGCCGTTCACCAGATTGGGCAACACGCGCGCCGTGCTGATGGCAGCCATAAAACTGCGCCTCCTAATCACGTAGCGTATCAATAATCGCCATCAACCCTCGCCTCATCGAGAGAAATCCCAAGGGGCGTCCGATCACTCCCATTCTGCAACGCAACAGGGCAGAGGCTCATATCCACTAGCCCGCCCGCGCGGCGGTCAGTGTCTCGACGCCCTCAGTGACGACACGCAACGCTTCATTGAGGTCAGCCTCGGAAATGACCAGCGGCGGATGCACGCGCACGACATTGGCGTCTACGCCGCCGACGCCAACCAGCACGCCACGCTCACGGCAGAATCGCCGGACTTCCCTCGCCAGCGCGGCGTCGGGCTGGCGGCTCTCACGATCAGTCACCAGTTCCAGGCCGATCATCAGACCCAGACCGCGCGCCTCACCGACGCTTGGCAGGCGTCCCTCCAGCGCCTTCAGGCGCGCCAGCGCATGCGCGCCCTTGCGCGCCGCCTGGCCTGGAAGGTCTTCGGCCAGCATATACTCCAGGTTGGCCAGCCCAGCGGCGCAAGAAACCGGATTGCCGCCAAACGTGCTCAGGTGCTCGCCAGGACGGAAGGAATCGGCGATCTCAGCGCGGGCAATGGTGGCCGAGAGTGGGAAACCATCGGCGATGCCCTTGGCCATGACCATGATATCTGGCTCGACACCGAAGTGCTCGATGGCGAACAGCTTGCCCGTCCGCCCGAAGCCGCACTGAACCTCATCGGCGATCAGCAGGATGTCATAGCGGTCGAGGATCTCCTTGACGCGCGGCAGATAGGAGGCTGGCGGCACGATCATGCCGCCTTCGCCCATGACCGGCTCGATGATGAACGCCGCCACGTCGCCGCTGGTATGGTAGCGGATGACATCCTCTAGCGCCCGGGCGGCCCGCTCGGCCACGATCTCTGGGTCAGGGCCAAAGAGCGAGCGGTAGGGGTACGGGGTCGGTGCGAAGGAGACGCCACCCGCGTAGGGGCCGCCGCGCGTCTTGCGCGACTGGTTACCCGTGATGCTCAGTGTGCCGAACGTCCGCCCATGGAAGCTACGCTCCAGCGCGATGATCTCACGCTTGCCGGTATAGACCTTCGCCATGCGCAGGGCGGCCTCGATGCCTTCAGCGCCGCTGTTCGAGAAGAACGTCTTCCGCAGTTGTCCTGGCGTGACCTGCGCGAGTCGCTCGGCCAGGTCGGCCACTGGCTGAACGTAATATGTGTACGAGCTGGCGTGGATCAGCTTGTCAATCTGGGCCTTGGCCGCCTCGCGCACCGTGGGGGCGCCATGTCCGGCGTTGGCCACGGCGATCCCGGCGTAGCAATCAATGTACGATCGGCCATCGTCGGCCACGATGCGCGCGCCCTCCGCATGGTCAATCGTGATCGGCTCCAGCCCGGCGGTGAAGCTGGTCGCTACGTACTGCGCGTACTTCTCCCGTGTATCCATCATCACCTCTCCTGGCCCATCAACGTGGGCGGCTCCAGGTCGCCCTCACCAGAGATGACCCAGTCGTAGCCAGAGACCCGCCGTGCGGCGACGCGGGGCGGCGGGATGCGCGGCGCCGTCATCTCCCAGCTTGCGTGTCTCGCCAACGCCACCCACTCGCTGCGGCCGCTGGCCCCGGCCACAAGCGCGCCATCCACCATTACCAGCAGCGCGACAAGCTGGCGTATTGTGAGCGTGAGAGAGGAGCCAGTAGAGCGCCGAGGTGTGAGTGGAATGAGATTGCCGGCTGGAAGCGTACCACAAACGGCGGCCCCCATACGGCCTTTGGCCACCTTCACCTCGGAGGGGAGGAGACAGCGCGCCTGCATAGTGGATGGCGGAGATCGCTTACCGCCACGAGGCGACTCGCCATGCGCTCCCCTCTCCTGAGAGGAGCCGGGGGTGAGGTCCACACCCGCCAATTATCGCTGCCCATTGTGTCACAATGTTGGGCGCCCAACAGAGGAGAGGTTGGTGGTACGATAGGCTTGACCTGCCTTGAACCCGCCTTCGCGCCGCGGAGGCCTAGTTGCCGAGCGCCTGACGCGCCGCTGCAAGTGTGCGGCGCGAAGGCGCACACTACACCATTCAGGAGCGTATGGCGACATGGCTATCAAGTCCATCAATCCCGCCAACGGCGAAGTGATCGAGACATTCGAGCCGTTTACCGACGAGCAGATTGACCAGACGCTCGCGCGCGCCAGCGACGCCTTCCGCCAGTGGCGCAACACATCATTCGAGCAGCGCGCGACGCTCATGCGCGCCGTCGCCAAGACCCTGCGCGCCCAGCGCGCCGAGCTAGCCCGCCACATGACCGAGGAGATGGGCAAGCCCATCACCGAGGCGGAGGCCGAGGTCGACAAGTGCGCCTGGAACTGTGACTACTACGCGGAGAACGCTGAGTCATTCCTGGCAAATGAGCCCGCGCCGTCCACCGCGACGCAGAGCTACGTCGCCTACCGCCCGCTTGGCGTCATCCTGGCGGTTATGCCGTGGAACTATCCATTCTGGCAGGTCTTCCGCTTCGTCGCCCCCGGCCTGATGGCGGGGAACACTGGCGTCCTCAAGCACGCCTCCAACGTCACCCGTTGCGGGCTGGAGGTCGAGCGCGTGATCAGCGAGGCCGCCGAGTCTGTCGGCGCCCCGGCCCACCTCTTCCAGACCGTCATCACACCCGGCTCGAAGGTCGAGCGGCTTATCAAGGACCCGCGCATCGCTGCGGTCACGCTGACCGGCAGCGACCCGGCGGGCGTCTCGGTCGCAACGGCGGCCGGCTCCGTGCTGAAGAAGACCGTTCTGGAGCTGGGTGGCTCCGACGCCTTCATCGTCCTGGAGGACGCCGACCTCGACGCCGCCGCGCAGATGGCCGCCAAGGCGCGGTTCCAGAACACCGGCCAGAGCTGCATCGCCGCCAAGCGCTTCATCGTCGTCGAGTCCGTCGCCGATGAGTTCGAGCGTAAGTTCGCCGACGCCGCGGCGTCTCTCAAAGTGGGCGACCCGATGGACCGCGCGACCCAGGTCGGCCCGATGGCGCGCGCCGATCTGCGCGACGACATGGATCGACAGGTGCGCGCGTCGGTCGCGGCGGGCGCAAAGGTTATGGCTGGAGGCGAGCCGCTTCCCGGACCTGGCAGCTTCTACGCGCCGACCGTCTTAAGCAACGTAACGTCAGATATGCGCGTATTCCGCGAGGAGACCTTTGGCCCGGCGGCGGCGGTCATCCGTGCGCGCGATGAGGCCCATGCCGTCGAGCTGGCGAACGACTCCGATTTCGGACTGGGTGGCGCCGTCTGGACGCGCGATATCAGCCGAGGCGAGCGTGTCGCGTCGCAGGTCGAGTCGGGCGCGATGTTCGTCAATGGCATGACCGCCTCTGACCCACGCCTGCCGTTCGGCGGCGTCAAGCGGAGCGGCTACGGGCGAGAGCTCTCGTCGTTCGGCATTCGTGAGTTCGTCAACATCCAGACGGTATGGATCGGTCCGGCTGTCTCCGGCCCGGCGGTCGCCTCCCCGCCAGTGACAGCCGCCGTGGAGTAGACCGGCGCGCGCGGGCGCGTCGCCCTGAGGAGATGACGCTATGGAATCACCCCTGGTCGTCGCGCAGCGCGCCGCCATCCAGGAGGCACGCGCCCGCTATGAGCGCGGCGAGATCAGCGTTGACGTGTTCCGTGAGGCGCTCGATCGCATCACGGAGGCCCTTGATGCGGGGACCTGTGAAGCCATCATCGCCGAGCTGCCCCATTCGCCACTCGCCGTCCTGGCCGCGCTCGAACCCGCGCCCACAGCCGCCGCGCCCGCTCCCACACTCGCTCCCGCGGCAGGCTCGGGGCGCGGCGTCTCGCGCATCATGGCCTTCATGGGCGAGACCAAGCGCGCGGGCCGCCCGTGGACGCTCGCGCCCAACGCGCACATCGGCTGCATGATGGGCGAGGTGCGGGTGGACCTGCGCTCGGCGAAGCTGCCGCCACAGGCTACCCTGCATGTCGCCGTCACAATGGGCGAGACGCGCATCATCGTCCCGCGCGGCGTCCGCGTCACCGCCCGGACGCGCGTCATCATGGGTGAAGCCGTCGTGCTGGGCGAGAGCATCGCCGGATTGGTCGCCAGCGGCGAGGAAGAGCATGAGCCGCCGACCGGCGCGCCTATAGCTGAGCTCGAGATTCACGCGCGGGTCCTCATGGGCGAGCTGAAGATTATCCTTGCCGATAGTACTGACATCTCGATCGCCGAGCTAGCGCGCGAGACCCTGCGCGCGGCGCTGGTCGGCGTGCGCGACGGCCTCGCCTCCGGCGCCTCCGAACGCGCCGCGCTCAATCCCGGCGCCACCGCACGCGACTAACGCCCACACTACCACCGCCTCTCCTCTCTCCTCCTGGGAGAGGGGCTGGCGGTGAGGTCGCGCTATCCCTCTATAGTAATGACCGACGGCTCCCGATGGATGCGGACAGGATCGAACGCTGCCAGCAGATCGCGCGGTGTGGCGGGCTTTCCCGCTAGCCACAGTCCCACACTGGCGGCCAGCGCCCCTACCACGCGCTCCGGTGTTGCCCCACGAACGCGCAGGCCCTCAACTCCAGCGGCCGCGTCGCGCTTGGCCAGCCGCGCGCCCGCCGCATCCGTCGCCAGCGGGACATGCGCGTAGTCACTCGGCGGCTGGTAGCCTAGCGCCAGCGCTAGCGCGCGCTGCGCCGCCGTCACCCCCAGCAGGTCCGCCCCACGGACCACGTGTGTTACCCCCATCAGCGCGTCATCCACCACCACGGCCAGGTTATACGCCACCATCCCATCGCTGCGCCGCACGATGATGTCGCCCAGTGTGTCGCTCACCCGCTCGCTGATGGCGCCATGTAGCCGGTCGGTGAACGTGACCGGATCGCGCGGCGCGCGGAACCGCAGCGACGGCGCGCGCCCAGCCACCTCACGCGCGCGGCGCTCCCGCTCGGTCAGATTGCGGCAGGCGCCAGAGTAGGGGACGGGCGCTCCAGTCAGGTGGGGAGCGCTGGCGATGGCCGCGTCCTGGGTGGACCGTAGCTCGGCGCGCGTGCAGTAGCAAGGGTAGAGCAACCCACTCACCCGCAGCCGCGCCAGCGCCGCGGCATAGATCGCCCCCCTCGCGCTCTGGACGTATGGCCCATACGGACCACCGATATCCGGCCCCTCATCCCAGTCCAGCCCCAGCCAGCGCAGGTCATCCAGCATCGTGCGCGCGGCGCCCGGGCGCACGCGGGGCAGGTCGAGGTCCTCGGTCCGCAGGATGAACGCCCCGCCCGCCGCGCGCGCGAACAGCCAGGCCAACAGCGCCGTCCGCAACGCCCCCAGGTGCAGTGCGCCCGTCGGCGATGGCGCGTAGCGGCCGCGCGCGCCGCTCATCCTCCCGCCTCGCTCACGTCAGGGCTATCCGCGGCTCCCGCCACGCCAGGCAGAAGGCGGCGTCGAATGCCCGGCTTGAGGAACGGGAAGGGTGGCGTGCAGCGCGCCGACCACGGGCAGTCCGGCGCATCGGAGGGCAGCGGCGCGGTCACGACGCGCATACGCCGGGCATCGCCGAGCAGCGGCCATACCAGGCAGACTGGCAGCCCGATCACGCCCAGATGGCATCCTGTCAGCCACTCTACCGGCTGAAAGTCGGGATGCTGGATCGAATAGGACCCCGCTTTGTCCAGTGGGTCGCCGGTCGCCACATACGCCGCGATCTCCGCGTCGCTGTAGTCGCGCATCCGTACGCGTGTCGCCGAGGTAGTGGAGAGCAGCGCGCCGCGCGCGGGGTCTACGAGCGCGAGGCCCGTGGCGACTGTGTGCTCGCGCCCGCGCAGCTCGCGCAGCATCGCCGCCGCCGCCGCCGCATCCTTCGGCTTGGCCAGCGAGCGGCCTTCCAGCAGCACGGTCGTATCTGAGGCCAGTACGCGCCGTCCGGCATCAGCATGCTCCACCAGCGCGCGCCACGTCGCCAGCGCCTTCTCCCCCGCCAGATACTCGCCAAGCATGAGCAACGGCCCGCGATAGGCCTCGCTCAGCCCCTCCTCATCCACCTCCACGAAGAAGCGATGGAAGGGAATGCCCCCCTCACCAAGCAACTGGCTGCGACGCGGTGAGGCCGAGGCCAGGATGATCGGCTCCTCAGCTGGCTGTGCGCTAGATGGCTGCGTCACACGCGCTCCTCTCACGTACCCGCTCACTTACCGCGCTGGCTCCGCCGCGATGGCGTCCAGGGTGACGACGTTTTCGATGTGCGCTGTCTGGGGAAACATGTCCAGGGGTTGGACGGAGCGCACGCGGTAGGCATGGGCGCCCAGGCAGAGATAGGCGAGATCGCGCGCCAGCGTCGTAGGGTCGCACGAGATGTAGACCACCACTGACGGTCTCCGGGCAGCTAGCGCGTCGAGCACGGGCCGCTGGCACCCCGCGCGCGGTGGGTCAATCACCAGTCCATCCAGCCGCTCGCCGCGCTGGGGCAGGTCGTCCTCGACCTTCGCCTGGGCTACCTCGACATTCGGCGCGTCGCGCAGGTTCCAGCGCGCGTCACGCACGGCGCTGGCCGACTCCTCGATGGCCAGCACGCGCCCCGCCTGCCCAGCCATCAGCCGCGCGAAGACGCCGACGCCGCAATAGGCGTCCACCAGCGTCACGTCTGGCCCTGAAGGCAGCGCCGCCAGCGCCAGCCGCGCCATCACGTTCGCCTGCCCCGTATTGGTCTGGAAGAAGGAGCTTGGCCGGATGCGGAAGCGTGCGCCGCCTACCTCCTCCTCCATGTCCGTCTCGCGCGGCTCTATGCCCGCCACCTCCAGCGCATCCCGCGTCTCGCCTGCGGGCGCCGGCTGCATCAGCAGGTGACCAGTCGCGACGCCATAGCGCACGAGCGCCTGGGGGCGCGGCTGTGGCGCCTGCGCCAACAGCGCCAGCGCCTCGTTGATGCGTGGATGGGCGATGGGGCATTCCGCGAGCGGCAGAACGCGATGCGTCCCGCGCGCGGTCAGCCCGACCTGCCCTTCGCGGTTGACGGCGAAGCGCATGTGGTTGCGATAGCCCCACGGCGGCTCGCAGCCAATCGCTGGGTGTACCGGCGGATCATTGAAGCCCACCGCGCGCAACAGATCGCGCACCCGCTCGGTCTTCCACGCCAGTTGCGCCGGATACGCCGTGCTCTGGAACTGGCAGCCACCACATTCACCGAAGACCGCGCAGCGCGGCTCGGCACGGTCGGGCGACGCCTCGATCACCCGCGTGAGCCGCGTGACCGGCGTGGGCGCCCGGCGGGCGCGCTTGCGCCCCGGTCGCGGGAGACTCCAGCTTGCTTCCAGCTCGATCAGCTCGCCCGGCAGCGCGCCCGTCACACTGAACACCTCAGCGCGCCGCCGCAACTCTGGCCGCTCCAGCCATGCCGACCCATACACCGCCAGGAAATCGTCTTCGCTTGGCTCCGCCAGCGCCTCCGCCAATACCGCCCGCGCCTGCCCGTCGGGCTCCAGGCCCGCCACCCGTGCGCGGTACCGTCCGATGACAAAGCGGCGGCCGCCTTGCGGCTCATCGGGAAGCCGGATGTCTGGATCGGTCGCGCTGTCCATCCGCTACTCTCCCCCGGACAGGAACGCCACAGCCGGGGCGTCAAAGTATACCATGCGCGCTCTGGCGGCTCGCCAGAGGGGACGTTACCCACGCAGCAACCGCCGATAGACTGGACCAGCGAAGAACTCGGGCAGCAGCATGCGCGCGGTAGGGACCAAGTCGAGCGCCAGCGCGTCGGCGGGCGCGATGAACTCCATCGCCGCGCCCTCACCAAGGATGACATCCTCCTGTCGCGCGCTCGTCGCCGCGCAGTAGAGATACCACTCCACCAGCCCCGGCGTCGCCGATGTAGACGCCTGCAACCCAGTCCAATACAGCGCCAGGGCGCCATCCACCGCTAGCCCCGTCTCCTCCAGCAACTCGCGCCGCGCAGCCTCCCCTGGCTCCTCACCTGGCTCGATGCCCCCGCCAGGAAACGACCATTTGCCAGGCGCGGCTGGCGCATCCAGAGAGCGCAGTTGGAGCAGCAGCCGCCCCGCGCGGTCCACCAATAGCACGGCGGCCACGCGGCGTATCACCTCGCCCGGCACAGGACCCAGCCTTTCTCACGTTTTCGCCGATCACCCCAGCCAGAGCGCCCACGACTCCCGCTTTGGAAACAATACAGGCAACAGCGCCTGCGCCTCTCCGCCAATCGTGACATCAGGGTAGGCATAGCGCAACTCACCCAGATCGCGGTAGCCGAAAAGCATCTGTGGAAACACGTCTGGCGGGATGCCCACCTTAGGCTCCGCTGTAGCTGGCGCGCCGCGGGCGGGCGCCTCCGTCAGCCGCCCAGCCTTAAACACCAGCCGCACCGCGTCGCGGTAGAAGTCGATCGTCAGGTCGCCTGAATATCCCGCGAACGGTGACGCCGCCAGCCGCCGCTCCAGCGCGGGAGCCACGTGGCGCAAGAGGGCTGGAAGATGATGGGCGCGCACATACCAGGCATATGCGTCGTCCATGCCGCGCGGGCTTCTCAGCAGCGAGCGCAATACCTCAAGGGCAGGATGACTCGACGGCAGATAGAGCGCCACTGAGGACACCGGCGAGCTACCCCCACGACGGTCCGGCAGCCTGGCGCCTAACGTGGCGAGCTCGCGCAATACGGATGGCAGCGCGGACAACCATAGCCCGCGCTTCAGCCCCAGGGCGTCAACCCTGAGCGCGCCGCGATGGGTCTCTAGCGCCGTGAGGGCATAGCCCGCGACGCCTCCGTCCGGATCAGTCACCAGCCAGGGGAGCAGAAACGAATCGCCCTGTGGATCCACACCTTCGATGGCCCAGCGCCAGTACTCCGCGCTGATCGGCGTCGAGATCAGCTTGCCTGCTCGCTCCTCGTCATAGAGCCGTATCAGCTCTGGAATATCCCCGATCGTCGCCGCCCGCAACCTGTATGGCTCATCCACGCCCGGTCCCAGTGGTGGAATCTCGCTCACCGGAACGCTGATGCCCGGCGCCATCTCGACCGCATAGGCGTAGCCAAACTGGCGGTAGTACCACGGTATCCCAGTGATGACCTGGAGGAGATGGCCTAGCGCGGCGCTCCGGGCATGCAGCAGTTCGAAGATCGCCCGCACCAGCCCGCGCCGCCTGTATTCTGGCAAAGTCGCCACGACCTCAGGTCGCCCGACCGGCAGCATTATGTCTTCGTAGTCCCACGCTTCAGAGAGCAGGCACGCCCCGGCCACGATCTCTCCATTCGCGGTGTCCTCTACCAGCGCGAAGCCATCTGGCCCGATCAGCGGATGTCGCCCACTGAGCATGTCGCGCGTCCAGGTCGCCATGCGCGCGTTTGGCGGGTCGCTCTCCTGATGGCGGAAGACGGTTCCCGCCAGACTTGCCAGTCCATCCGCGTCCTCTGTGCTTGACCAGCGTAATACCAGGCCATTTCCCAATTCACGCCGGTAGCCGCTGTCCGCCAGCCCGCTTCCTTTCTCCGCCCAATCCATGCACGCTCCCCTCACTGGCTGGCGCGCCTCTCAACCACAATCGAGCAGAATAGAGCAGGCGCACCGTATCATAGTATGACACAGCGCGCCCACAGCAAGGCAAGCAGCCGCCAGACCCGCTAGAAGAACCGCTGGTAGCGGGGGCCGGTGATGAGCGTCTTCGCGCTGAAGAACGCCAGGACCATCAGCAGGATCCACATGACGAAGCCTATCGCCTTGGCGGCGCCCGCGATGACCCCAAACACCCCGCCGAGCACAAGCCCAACCAGCGGGATGGCGCCAAACGCGCCCGCCAGAACCGCCGCGACGAAGCCAATCAGGCTCAGCGTCCCGAAGATCACGACCGACTGCGCCGCGTGGCGCCGTACCGTCTGATTGCGCTGTTCGACCAGAAGCAAGATCAGCCCTGATATCCAGCCGAACACATAGGCGAGCACCCGCTCCCACCGCTCGGGGATGTTGAGTGTCGTCGGCGCGCTGTTGTAGTCGTTGAGGTTGTACATAGCGTCTCCATGCCGGTGAGAAGCCCGCGCCAGCCACCCCGCGCGCGCCGCGCGGAACCCACATTCCTGGGTTTGGCGTCTCGGGCAGTCATCGCACCCACGATTCGATACGCGCCACCCCGTGCGCGGGTTGTGGCCTCAGCGCCCCCATATGGCGTGCCAGCAAAATTCAGGCTCGGCTGGCGCGGGCAATCACAGCCTGGCTGCCGCTCACTCGCTCTCGGTGGCGTCGCCCGGTACGACCTCCCCGCCAGGCGGCTTCTCGGTGGGTTGGTCTGCCTGGTTGGGCGCGCGCGGCTCGGTGATGGGCACGCTCTCGCGAGTCGCCTCCGCGACAGGAGCGCCGGCCCCTTCGGTGAGTTTCGCCGCTTCTGGCGCTTCCACCGCCGCTCCCGATACCGGCGCCTCTGGGCCATCCACCGCTCCTGCGGATTCCGCAGCTCCCAAACCCGTGGAGGCGCCGCTGACGGCGATCATCACCGTATCGGCCTCCCATTCTGGCTCTTGCTCTTCGTCCTCGCCCGTAGCCGGTGTCGGCGCGAACTCGGGCGCCTCGCGCGCCACGGCTAGCGCCTCATCGAGAGAGAACAGCCCATCGCGCAGCGCACGGCCGAGCAGCACACCATTCATGCCCAGCGCGAGCAGGCGGCGCAGATCGTCCAGTGAGGAGACAGCGCCGCCGGTGATCAGCCGCATCTCAGGCAGGACGCGCCGCAGCCTAGCAGGCAGCGGGTCATTGTCGCCAGTGGTCGCGGCGCTCGTGAACAGCAGCGTCTCAGCGCCGAGATAGCCCATCGCCCGCGCGACATCGAGGGCCGTGGCGGCATCGGACGGCAGCCAGCCCGCGACCGTCACCCGGCCGTCGCGCGCCTCCAGCGCCACCGCGATGCGCTCGCCCCAGCGGACGACGCATTCCGCGACGAGCGCCTGTTCGTCAGGCGTCGCGGCGCTGAGGACGACGCGCGCCGCTCCCGCCTCCAGCGCCGCCTCCACGCTCGCGGTATCGCGCAGGCCGCCCGCCACCTGGGTTGGCAGCCCCACCGCCTGGATGATCGCGCGGATGGCATCGAGCTGGCGCGGCGTTCCCTCGCGCGCGCCGTCCAGGTCTACGAGATGCAGCCACCGCGCGCCCTGCTCGCGCCAGCGCATGGCTACCGAGATGGGATCGTCATCCACCAGCGCCGGCCCTTCATCGCTATCGCGCAGCGCGCGCACGAGGCGGCCTCCGAGCAGGTCTATCACTGGGTACAGCACACGTTCGGTCAAGCGAGAAGCCTCCTGGTCCGCGCGCCAGAAAGTCACAGCCTGATAGGGCGCGGTCACAGGATAATTGTACGCCTATGCCAGGCGCTATGGAGCGGTGAATCGGCGGGAAACAGTGATATACTGATTGATGGGACGGGGGTTTGAGGCGCGTGGGCGATCGCGCGGGCCGCTGGCGACGGCGGCGCCCGCGAGGAAAGTCCGAACTCCACAGAGCGGGATGCTGGCTAACGGCCAGTGGGGGCGACCCCAAGGATAGCGCCACAGAAACATACCGCCTGCGCGACGCGCTCGCGCGTCGCGTCGGTAAGGGTGAAATGGTGAGGTAAGAGCTCACCAGCGGTCAGGTGACTGGCCGGCTGAGGCAAGCCCCATCTGGAGCAAGGCCAACAGGAGGAGCGGCCAGCGGGCGCAAGCCCAACGGCCCGCGGGTTGCTCGCCCGTCATCCCTTCGGGTAGGCCGCTAGAGACGGCGGGTAACCGCCGCCGTAGAGAGATGATCGCCACCTCGCGCGGCGCAAGCCGTGTGGGGGGACAGAATTCGGCTTATGCGCGCGTCAAGCCTCCGATCCCGCCCCCGCGCTTCCATCAGATCTCTCCAGGCGCTAGCTGGCGCCGCGCTGGAACTCACCGCTCTTGCCGCCGCTCTTGCGCTCCAGCCGGATATCGGTGAGCTCCATCTCTCGATCAATCGCCTTGCACATGTCGTAGATCGTTAGGGCGGATGCGCTCACCGCTGTCAGCGCCTCCATCTCCGCTCCTGTCTTGCCGACTGTGCGTACGCTGGCGCGGATGGCGACCAGCCCCGCGCCGTCCCGCTCGACCAGCTCGAAGGCGATATCCACTCCGGTCAGCAGGATGGTATGGCACATCGGGATGATCTGCGGCGTCTGCTTGGCAGCCATCACCCCGGCCACCTGCGCGACCGCCAGCACATCACCTTTCGCCATCCCGCCCTCGCGGATGCGGCGCAGCGTCTCCGGGCGCATCCGCACCAGCCCCGTCGCCACCGCCTCGCGCGCCGTCTCGGCTTTCTCGCTCACGTCCACCATGTGGGCGCGGCCAGCCTCATCGAAATGGGTCAGATCCATGCGGCGGTCTCCTCTCACCGTTGCGGGTGTCTGGCGTCATATGGCGCCCCGCGTACCCAACGCGGCGCGCGGCTCGTCCTCATCTTTACGGGTCACGTACCAAACGGCGGCGCGAGACGACATAATGCGGGAAGTCTCACCGCGCTTGCGCCGATTCCCGTGTGGGGCTATACTGGCTCTGAGTATACGGCGATTGAGCCCTCGTGTGTGAGCCGAGCGAGCGCGACTCACGACCAGGAGATTGAAGCGGCATGGCGAAGAAGTCTTCCTCGAACCGGCAGCGTCAGGCGTCTCACGCCAAGAGCGGCGCGAACAAAGCGCAGGCGGTCCGCCAGTCGAGCACAGCGACGCTGGTTCGAGCGGCGAATCTGGATGCCGCCGGGCAAAGCTCCACCGAGCCAACCAGCAACGCGGAGACTCAGCCGAAGCCTTCCGCCGCATCCATCGTGCGCGACACCCCTGCCGCAACCACGAAGCCCGTCGCGCAGCCCACGACGCGGGCGAAAGCGACGGCCGCACCTGCCGCCAAGTCCCCCACCGCAAAATCGCCCGC
>DASTKI010000105.1:0-7864 GCA_035716045.1 Ktedonobacterales bacterium
CAGGTGTTGGCGCGCCAGGACGACCAGGGAACATGAGCGGGCGATTGCCCTGGTTGTTACAGGCTACAATCCTCTCCCTCGCCTGAGTCGTGGACCCTCATCAAAACAGTTTGCTGATGAGAAGCGCGGCGAGAACGCCCGCCGCGAAGAAGATGGCGCTCTGCGCTAGCCCGCTCCAAAACGACCTGCGCCGCTGTGGCTTGCGTTGCTCCCCTGACGCTGCTGGCTCCCATCGATACGCAGCGCGATCTCGCGAATGGCGCGTCCTCAGTCGCTTGCATGATGGTCGGCGCGGTCGCTTGGACACTGAAGAGATAATCATCTCTCAACCGACGCTAGCGCTCTGTATGCGCAACGTGCGAAAGGTGAGACGCGCTTGACTCGGCGCCCAAGGACGCTCCAATCGCCCGCGTATCTGGCGCTTGGCGATAGACACCCGGACCAAAGGTGCGCGTGGGATTGGGCGTTGGCGTGGGCGATGCCCCAACGTCGCAGCCCGCCAGCAGCACGCTGGTCATGACCCCCAGCGCGCAGAGGCCAGCGGCCAGCTTGTTCTTCTTCTTGCGTCGCATTGCTCGCTCCTCCGCTTCATTGGATTGACAGGAACAGGTGCGCGTGGATGTGGCGCCTGGCCCTGCGCGCCTCGTAAGCGTGCGGCCAGGCGCCGGAGCTGTCAGTTGATACAGGTGACCGCGATCGTGACCAGGACCGTCGCGGTGGCCGTCTGGTTATACTGGTTGGTCACTTTGAGCTTGATCGTATCGCTGTTATTGCCACAGACCAGCGGCGACTGGGCGGTCAGGGCGACCGTATCGTTCTGCTTGGTGTCGGAAAACAGCCCCAGCGAGTCACTCCAGGCGTACGAGACAACATCCGCTGACGCAGTGGACGAGATCTGGAACCGGAAGGCTGAGAACATCACGGCCGTGATCGTTTGCCCAGAGGTAGGCGCCAGGATTCGCACGCTTGGTTTAGGCAAGGGCGTCGCGGTGGGTTGAGGCGCGGCGCATGGCGTGAATTCGATGCTAATCTGCACCTGCGAGATGGAACTCTGGCCAGCGCTGTCCGTCACGCGCAGCGTGATGGTGTCCTTGTGGTAGCCGCACGTCGTGCCGGGAGGAGCCGCGAAGGTCACCGTGGCGTTCTGCTTGGCGGCGGTGAACAGCCCCAGCGAATCGCTCCAGGCGAAATGTGTCGTCGCCGGGTCAATGACAATCGTGCCTGCCCCGACGCCAGAACTAGGGATCGCGGCGGAGAGTTGCAGCGAGACTCGCCCGTCAATCGCTGTGACCTTCTGCTCAGGGGTAGGCTTGACGATGCGCCCGAAGATGTTCGGGTTGGGGGTGGTCGTCGCTGCCGACGACGGGCCAATGACAATCGTCGCCGTCCCGGCGTCAGGGTCAATGCTCTTGACCGTGACCATGACCGGCAGATCAATGGCGCTGTCAGATAGCCCATTCCAGGTCTGGCCAGCAAGCCATTGCCCCGAATAGGGAGATGGAACGAGATACGACCAGGGAACCTCTTTGGGCTTGTACTCGTGGATGAGGACGGTATCGTTCGGTAGACCCGCGTCCCAGCCATCTCGTTGCCGATACTCGACGGTGAAGAAGTCGTTCGGGTCAAGTCCAGGGATCTCGGCGACCAGAGGATGGGCGCCACTGGGATGACTGAGCGCGGTCAGGGTGATGGTGGTCTGCGCATCGTAGAGGTGATAGGTGGCGACGCGATTCGGCGGTATCCAGCCATTCAATAAGAGGTTGGGCGCCGCCATACCAGGACCATTGTAGACATCCGTTGGCTTGGCGTTAGCTGACGGATAATTTCCGCCGCCAAATTGGAGCGTCGCCAGCGCGCTCATGATGTCCCAGAGGTCGCCGTACTCGACAGTGGGAAGCCGGAACGAGTGGACAAACCCTAATACGTGACCAACTTCGTGTCCCGCGAACGCGGTAAACAGGGAGTTCTGATCGAGGACGGCGCAACCCAGATTGTACGCCTGGTTGTGGATGGTGAGCGGCCCTTTACCGTCACCAAAGCAGGCGCCGCCATCGTTGAGGATGTTCGTGATAGCGATGACGCCCCAATAGTCGTTGAAGTCGATATCGGGGTCGGTCACGGCGTCGGCGCAGAGTTGTACGCGCTTATAGCGGTTGCCGGGGCCAGCGAGATAACTCCAATCCTGAAGATTGGCGGTTGTAAACGAAGCAGTATACCAGCCGATGACCTTCGTGCTGGCCAGCGAGAGTGCCCCATAGGAGACATCGGAGTAGTAATCGGTGATGTTGCCAGTCCCTGAGCCGCCGACCGTGAAGAACCGCTTGGCGAGGTCCATCAACCCTGTCGGCTCTACAGCGTTGTCGCTCACCTTACACATGATGACGAGCAGCGGTTTGTACGTCACTGGCTGCGAGAAGAGATGTGGGTAGTTCTTCCACGGAACTGCGGCTGTCGCCCCACCCTCGCAGGCGGTAGCGCCCAGCAGCGCGCTTACCAGGAATAGCGTAATGATTCCCGCGCGAAGCTGTCTCATATGCTTCTCTTACCGCTTTCTCTCGCCGACAACACGCTATCTCCCAGTGCGTGTTATCGGGCCTAGCCTGGCCTATCGCGACATCGCTCGCTCGTTAGGAACACGACTGCATGACCGGTAGTTTTGTCGGGGAACTTCGCGGCCATTCATAGCCGCTACGCGCGGACAGGGCATCAATGCCGCGTCGCCGGACAAGACCGCGCCGAAGCGATAGACGCTGCGATGGCGTTCTTCCGTGATATCAACGCCGCCGTAAGATTGGCTCTTGGTCACCTACAGCGCCGCAGATTGCGTGATGAGCGTGATGAGCGTGATGAGATGGAAGAACGACAGGGGCGCTGGCCCTTGTCGTCTCAACCTCGTCCCATTGAGTCTCCCTCGTGGGTTTTGCCTCCCTTCTTGCGAATGTCTTTCCTCACTGGGCCGGTCTCCATCTCGATTCCGCCTGCCTCGCCGGGCAGCAGATCACCTGTGAGCTGATCCTTCGAGCGCTATGACACGACCCTCGTCAACTAACTGCGCATCCGTCACATCGCGCTGGCGAAATCCCCCGGCGATTGATCGAGACTGCTCCATACCCAGGTCATCGTCATGTTCTCCTTTCGCCACCTGTGCTCTCTGAGAGCGCAGGTGGCGCCTAATGCATTGACAAGCATCCCAAGCGTGTATCCCGGTCAGTGTTATGAATGCGCATGCTGTCAGGAAGGGCTCTTGCGCTTTCAGGCGCGACCGACACTGTCGGCGTGTGGCGCCTGACAGCACGCCCGTGACACCTCCCACCGCTCAGAGATGGGGAACGACACGCTCGGCGCATTGCTGGAGCGCGGTCTGCTGCGTGGCGTCATCGGGCTGGGTGGTGTTGAGGTGGAAGTCGACGCACAGGAAGAGGACCTTGCCGTAGATGACGTAGAACGCGTCGGCATAAAAGGTCTGGCCGTCCTGACTCAGGTGCGCCGCGAGGAACTCCGCCTGATCGCCTACGCCGCTGACGGGCGTGAGCGTTGTGACGGTGATGTGGGACTCATTGGCCGCCTCGGACGCTAACTGCAGGATCGTGGACGTTGGCACAGGCTTCGGGCCGGTGTAGGGTTTTTGCTCGATCACGACTTTCACCACGGGGAGCGGACTCTGCGGGGAGGTGTAGGCGCACACGCCCAACGCGTCGTTCGATTGCGCATGAATGGCGGTGATCGGGGCGGGCGGATGCATGATCTGATTGGCGTCGGCGACCGACATGACGCTCTCGCAGAAGGCCTGCGTGACCTGGGGCGCGCTGGTCGGCTTGGGCCTGGAGGTGGCGGTGGCGGCGGGCGCCGCGGTGGATGAGGCTCCGCCACTGGAGGCGCCGCCGGTGGATGTCCCGCCGGCGCACGCCGCGAGCGTCAGTGTTCCGATGAGCAGCGCGATGCGGGTGAATGCTGTGCAGAGCGATTTCACCAGATACCTCCTCGTGTCTCGGGATTGGGGCGGTTGAAGATGGCGGGCGCCGCCTCGCCCGGCGCCAAGCTTTGTAGCCGCGCGACGGTGACAGCCCAGCTGGGTTGCGACTCCGTCCAGAGCTGCGCGGCGGGCAGCCAGCGCGCCGCTGGGCCGCGGCTCCCTGGGCGCCTGGTCAAGCAGGCGCGCCGTGGATAGCGCATGTGGAGCGAGCGGGTCGCAGACGAGCATGTCCACCGCCCCCGGAACGTTGTCAGACCCACCTTCTTGTAGCCATCCCAGCAGTGATTCGCTCACTCTTGGATGCGGGATGATGCGGCACGCGCCGGGCATAGAGCCATCTCACGAGCAAGTATGCCAGACACAAAACAGGCTAGACAGGCACAACCGGAACAGATGGCGGAACAATCAGCGGACGTTTTTTGTGGAGGACTCGCCGTCCGCCCGAGAACAGGAAAGAGGCGCGCGGCCTGAAGGCTATACGCCACTATCGCCGATCACGTCGCCCGCCCGGTTGACCTGTCGCGTGCGCGATAGTCGCCGCCTCTCGCCGCCGCCTCGCCTCCCCAGGATACCAGGCAGCGTGCCTGCGGTGGGCGCCAGACTCCACGGAGAATCCGTAAGATCGCTCGTAGGAATGTGAGGAGGATGACAGGAGGCGCTTGCGCGCGAGGGCTAGAATTGCGCGCATAGAACCGGGCGCTCGTACCCTGGGAGGACGCTATGCGTGCAATGGATGAGCCCCATTGCGCGGACCTGCTCCGGCGCTATCGCCGCTCCACAGCAGCTCGACTCGCTCGACGCGCTTCTGGACGTTCCCACCATTGCCCTGTTCGAGGAGCGAGCCAGCGCCGCGGCGCCCAGCTTCGCGCTGGCGATGCTGGAGGATGCGCGTCTGGCTGGCTCGCGCTCCGATTGGCCATAAGCGCTCAGGCGGGCTCCAATACCGCCTCAAGCGGCCTGAACAGCATCGAATCGGGGAGCATGCTGAAGAGCGTGTCGCGCAGGCCCGCCGCCCAGCGGTTCTCCCATTGGGCGATCTCTCCAAGGCGACGAGACTGCTGGACGATAGCGTTCGCGCGCGCGAGCCGCCGCGCTTCATACCCCTTGAGGGCGTTCGCTATCGTAGCGTCCGCGCGGAGGCGCTCCGCGAGCGCGGCCGCGTCTTCAATCGCCTGGCACGCGCCCTGGCCCATGTTCGGTGTCGTCGGGTGGGCCGCGTCGCCGATAAGGGTCACGCGGCCCCGGCTCCAGGATGCGAGCGGCGGCCGGTCATAGATATCATTGCGTAAGATGGCGGCTTCGTCGGTCGCCTCGATGACGGCTGGGGCAGGATCGTGGCAAGAAGCGAAGAGGTCGAGCAATTCCCGCTTCCTGCCGCCGGGTCTGTCGCGCGCGCCCTGCGGCGCGTTCAAGGTCGCGAACCAGTACATGCGCCCGTTCGAGAGCGGGACGAGGCCGAAGCGTCTGCCCCCTCCCCAGGTTTCGGTCGCCATCGCCTCAGCCCACTGCGGAGGCGTGATGCGCGCGATCCCGCGCCAGGCGGTATATCCAGCGTACCGCGGGGGAGTCGCGCCAAAGAGCTGCGCGCGGATGGTCGAGCGCAAGCCATCGGCCCCGATGAGGAGATCACCCGCGACCTCTTCCCCGCTGGCGAGGCGCAGGCGCGCCTGCGCGCCATCCTGCGTGAAGCCAGTACCGGCGGCGTCTGTGCGCACGACGCCGGGGCCAAGAGCCGCGAGCAGCGCGTCCTGCAAGTCCGCGCGATGAACGGCGACCATGGGTGTCCCGAACCGTCGCGCCAGCGTCTCGACGGGCGTTTCGGCAAGCGTGTCCCCGCGCCACGACAGGATGCGGCTGCGCATCAGCGGCTTGCCTATGGAGGCGAGCATGTCGCCGAGGCCGATCCGCTGAAGCGTCGTGATCGCGTTGGCCCAGATCGTCAGCCCCGCGCCCATGGGCGCCAGGTCGCTCGCGCGCTCGAATAGGCTGACATCAACGCCCTCGCGGCGCAGCGCGATCGCCGTCACCAGTCCGCCGATGCCCGCGCCAACGATGAGGACCCGCCGCGTCGCCATTTCTCGCATCGTCTCGCCTTCCCCCGATCTCCACCGGGCGCGCCTGTCATGACGCCCCATCCCCATCATTGACTATGGCGACCGGGATGCGCAATCTCGCGCGGATGCGGCGGCCGGGGTGAGGCGGGCGCGCAATTCTACGGCGGCGCGGGTGGCCACCAGGCGCTATACTTTGCGGAGAGGGTTGGCTGGCAGGTTCATCGTTGTCGCTGGCCACCGCTGGCCACCGCTGGCGCCGCCATTCCAGCTTCTCGCCCGATGCCCTATGGAATCATCGCGTGATGTCCGCCTGGGCTCCGCCATCTTAAGGTTGGCGCTGGCCGCGCTCTTCGCGTCCGCGCCGCGGCTCGCGATCCGCATCGAAGCGCACGGGCTGGCCCTCGATGCGGGCGCGCCGCGCACGATCTACGCCATGACCCACAAGCGGGACCCCGACACCTTCGCGTCGCCGCCGGTCATTCTGGGGCGGCGGAGCTGGCGCGCGCTGGCTGCCGATGTGCGCTTCGTTATGCGGGCGGACGCGCTGCAATGGGGCTTCTTCGCGCGGCTGGTCAAGCGACCGGACTGGCTGCGGCGCGCACTGCGCCCGTTCTCAGTGGGCGGTGTGCTGCGGGCGGCGGGGGTGTATGCCATGGATGGCTTCCATAGCCGGCCCGCCGAGCTGTGGATTCGCGAGGCGCTGGCGGCGGAAGGCGCCGCGCTGGCGAACGCGAAGGTAGGCGTGGCGCTGGCGCCCGAGACCGTGCGGATGATCGCGGGCGCGGCTGGTAAGCGCCCAGAAGAGTTGGCGGCGCTGCCCGTCGCGGCGCTGTCACGATGGCGCTATGCCGCCGCGCTGCAGCTTCCTACCGGGCCCGGGCTCTTCATCGGGCCGGAGCGCCGCCGGGCCGAGCGGCGGCTGATGGCTGCGGCGCGGAGCCAGCTGCGCGAGATGACGGAGTGGCTGCGCGGTGGCGGCTCGCTCTACATGGCGCCCGAGGGACGGTTCTCCGCCGATGGCCTGCTCAATCCGGCACGCGCGGGGCTGCGCCAGCTCATCCGAGGCGCGCCGCCCGATACGCGCATCCAGCCCATCGCCATCATGTACGACTTCATGACCACCGGCCGCCTGCGCATGTTCATTGATCTGGCGCCGCCCATTGAGGACGGGGCGCGATTGGCAGGGGGACAGCTCGATCGGCGGCTGCGCGCCGCCTGGCTGGAGAGCGCCCGCTTCACGTGCACGCAGCTCGCCACGGCGGCGCTGGTGACGCTGCATGCGGGCGCCAGCGCCGAGAAGGCGGCGAGGGGACAGGTGGATGAGCTGGTCAGGACAACCCACAGCCTGGCCATGGCGCTCGATACCATCGGGCGGCATGTGGATGGCGCGCTGCTCTCGGCGGATGGCGCGCGACGGCGCGTGGCGCGCTACCTGCGCTACGCGGAGCGCCGCGGGCTGGCGCGCCGCGATGGCGCGGCCTATACCATCGCTCCCGGCGCGCTGCCTCCCCAAGACGACGCGCCCGCCGCACTGCCCGGCGTTCTCCCCGACAGCGCGGGCTATCCCATCTCCCCCATGCGCTACGCCTGGAATGAAGCCTTCGAGATGCTCACCGCCGCCTATCTCCTTCCCGCGACGGCGCTTGAGGCGCGCGCCACCGCCACGCTCTACAGCGCGGGCGCCGGCTCCTGATCGCGCGCGGTTGGGCTGGCGGGCGCGGCGGCGGTGGATGATGGGCGCTGGGGGCCGAAGAGGGCGTAGATCGCTGGGGCCACAGGCGAGAGGAACAGCGCTGCGGTGAACCAGCGCCACTGCCGCCAGCGCGCCGTCTGCGTC
>DASTKI010000106.1:0-2056 GCA_035716045.1 Ktedonobacterales bacterium
TGCGCGCGTGCTGCTCGGCCTGGAGCGCGCCAAGGGCGGTATCCAGTTGCTTCAGTTCGGCCAGTGGGTAGCCGCGTCCGGGATCGCTGGCCGCGCTGGCGAAGGCGTTATACGAGCCGCTGGCAAGCGCCGCCGGGTAGAGCGCGGACTGGAAGGCTTGCGCGAGCACCAGCACGGTGAGGGCCGTAAGGATGATGGCTGGGGCGACCTGGCGCGCGACCGCCGCCCGTGGAACCCACTTCTCAGCCGCGCGGAAAGCGGCCTGAAAGGCGAACCCGCCCACGATGAAGACGGCTGGGTAGAGGACGAGCAGATCGTAGCTGGCGAGCGCGCTCGTGTGCCACAGGAGCAGCAGAAGCGGGAGGACGATCCAGAGCCAGAGCAGCAGATGCGCCCGCCAGACAGGCTCGGCGCGCAATCCATGCCAGATGGCGACTGACCCACTGCGCACCCGCGATTGTCGGTCGGTCGCGGAGGCGATGCCTTCGCGCCAGACGTAGAGTCCGACCCGTCCCAGGCGCACCGTCAGCACCGCGAATCCCGCGACAAAACAGACGATCACTGCGGCGTTGACGATGCCCGCCCAGGAGCCGGTCTGCGCATAGAGGCTATTCGCCCCAAGTTCCCCGGGATTCGGCGCGCCGAGCATTGCCGCAAGCAGGCGGAACGCGTCGAGATTGAAGGCGCCGCCGTTGTTGAAGAGATTGTCCCCAATGACGCGAATATCGTGGAATGAGGTCAGCGACTCCCAGAGCAGCGTTGGCGCGAGGAGCAGCGCAACAAGGCCGATAGTTAGCGCCCACTCGCGCCGCGACGGCCACGCCTTGCGCGGGGCGAGCAGGAAGCCCAGCACTGAGACAGGAATCAGCAGCGCCGCGGCTGGGAGAATTTGAATCGCCATGATGAGCAGCGCGACGTGGGGTGCGAACCAGCCACGCCGACCACTGATACAGCCGAGGAAGAGCATGAGCATGCACAGGATAAGGACGGGCGGCAGATAGTTTGGCGCCCAGACCGAGCGGCTGTAGTAGACAGCCATGCCCGACGTGGCGAAGAGCAGCGCGCCACTCGCGGCGACGACGCGGCCAAAGTAGCGGTTGGCGAAGATGTAGCAGATGATGACGCCGAGTAGGTTCCAGAGTGCAATCGCGATTGTTGCGAGCAGTGGGTCTTTGCCGAACACCATGAACGGCGCTGCCGCGTAGACAGTCAGCGGCGGACTCAGAGCGCCGACGGATGTCGCGACGCCGGTGGCGGGCAGCGCGCCATGCAGCCATGCGCCGCGCGCCAGTAGCAACTGCTGGACCTGATTGCTCAGGACTTCCGTCAGGTCGATATTCCAGAAGCGCAGGAACGCCGCCAGCGCCACCACCAGCCAGAATTCGGGATAGCGCAGCCAGGGAATCTGGGCGATACGGCTACGGATTGTCTGCGGGCGTGTGGAGGTCTCTGCGCTCGATGGCGGCGGACCCTGCACGGCCCGCACGACCGGCATGAGTACGGCCGGCGTCTCCACCATCGTGTCGGCCAGAGATACGTCATCATCAACGGGCGCAACGCGCGCGACGTTGGGCTTTTGGGCGGCGAACTGGATCGTGTCCTCGCTGGATATATCGGACGTATCGGACGTATCGGCCGCTCCCACGCTGTCGAGGATCGTCGTCTCGGCGTCCGTAATCGCCTCCGCATCGACCATTTCATCCGAAGGCGCGGCGGGTTGCTCCAGAGCTATCGTGGGCGCTGCCACGGGCATCTCGATGGTCTCTACATCTTCTGTATCTGGCGCGGCGATATCCTCATTCGATTCCATCTAATCGGTCGTCTCCCCACAGTTTCCCACGGTCACACAGGCTCGGCTCACAAGCGCCAGGACTCCCGGCGCAGGTAAACCGCCGCTGTGCCACGAAGCCAGTCAGCGATCTGGCGGGTCATGCGTAGTAGCAGCGGTAGCGCGAGATAGAGAAAGATAGCGCTGCTGGTGGCAGTGTATAGTATAGCGCCAGGGGAAAGAGGCTCAAAGACGACGAAAGGATGCCAGAGCGCGCTGAATTCCGGG
>DASTKI010000107.1:0-10080 GCA_035716045.1 Ktedonobacterales bacterium
CGGCTGGCGCGGGCGCTCGATGAGTGCTGCGGCGCCGAGCGCGCCTACATGGAGTTCTACGGCGAGGTGACGCCTCACCTGCACGTCTTTCTCACCGCGCGTTATCCCGGCCTCCCGAGCGAATACTGGCGCGCGAACATCGGCAAGTGGCCCGACGCGCCGATGGGCGGCGCGGAAGAGATCGCCGCGCTGGGCGCCCGGCTGCGCGCGCATGTGAGCCAGCAAATTGAAGCGAGCGCCGCTCGCTGAGTCTGGTCGAGCATAGATGGCGCAGGGCGGCGGGAGGCAATAATCCCACCGCCCTGAGTATCTGTGTCACCCAAGGCCAGACTTGAAGCCCAGCCGCCAGGTCGCATAGCCCGGCGTCCAGCCAAGCTCGCGCTTGGCCTTGGCGTTCGATGCGCCGCGGATCTGCGTCATCAGCGACACGCCAACTTCGCCGACCATCAGGCGGCCAAGCCATACGGGAATATGCAGCGGCTTTGGCGCGCCAATCTCGTGCGCGAAGGCGGGCAGCCAGACGCGGACCGGCGCGGGCTCGTCGTCGCAGATGTTGTATACCCCCGGCGCGCCACGCTCGATCGCGGCGAGGGTCGCCGACGCCGCGTCGTCAACGTGGGTGAACGACCACACCCCAGCGCCATCGCCGATCACCGGGAACATGCGCTTGCGGACCATCGCCGCGATATCCCCGTCCATGGCGATGCTCGTTCCCGGCCCGTAGAGATTGCCGTAGCGCAGGATGATTCCCTCCATCCCATCCGCGCCGAGCACAGCGCTCTCGACATAGCGGATGGCCTCCAGCGACTTCGATTGATTGCGCGGCGGGCATGGGTCGAGCGGGTCCTCCTCGCTCTTGGGCCCGGAGCCAGTGCGCGCATAGTTCCAATTGCCAAAGCTCTGGGCGATAAACCGCCGCGCGCCCGCCGCACGCGCCACCGCCAGCAGGTTGTCGGCGCCCTCGGTGCGCAGGCGGTTCGTCAGCGCGAACCCATCGTCGAAATGCGCGAAGTCCTTCACGCCTGTGAGCGCGGTCAGCTCATGGATCACGATCTCCGGCCGGGCGTCGCACATGACCCGCGCGACGGCGGAGCGATCGAGCGCGTCAGCGACCACCGGCTTCGCGCCAAGCGCATGTAACTGAGGCGCGTTCTTTGGTGAGCGCGTCATCGCGACGACCTCATGGCCCGCCGCGATGAGCTGTGGCGTGAGCGATTTTCCAACGGCGCCAGACGCGCCAGCGACAAACACCTTCATAGTGGATGCTCCCTCTCACGCGCATCGCCTGACATGGCGGAGCGCGTTTGCGTCCTCTAGACGAGGCGCCCCACCACCGTGTGACAGAGCGATGAGGGAATCCACAACCCTGGAGGGAGATCAGGCGTCGTCGCGCTTGATGTTGTAGGCGTCTGAGACGGGGAAGCCGAGATGCGCTAGCTTGTCGGGATTGACGATGCTGCGCACCGTCTGGATGGCGCCGCCCGCGATATCGAGCGCCAGCACACTGACCAGGCGCCCGTCGGCATCGAACGAGAGCGCGCCGGGCTGCCCATTGACCAGCGCGACGCGGACGCTCGCGTTGAACATACGCGCCGCCTTGAATAGACTCTGGAGCGCCTTGCCAACGCGGTCACTCCCGACGACGGGCCGCCGGTACGCGTGCGCCTTCCCGCCGCCATCGCCGTAGAAAACCGCATCCGCCGCGAGGAACCGCACGAGGCTGTCGAGCTTGCCCCGCTGCGCCGCATCGAAGAATCTGGCCGCAAGCTCTTGTTTCTCGCGCAGGCTTACATCGAAGCGCGGCTTGTCCTCGCCAATCCGCTTCCGCGCGCGGGCGAATATCTGACGGCAGTTGTCCTCGCTCTTCTGGACGATGCCAGCGATCTCGTCATAGCCGTAGTCGAAGACCTCGCGCAGCACGAACACAGCGCGCTCGACCGGCGACAGCCGCTGGAGCAGCGCCAGGAAGGCCAGCGAGAGCGAATCGTTCATCTCGGCGATGTCCGCCGGGTCGGGGTCCTGCGAGATCACCAGCGGCTCCGGAAGCCAGGGCCCAACGTAGGTCTCACGCCGGACCCGCGCCGAGCGCGCCGTATCTATCGCCAGCCGCGTCGTCACCGTCGCTAGGAACGCCTTGGGCGACTCGATAGCCGTACCGTCCATCGTCGCGCGGTGGAAACGCAAGAACGCCTCCTGCACGACATCCTCCGCCTCGCTGACGCTGCCTAGCATGCGGTAGGCGATCGAGAACATGAGCGGTCGCAGCTCTTCGTAGACGGCGCCGCTCGCCGCTGGCGCATCCTGCTGGTTATGCATCTGCTCCTGGCCTGTCATGAACCGCGAATTATTCACCCGTCCAGGTACCAATAGTAGCGCATTCCCCGACCATCAAGGATCACCACCACTCACCGCGTAAGCGCGCATGGTCTTCACGCCATTCACCGGCCACCGATTTGGGCGGCGGCCTTTAACTGCATACTTTTTGCGCAATCTTTGCGCCCAATAGACATTACATAACAGTCCGGCCTGCATCTTGCGAATTGTCGAAATATGCAAGCAAAGCGGCGCCCGCGTCCCGCTGGATGCGCGCCGCTTCCCCTCCATACTGAAGGGTTGCCCGCTCACTGTCTCCATGCGGGGCGGTGAGGCTACGACGAACATGCGTCATGCAGGAGTTCACGAGGAGATTCCCATGTCAGAAACGCCTACACTGTCCGATGCCGGGCGACCCGCTGGAGAGATGGGGCAGCGCCGGCCGATGACCAGCTCGACCCCTGCGCGCGCTATAGAGTCCAGCTCGGCCCAGGGGCGGACAACGATTGAGAACGCGGTGGTCGCCAAGATCGCCGGCATCGCCACCCGCGAGATCGAGGGCGTGCACAGCCTGGAGCCGATGAGTACCGGCTCGGCCATCTCGGGTCTGGCGACTGGCCTTACCTCTCGCATGCGGGGAGACGATCAGAACGCCCCAGCGCAGGGCAGCCAGAATGTGCGCGTCGAGGTCGGTGAGCGCGAGGCCGCGGTAGATCTCGCCATGACGGTTGATTATGGCGTGAGCATTCCGCAGGTCGCTGACGCCGTTCGACGCAACATCATCGGCCGCGTCGCGGCGATGACCGGTCTGGCGGTGAAAGAGGTCAACATTGATGTGACCGATCTCTATTTCCTTCAAGACCAGTCGTCTGCCGGGGCTCCGCGCGTGCAGTAGGCCCGCTTCAGGGCTGCGCGCTATAGGCGCATCGCGCAGCGCTGGCGAGTCAGGCGAGTCAGGCGAGTCAGGCGAGTCAGGCGAGGGGGCGAAACGCTGCGCTGGGGACCGTTTCCTCGGCGAGCTCGCGCCCATGGGCGCCGCATCGCCGCATAGATGAGCGCCGAGAACGGATGTGCTGGGTCCATGAAGCTAGACCATTCCCCAGACAGCGCGCCCACCACTCACGCGGCGGACCAGGCGCGTCTGGATGACATCGCGATTGCGCAAGCAATCGCTCGCGCGGCGCGTACTGTTCCGGGAGTGTCCGATATCAGTCCCGGTCGCTTCGCCCTGGTCGCGACCTATGGCGTCCATGAGCGCGTTCCAGGTGTGGTGCTGTGGCGGGCCGAGGACGGCGCCATGTGCGTCGAAGCGCATGTGCGCCTCGACGCTCGTGTTGTCATGCCCACTTCCCCGGCGCCTTCAGCGGTCGCCGCTTCGAGCCTGGGCCCGGAGGCGCCTGACGAGGTCACGCTCCTGCTTCTCGCGGACCAGATTCGCCTCGCCATTCACCGTGCCCTTCACGCGCTTGGCCTTCCACGGCCCGCGCGAATTGATGTGGCTATGGATGACATGGTCTGAGCCAGGACGCGCGACGGAACCAGAGTCAGGCCAGTGGCGCCGGGCCGCGCAAGACGTTGCGCGCGAGGCGCCGAGAGATGGGGCTTATGACACCCATGCTGGGGCAGGCGGTGTGAGTCCAGGAGAACTACGATGGATGTCGTTAATCGCATCGTGATGCTGCTGCTCAGCATAGCAGCGCTTGTTTTCGGCGTGATCGGCTTACTTCTGCTCGGCGGCGTGGTCACGCCCGAGCAGATCAGCCCCGGCGGCGTCCTCCGCGATCAGTGGGCGTTCTTCCCGCGGCTGCAGGGCGCCGCGGCGACAACAGCGGCCATTGTCTGCGGCGCGCTCGCCGTGCTGGGCCTGATCTTTCTGATTCTGGAGCTTCTGCCGCGCAGGCGCGAGCCCCAACGCTACCTGGTCAAGAGCGATGAGCTTGGGCAGGTGACCGTTACCCGCAAGAGCATAAATGGCCTTGTCCAGCACGAGGCCGCCACGGTGAACGGCGTGCGTGAGGTACGCCCAGATGTGCAGGACACGCCGCGCGGCCTACGCGTCATAACGCGCGCCTCGCTCTTTCCTGAAGCCGAGGCGGCCGCCACCGGCCAGGCGCTCCAGGAGCGGATTCAGCAGGCGATACAGCGCCAGTTCGGGCTCCAGGTGGCAGAGGTGCAGGTGGCGACCCAGCTCGAGCCGTTCGACCGCGCGGGCGCCCAACGGCGCGTTCAGTAGCGGAAAACGCGGGATGCCCCATGCCACCCGCGCGGGCAAGTGGGTAGGGGAAGATGATAGTCCGGGAAAGGGGCGGGAGAATGGTCTCAAACAGGGCGATAGGCTTGCTGGTCGGGTTGGCTCTCGGAGTGATTTGGGTCGCGCTGGGCTTTGGCGCGGCGTTGCTGTGCGCCGTCCTGGCCTTTCTCGGCTGGCTCATCGCGGGTATTGTGACGGGCGAGGTAAGCCTGAACGACATCGTGAACGAGCTGCGCGGGCGCGGCCGGAGCGCTAGCTAGCGCGCTCGATCGTTATCGCCCCGCCCCGGCGGCCTGTGCGGAAGCTGACCGCTATGCGTGCAGGCGCGGCAGCCACGCGGGCAGCGTCGCGAGGACGACCGCGGCCAGCGCGACGGGCGCCAGCGCCATCGCCGGCAACCCTATCGCGTCCCACAGCGCGCCGCCGATGAACGGGCCTACAAAGGCCGTCGTATAGCTGATCGTCAGGCTCGATCCGGTCAGCCGCGCCACCTTCCCTTCATGCCCGTAGAGCGCCGGAAGGGCGATGGACAGCGCGAACACGCCCGCCGCCGCCCCACCTATCAGCGCTCCCCACAGCGGCTGCAGCGCCGCCGGAGTCAACAGCCAGCCAGACACCGCTATCAGCGACACCACTCCCCCCACTACGAACGGCCAGCGCCGTCCCGCCAGCCGGTTCGCAATGGGTGTGATGCCAATCGTGACCGGAAGCTGCGCGAAGTTGATCGCGAAGAGCGCTATCGGTGTCATCGCCGCCGCGCCGATGGCCTGATTGTATGGCCCGATCCAGCCATTCATGCCGAAATAGATCAGGCTGCCCGCCCCCATCACCCCACCAATCACCCACGGGCCAACGTAGGGCCGGGCCGGGCCCGCCGCGTCACTTTCCGCGCCCGCCGTATGGCCGCCTTCCAGCGTGACGCGCATCGTGGGGTCGGGCGGCGCCAGCCACAGCCACAACAACAGCGTCAGGGTGGCGGGGACAGCCCACATCAGCAACGCGGCGGGCCAGGCGTCCGGCCCGAACCAGACGCGCATCAGTGGCGCGGTCGCCGAGGCGGCGATGGTCTCGCCAAGTGTCAGCCCAACGGTAAAGAGCGCCGAGACGGAGCCGATGCGCTCGGGGAACCATTGTCGCGCCAGCATTGGGATCGAAGTCTGCCCCAGCGCGACCCCGGCGGCGATGGCGAAGGTGAAGAAGTAGAGCGTTAGCGGGGCGGGAAACAGCCCGCGGGCGACGGCGGCGACCGTGATGATAGCCATTCCCCAGCCGACGGCGGCGCGTCCGCCGATGCGCCCGCCGATGCGCCCAGCCGGCCATGCGCCCAGCCCCATCACCAGCGTTGGCAGCGCCGAGAGCAGCCCGGTCGCCGTATAGCTCAGCCCCAGATCGTGCTGAATCTGCGCCAGCAGCGGGGGAACGGAGAGGATGGTCGCCCGCAGGTTGATCCCTACCAGGAGCACGAGCGTCACGACAATCAGCGCGCCGCCTGCGCGTGGCGCCAGGCCCGCGATAGTCTTTCCGCTCGCCACGATCTCCGCTCTCCTCTCGCTAGCCTTTGACCTCACCCGTTTTTACGGTTTCACTGGTTTCATGGGAAACATCTGTTCGCCAGCCTGGTCTTATCCGGCGTCTGATCCGGTCGTCTCCAGGCCCCGCGCCACACGATGTCTTCGCATCATACGACATGACCAGCCCTGAGCCAGACAGCGCGCGAAATCCGCCATCCTCGCGCGATTGCCAGGCGCCAGCTCCCAGGAAATCCGCGACGCCCGACCGGCGCTTGAGGGGCCTGCCGCGCATCGCTGGCCCCGCCACGACACAGCGATGCATCGCGGCGTAACAGTTCCATCTCAGCAGGAGAATCAGCCTAAATGCGCCTTGAAGTAGGGCGTCAAAATATGCTACTGTGGCCCTGTAGGGCGAAGAGACGCCCAGGCTTAGATCCCCCATGTGAACCGCGCATGAGTGGGGTAGGAGAGAGCGGTACGATATGCCAACTGAGAGCTACGCGCGTATCCTTGGCGCCGTAGGTCAGGTCCTTGACCTGGCGGGCGCCCGCACATTCGCCGTGCGAGAAAGCGACACAGGGTTGCTGCTGGATCTGGTAGACGCGCAAGGCGAGCGCATCACCCAGGACCTCTCACTCGCCGATGTGGCGGACATCGTGAGCTGGGCGGAGCGCTCCAGCGCGACTCCAGAGCTCACGATCGAGCGTCGCGACGAGGGCATCCTCCACCGTCTGCTGGAGGGTCGCGAGTTGGCGGGCGTACGCTAGGCGCGCCTGGGATCGTCCAGCTATCTCAGCTGATGCCACCCATTCCGAGTTGTCGGAGCGGGTGGCGTTTGTATTTGCTTGTATTTGCTTGTATTTGCGCGCTCAGGTGACGACCTCGAAGACCGCCTCGACGTTGCCCAGCCGCAGGACATCGCCGTGGCGCAACTCCAGCGGGCGTCTCACCTGCTTCATGTTCACCCACACGCCGTTCGAGCTGCCCACATCCTCAATATACCAGGCGCCGCGCCCGAAGGAGATCCGCGCGTGCACTCGCGAGACGGACCCATCCCCCAGGAGCAGATCGTTGCCTGGGCCGCGCCCGATGGTCGTCACCCCCTGATGCAGCATCAGCGCGCGCCCGGCGAACGGGCCGTTCTGGAAGATGAGGCGGCAACGCAGCGGGCGCCCAGTCATCGCGCGGAAGGTGTCGCCGGTGGCGCGCGCGGAGGCCATGTCATAGCCGCAGGCGATACAGAAGCGTGAGCCGGGCGTATTCGCCGTCCCGCAGCGGAAGCAGGGAATCAGCTCGGTAGGCGCGATGACTGGGCGTATCGAAATGGGGGAGTTAGGCGGCGGCGCGCTCGGAATGGGGGAGGTTGGTCCGGCGGATCGCTCGACGGACGGGGCCTCCGCCTGGATCAACGTCTGCGCCAGCTCAGCGTGCGCCGCACGCAGGTCCTGCGCCATCTCCACCGCGCGGGTGTAGCGCGCGTTGGGGTCCTTGGCCATCGCGCGCAGGATGATGCGCTCGACGATGGGCGGCACGCTTGGATTGATGGAGCGCGGCAGGGGCGGCGGCGTGTCGAGATGCTGGAGCATGATCGCCTCGCCCGTCGGACCCAGAAACGGCAGCCGGCCGACGGCGCACTCGAACAGCACGACGCCCAGCGAGTAGATGTCGCAGCGCCCGTCCACCTGCGCGTTGGGTCGCGCCTGCTCGGGCGCCATGTACTGCGGTGTGCCCATCACGACCGGGGAGCCGGTGGTCGCGCTGCGGTCGGCGAGCATCTTGGCGACGCCGAAATCGGAGAGCACGACCATATTGAGCTCGCGCAGCAGCATGTTGCCAGGCTTCACATCGCGGTGCGCCACACCACGGGAATGGGCGAAGTCGAGCGCGGTCGCCACCTGGTCGAGGATCGCCAGCGCCCAGAGCAGACTGACGTGCTGGCCGCTGGCGCGCGCCCGGACGATCTCGTCGCGCATGGAGCCGTGGGTGATGAGCTCCATCACCAGATAAGCCCAATCCTTATCCACGCCAAAGTCGTGAATCGGCACGATGTAGGGATGCGAGAGGCTGGCGATCAGCCGCGCTTCGGATTTGAAGAGATCCAGGAACTCAGCGCGCGCCGGGCCGCCGCTCTGCGGGTCGCGCGTTGGGATGACCTTGATCGCCACATCGCGCGAGAGCGCCGGCTGATAGGCGCGGTAGACTTTCGCCATGCCCCCCACGCCAATGAGCGCCCGCACGCTATACGGGCCCAGGTTCCAGTCAGCATCCCCCGTCATGCTCGCCTCCAGCCCGCCTGTGGCGGCGCGCGACCTGGTCGGGCGCCCTCCTCCCATGAGGGGAATTATACCGCTTCCGCCAGCCTCTGGCGTGGTATTCCGCAAGGTTCCTCGCCACCAGTCTGACTGCAAGTCCAGGGGTTTCGGTAATCATGGGTTTCGGAGCTTCGTAGCGCAAGATGCGGTCCTGATGGCACGTCCGGCGCTCGTCCAGCCAGCGCATGTGGCGATATTGACCTGGGGCGAGTCAATCCCGCTGGCTCATGCGTCGTGCCAGCGCATGCCATCACCTGCGCGCTCGATGCGGCCGGGACTGGCGATATGGGCGGCGACGATCAGCGCGCGCTCGGCCAGCGCGTCTCGCGTCAGCCAGCTTCGCGTCGCCAGCATGCTCTCGCGGTCCGCCCAGGTCACCATCCACTCGGGACGCTCGACCTCGATGGCATGGTGGAACAGGTCGCCAACAACGTAGAGCGTCTCGCCCTGCGAGTGGACGCGCACGATCTGATGCCCCGGCGTCTCCCCGGGCGCTGGGAGGATCTCGATCCCCTCGCCGATCCGCTCCCGTCCCTCGACCAGTCGCAGCGCGCCCCGCGCATGGAGCGCGCCGAGCGTGCGCGCTTCCAGCGACGCCTGATCTTGCAGCGCCTTCTGCAGCTCGGCGTCCCGCCACTCGGCGGCGCCCAGGTAATAGCTCGCCCGTGGGAACGTGGGCGCGTAGCCACCATCTGTAGCTGTTGTGGCGCCCGCGAAGTGGTCCCAGTGGGCGTGCGTGATCACCATGTGGGTGATGCCTTCCGGCTGCGCGCCGAGGCCTGCCAGTTGGGCGGGGATGGCGGGCGGCGGCGAGTAGCCCGCGATCGCGTAGGGGTTATCGGGCGTAACGGTCGCCTGGTAGTCGTTGGCGTCTACCAGCAGCCTAACGCCTTCAAGCTCGATGTAGACGCTCAGGCTCGGAAAGATCAAAGGCTGATCGAAGATCTCCGCGTACTGCGGCCGCCACTCCGATTCGGGGACCGCCATCTCCTCGGCGAGGCGCAGGCGCAGGTCACCCGCGTTGAGGATCGCCACGCGCGCGGCGCCAACGCGCGCCGTCTTCATTTCCGCCATCGTCGCCTCCGATTCTCATACCGCGGCCAAACCGCCCGATGCAGAACATGATACCCTACCAGCCAGCGTTTATGCCCGCACCCCAGCTTGATTGACGCGCGCCAGTCCCAGGAGCGCACGCCCGGCGCCGGGTACGCCACGCTGCTGGATGAGGACGCGGAAGCCGCCCAGCCCGTGCGGGTTCAGCAGCGTGGCGGCGGCGTTGCGCAGGGAGGCGCGGCGCAGGTATTCAGCCTGGCCGCGGTCGGTGTGGCGCTCGCTATCGGCATGCGGGAAGAGGCGCGCCGCCAGCGCCTCCACCTCCTCGCGCAGGCCCAGCCCCGTGAGCAGCGCCGCCTGCGTGGTCAGGCCCGCGATGCGCAGGCCAGCCTCGCGTCCGGCGCGGGCCAGCGCGGTGAAGTTGACGTGCGCGGTGATGTCCTGCGCGCCGGGGGCCGCAAGCGGACGCTCGCTGAGTTGATGGCGCGCGTAGCCCATGAGCGTGCCGCGCCGCCGGTCGCGGGTATAGAGCCGCCGGGCGGTGTCGCCGTAGTCTATCGTCAGGACGAAGCCGCGCCTCAGCGCCTGGGCGACCTCGCCCACCCAGTCTTCGGCGCTCAGGCAGACTTCGGCGCGCCAG
>DASTKI010000108.1:0-21603 GCA_035716045.1 Ktedonobacterales bacterium
TCTTCGAGCTCCTTCATCATCTCGTAGCCGTGCTTGGGCCGCTCTTTGAGCAGATCCAGCAGCGCATACTTCAGGTAGCCGCGCTCGAACATGCGTGGGCCTGGCCCGCCGCCAAAGGGGAATCTGCGTCCCATACCTGGAAACCTCCCGCCCGGCGCGCCCCAGGGGCCACGCCGCCATCTGCGCATGGGAGGAGGCCCCCACGCGAACTCATCTTCCGGCCCGCCCCACCACCACGGGCCACGCGGGCCGGGGCCGCCCCAACCGGGGCCATACCCCCAACGCGGGCCACCTGGACCCCACGGGCCTCGCGGGCCCTCATCAGGGCCTTCGCCGCGCCACGGCCCACTACCCCAGATAGGTTTACCATACATCATGTTATCCATGCGTATGCCCTCCGTGAGTCATTCGACTCACCACTCTACAACAGCTATATCAAGATATATCGTATTGGCGAATAGAAGTCAAGGGGGAGGGGCGCCACATCAGGGCGCAGGGCGCGCGGCCATTCATGGCCCGCACACGGGGCCAGTCGGCATGAATGCCACCCATACTGACGAGCGCGCCGCCACTTCAGGCCCTCACCTCGCGCCCTGACCATTGATGGCTGGGAGCTGACTTGGCGGTTAGCCACAGATGATCGCGTGATCGCGCGCTGCGCGCTGTAGAGGTTACGTCAGAGGTCATGCGCCTTGATTAGCAGGACGCGCGCCCCGCGCTCAGCCCCGCGCCCATCGCGCAGGGCTGAGACCTCGCGCGCGGCGGCGCCTTCCCCATGCCGCACAGCCCTCGGCGGTGGATTGATTGATCGCTCACACACGGGCGCTAGCGCATGATGGGCCAGGACAGAGCGCTAGCAAGACATCTCCCACCATAGGCTTGAGTTGAGAGGCGATGGGCGCGCTGTGATAGCAGGAGGGCACGCGGCAGGCTATCCGCCTGACGGCATTGTGTTGTAGACCGCCAGCCAGTTCGTCGCGATTGCGATCTGCGCCTGCTTAAGCGGTACCTTGCCCTCGCAGACCTGATCGTGCAGGTAGTTCTCCACCTGATCTTTCTGGTGGAAGCCGGGCGTCGGGTTGGCGGCCTCCGGCCAGAGGTTTGAGATGTCGTTCGAGCCGCCTAGCTCCAGGCTTACCAGATGGTCAACCTCGTACTGGCCGGTATAATGGGTAGTAATGCCATACGAGGCATAGACCTTGTTTTTCAAGCTGGTGGATACACTGCGCACCGAGCTGGCGTAGCCCGGCGTGCAAATCTGGCTCACTGTCGCGTCAGGAAAGATCGCGCCCGGCGTGCATGCCTGATCCTGCAGCGGACCGTTGACCTTGCACCCGGTCGTTTTGGACTGGACGCCGAACAGATATGCGCCTGTCCCGCTCGGCATTCCACTATCCGTCGTGGTTCCCAGGCCACACCCCGCCAGTGCGACCGCGAGCGCGATGAGCAGGCTGGTGACGGCTGCCGCCCAGCGTGGAGCCACTCTATGCGCTGATGGCATCGCTTCGTGTTCCCCTTCACCTATGTCGCGCGCCACAACCGGGCGAGCCGCCTCTCAGTCAGATTGCAGGACGACCCAGCAGTTGTCAAATCGGGCGCTGGCAAGGTCCTGCTCCCGTATCCAGAAGTAGAGCATGCCGGCTGACGCCCAGCGCATGCCGACCCGCGCGTCAGAGTCCACCTGGAGCAGCAGTCGCCACTGATTGGCGCCCGGCATGAACGCCGCCACCCGCTGCGGTTCAGCCGATGGGTCGGCGACGCCGTTGGCGGCGAGCTGGCACTCCTGGCGCATGTCGTCCTGGATGGTGTCGGGATGGCCGAGCAGGCGATGGCGCGGCGCGGTGGACGGGGCGGGCGCGAGTCGCGTGAGCGCCGCCTCGAAGCGCTCCTGGTCCTGCGGCGTAATCGGGCGCTCGGGAAACTCAGCCTGGAGGTCCTGCGCGTAGGTCAGCTCCGGCGCGAAGGCGACCGAACACGCTCCGAACCGCGCGGCGCTCGGCAGCGCGGCGGGCCATCCGGCCTGATGGGCGAGGCCCGCATGGGCGGCGGTGTCAAAGTAGAGCACGCGGAAGCCCGTGCGGTCGTTCGGGTCAGCGCCATAGGTCCGCTGGCTGGCGTCGTAGAAGAAGGAGAGCAGCCCCTCGGCGGGCAACGCCGCGCCGCTCGCGAGCGCATGCGCATCCTGCAAGCGGATCTGGCCCACAAACGACATCGGCGCGCCATCACGCGTCGCCGGCCAGGACTGCTCCGGCGGCAGGTCGGGCAGGCCGCCAAGACGCGATGCGCTGACAGGTATCGCGCTGTCCGGGGTGGGTGTCGCGATCAGGCGAAGCGATGCCTGCGCCAGGCGGTCAACCACATCGGTGAAGGCGCTCAGGCCATTCGCGCGCAGCGCGGCGACGACGGCGCTCGTATCCATGCCTCCTCATTTCCTCTTCGACTCACGCGTCGGCCCCGACCTGCCAGTTTGACTGGCGCGTGCGCGCCCATCACATCCCGATATAGCGCGCGTAGACCGTGCGCGCGACGCTCGGCTCGGCGGTCCCCTTGATGATCGCGCGCGCGTCGGGGAAGATGGTCAACTCGTAGCCATCGAGGGTTGCGCGCAGCAGGAACTCGTTGCGCGTGACGGCGCCCAGCGGCTCCAGGCGGGCGGCGAGCGCAGCCAGATCGAGGCGCGTGGACGCGCCAGCCGGCCTGACCTGCACGGCGTTGCGCCCGCAGAGCGTCGCGGTGTCTTCGCTCAGGGCCGCGTCGAGGTATTCGTAGTCGCGCTGGCCGCACGTCACGCAGTCGGGCTGGCGCGGCAGCTCCATGCGCTCGGCGGTGTTCTCCCAGAGGTCCATCCAGAAGAGGCCACGCGCCAGCCGGTCGCTGCCCGTGAGCGCCTTGATCGCCTCGGTGGACGTGACACCGCCTATCGCCGCGACGATGCCGTTGATGATGCCAGCGGTATCACAGGTCGGCGTCGTTCCCGGCAGCGGGCGGTCGGGGAACACGCAGCGCAGGCAGGCGGTGTCGCCAGGCAGCACGGTCATGCTGACGCCATAGGCGGCGATGACGCCGCTGTAGATCCAGGGCCTGTCCAGCTTGACGCAGGCATCGTTGAGCAGGTAGCGCGTCTCGAAGTTGTCCGAGCCGTCCAGCGCGAGATCCATGCCCTCCAGCAGCGCCTCGGCGTTGTCGGCGTTGAAATCGCTCACCACCGGCTCAACCGTGACCTCGCTGTTGATGGCCGCCAGGCGGCGCGCGGCGGCGACCGCCTTGGGCGCAGCTTCGGCGGCGTCGCGCTCGTCATAGAGCGTCTGTCGCTGGAGGTTGTTCAGCTCAACGAAGTCGCGGTCTATCAGCCGCACGCGGCCCACGCCCGCTCGAACCAGATTGCTCGCCAGCGCCGAGCCCATCGCGCCGCAGCCAACAATGACCACCGACGATTGACCCAGCTTGCGCTGGCCCTCAGGGCCGATGCCCGCGAACAGGGTCTGCCGCGAGTAGCGGTCTCCCACGCGCTGATCGCTCATGCCAAGCCTCCCTCCGCGCCGCGTCCAGTATGTGTGAGCCACAGACGCGCGGCGCCCAGTCGCAACACTCTCTACACGAAGATAGTATGCGCACCTCGCAAGCCAGCGCGCGCCCGAGAGCCAGCGAGCCTGCGGTGTAGTACTTTGCGCGGTCACAGTCCGGCTCAAGCGACCCCTGATGGTACACTGAAGGCCGCATGCGTGCGCCGAAACGTCCCACAATAGGGAACATTTCTGGCGCTACGATCGTTTTCAGGATACGCGTCCGAATACGCGCGCCACACGGAGGCGAGTGGTGATAGAAGGGCCAGTGGCAGTGGGCCCCAGCGGCAACCAGCGCATGAGAAAAGTGCTCGTCATAGATGACAACGCCACCATTGTCGAGTTGGTCCGGCACGCCATGCTCCAGCGTGGCGGCTTCGAGGTGATCGTCGCCTATAATGGGGTCGAGGGGCTCGAGCAGTTCTATCGTGAACGGCCCGACTGCGTCGTAGTGGACGTGAAGATGCCGGAACTAGATGGCTTCAAGGTCGTGCGGGCGATTCGCGGTGATACATCGAGCGCCAATACGCCGCTGGTGATTCTCAGCGCGCTACATGGTGAGGATGAGACGCTCACCGGCCTGCTCTCTGGCGTAGACGCCTATGTTCCCAAGCCGTTCGCGCCGAGCCTGCTCGTCGCGACGCTCGACCGGGTTATGGCGATCACACCAGACGAGCGCTCAGAGCGCATAGAGCGGCTTGCAAGCGCGGGCGAGCCGGGAGACGCGAGCTAGCCAGCTATACCCCAAATGGGTGATAGATGTCAACTATAGCTCATCAGTACGTACCTACATTCAAGCGGACACCAATCCACGGTGGGTCAGGGGAGTCAGAAGCGTGGCCCTGGAACAAACGATCGGTGATACTGCCCCAGAAAACCGCATGCGCGTGCTGGTCGTCGAGAGCAATCCGGCAGCGCGTGAGGGTGTCAGGGCCGCGCTTGCGGAGCATTACGCCCTGCGGTTCGCCAGTGGGATGCGCGAGGCGCTCGAACTGGCGCGCGAGGAGATGCCCGAGTTGCTGGTGACTGAGGTGGATCTGGCCGACGGTGACGGCCTCGCCCTCTGCGCGGATATCCGGCGGCAGCCCCAGACCGAGAAGCTGCCCATCATGCTGCTTACCGCGCGCGCCAGCGTTCAAGACCGCGTCGCCGGCTACAACGCGGGCGCCGACGACTACGTCGTCAAGCCATTCGATGCCCGCCTCTTCCATGCCCGCATCCGGCTGCTCGCGCGCATCAAGGGCATCCAGACCAGAGAAAGCTGAACGTTCCCCTCGTAATCGCCTGGCGCGGCAAGTATGGCAAACGCCGAGAGAGCCACCCGCCCGCATCCTCAACGGATAGCATGGCTGGTGGCTCTCGTTTTGCGGGCGCGACGGGCTACTCCCCCAATTCCTGTTGCGGTGGCGCGGGGCGGCGGCGGGTTCCCCCGCTGCGCAGGCGCTGCAGCTCCGCAACGCGTAGGCGGCCAACCGCGCGCTCCAGCTCGGCGAGCGCGGCGGCTTGCGCCTCCTCGCCCCCCTCGCCTCGCTCCACGAGCGCCTGCGCGCGGCGGCGGGCCTCCTCGGCGCGCGCCTCATCCACCTCGGACGCGCGCTCGGCGTCATCGGCGAGCACGGTCACGACGTTGTTGTTCACTTCGAGGAAGCCGCCCGCGACGAAGATGCCCTCGTCCTGGCCGCGCACCCGCACCCGCATCTCGCCAAGCTTGAGCGTGGTAAGGAGCGGGGCGTGCCGGGGCAGGACGGTCAGCTCACCATCGCCGCCCGGCGCGGTGACCTGCTCGGCCTCCCCCTCAAAGACGCGCTGCTGGGATGTAAGCACCAGGACGCGCAACGTGGGTCGCTGAGACATGCTCAGTCTCCTTCTCTCGCGCGCCGCTAGTCGTTTTCGCCAGCGGCCTCGGCTCGCGCGCGCTCGATCACGTCTTCGATCGGGCCCGCCATGTAGAAATGTACCTCCGAGATGTCGTCGTGCTTGCCTTCGAGGATCTCCTTGAAGCCGCGCACGGTGTCCTTCAGGCTCACCGTGCGGCCCGGGCGCCCAGTGAACGCCTCGCCGACGTTGAACGGCTGCGAGAAGAACTGCTCGATCTTGCGCGCGCGCGCCACGGTCAGCTTGTCCTCGTCGCTCAGCTCGTCCACGCCCAGGATGGCGATGATGTCCTGGAGGTCCTTGTAACGCTGCAGGACGCGCTTGATCTCCTGCGCGACATCATAGTGCTCCTGCCCGACGATGTTCGGGTCGAGGATGCGGCTGGTAGAGCCCAGCGGATCCACGGCGGGGAACAATGCGCGGGCGGCCAGCGCGCGCTCCAGCACAATCGTGGAATCGAGGTGCGCGAAGGTGGCGGCTGGGGCGGGGTCGGTATAGTCGTCGGCGGGCACGTAGACCGCCTGCATGGACGTGACCGAGCCATTCTTGGTCGAGGTGATGCGTTCCTGAAGCTGGCCCATCTCCTCGGCGAGGTTCGGCTGATAGCCCACCGCTGACGGCATGCGGCCCAGCAGCGCGGACACCTCTGCGCCGGCCTGCGTAAAGCGGAAGATATTATCAATGAACAGCAGCACATCGCGCTTCTCGACATCGCGGAAATACTCCGCGATGGTCAGGCCGGTCAGCGCCACGCGCAGCCGCGAGCCGGGCGGCTCGTTCATCTGGCCGAAGACCATCGCCAGCTTGTCGAGAACGCCCGCGTTGGTCATCTCCTCCAGCAGGTCGTTGCCCTCGCGGGTGCGCTCGCCGACGCCAGCGAAGACTGAGAGGCCACCAACGACGCCCTCGGATCCCGCCATGGACTTCTTGGCGATGTTGTTGATCAACTCCTGGATGATGACAGTCTTGCCCGTGCCAGCACCGCCGAAGGTACCGATCTTACCGCCGCGCATGAACGGGGCGATCAGGTCAATCACCTTGATGCCGGTCTCCAGCACCTCCGCCGTCGTCGCCTGCTCTTCGACACCAGGCGCCGGGCGGTGAATCGGCATGCGCTTCGCGCCCACTGGCGCGGGCTTGTTGTCAACTGGCTCGCCCAGCACGTTGAAGATGCGGCCCAGTGTCAGCTCGCCCACCGGTACGGTGATCGGGCTGCCAGTGTCGAAGGCCTCCTGGCCGCGCATCATGCCGTCAGTGGGGCCCATGCCCACGCAGCGGACGATGTTGTTGCCTAGCAACTGCTCGACCTCGAGCGTCAGTGTCTGGTTCCCAGGCATCGGGGTCTCAATCGCGTTATAGATCGCGGGCAGCTTGTCGGCGGGGAACTCCACGTCCACCACATTGCCGAGCACCTGCCGCACGATTCCTTTGGTACGTGTCGTCGCAGCGGTCGCCATATGTCACTCCAGCCCCTATCGCAGCGCTTCCGCGCCAGAGACAACTTCGAGAATCTGCGTCGTGATGGACGACTGACGGATCTTGTTGTATGTCAGCGTCAGATCAGCCAGCAGGTCATTGGCGCTGTCGGTCGCGTTCTTCATCGCCACCATCTGCGCCGAGTAGAAGCTCGCCACCGTTTCGAGCAGCGGCTGGTATATCTGCGTCTCGACATAGCGCGGGAGCAGCTCATTGAAGATGCTCTCGATGTCAGGCTCGAAGATATATTCTGGCGTCGCGCCCTGCGCCGCGCTCTCCTCCGGCGGCTGCACCGGCAGCAGCTGCGTCACCATCGGTGTCTGCGCCACCATCGAGACGAACTTCGGATAGACCAGCATCGCCAGATCAATCTGCCCGCCAATGTAGGCGTCGGTGATCGTCCGGGCGATGGCGCGCACGTCCGCTGGCTTGGGCTGGTCGCCAAGCTGCGTGAACTCCGCGATGATCCGCTGGCGGTTGCGCGTCAGGAAGTCGCGCCCTTTGCGGCCAACCGCCAGGAAGGAGACCTCCAGGTTCACGCCGCTGTACTGGCGGGCCAGCTCCCTAGCGAGCTCACCCGCGCGCCGGGTGGTGTTGCTGTTCAGCGCGCCTGCCAGGCCGCGGTCGGGCGTCACCAAAACGATCAGCGCGCGCTTGACCTCGCGCGCCTGCATCAGCGGTTGGTCATCGAGGCCGTCAGCCTGGGTCGCCACCCGCGAGAGGAGCTTGTGAAGCTGCTCGGCGTAGGGGCGCGCCTGGGTCACGCGGTCCTGCGCGCGCCGCATGCGGCTACTCGCCACGAGCTGGACGGCGCGCGTGATCTGGGCGACGTTGCGCGCGGAGCGTATACGCCGCCGGATCGCCTGTGTCGAGGCCATGATCTTCTCCTGCGCCCCTCCTCAGTGGAGGCCGCCAGCGCCACACGCAGGCGGCGCTAGCGGTCCTCACGAGGTCAGGCGGCGCCGCGCGCTAGCGGGGGGCTGTCTTCCGATACTCCGTGATGGCGGCGTCGAGCTGGTCGAACAGCTCCTTGGGGAGCTTCTGCTTCTTCGTCGCCGTGGTCTCGTGGATCGTCGTCACCAGGTCGGGATAATTGGCGTCCATGAAGGCGTGGAACTGCTTCTCCCACTCCGAGACCTTCTCCACTGGCACATCGTCCAGCTTGCCCGTACTGGCGGCATGGATGATCATGATCTGATGCTCGACGGACACCGGCTCGTACTGCTTCTGCTTCATGATCTCCTGCTGGCGGCGGCCGCGCTCGATCTTGCGCTTGGTGGCCGCGTCCAGGTCCGAGCCGAACTGCGCGAAGGCCGCCAGATCGCGGAACTGCGCTAGGTCGAGCTTCAAGGTGCCGGCGACCTGCTTCATGCCTGGCGTCTGCGCGGCGCCACCCACACGGCTGACCGAGATACCAACGTTCAGCGCCGGGCGGATGCCCGCGTTGAAGAGGTCAGTCTCCAGGAAGATCTGGCCGTCGGTAATCGAGATGACGTTCGTCGGGATGTAGGCCGACACGTCGTTGGCCTTGGTCTCGATGATCGGCAGCGCCGTCAGCGAGCCACCGCCGTAATCCTTATTCAGGCGGGCGGCGCGCTCCAGCAGGCGGCTATGCAGGTAGAACACGTCGCCGGGATACGCCTCGCGGCCCGGAGGGCGGCGGATGATGAGCGACATGTTGCGGTAGGCGTCGGCGTGCTTGGAGAGGTCGTCATAGATCACCAGCGCGTCGCGCCCGCTCTCCATGATCTCCTCACCCATCGCGCAGCCAGCGTAGGGGGCCAGATACTTCAGCGGCGCCGGGTCCTCAGCGCCCGCGTGCACGATGATCGTGTGCTCCAGCGCGCCATACTGCCGCAGAATCTCGCGGATGCGGGCGATCTGGAAGTTCTTCTGACCAATCGACACGTAGATGCAGACGAGGTCTTTGCCCTTCTGGTTGATGATCGTGTCGAGCGCGACAGCGGTCTTGCCGGTCTGGCGGTCGCCGATGATCAGCTCGCGCTGTCCGCGGCCAATCGGGATCAGCGCGTCAATCGCCTTGATGCCCGTCTGCACCGGGGTATCAACCGGATGGCGCGTTATGACACCAGGAGCGACGCGCTCGACCGGGCGGGTCTTGGTGGAGGCGATCGGGCCGCCGTCGTCCAGCGGCTGCCCCAGCGCATTGACGATGCGCCCCAGCAGCGCGTCGCCAACCGGCGCCTCGATGATGCGCCCAGTGGTACGGACCTCGTCATCCTCGTGGAGCTGGGTGAAATCGCCCAGGATCGGCACAGAGACCGAATCTTCCTCGAGGTTGAACGCCAGGCCCATCAGCCCGGTGCGAGGGAACTCGACCAGCTCCAGATAGCGGACGCCTGACAGACCATAGACACGGGCGATGCCGTCCGCAACCTCGATCACCGTGCCCACGCTGACCATGGCGGCTTCTGTGGACCTGCCGTCGTAACTCTGTATGCGATCGCGTATGACGCGGGTAATCTCGTCCGCGATAGCCATGTCTTTCTCCTGTTGTCTGTCAGTCTCCGGGTCGTCGCGCCCTGACGCGCCACTCACTCACCAAGAGAGAGGCGCGGGCCGTTAGCGCCTGCGGCCCTTGCCGCGCTTGCCGCCCATTCGGGTATGTCCGCGTCCGGCGCCCTGCCCATTCTCAGGAAGGCGCGGGCCTAGATGTGGCCCGCGTGGGTCGCGCGGAGCGGCGCTGGTCGAGCTCGCCGGGCCGTTCGCTGCGGCGCCATCTGACGATCCACCGGGCGGCAGCAAGTCGTCGAGGCCATCCATCGCGCCGCCCAGGTCGCCGCCCTCGGCGATGCGCCTGCGCAGCAGCTCGAGCCGCCGCCGCACACTGCCATCTATCAGTGTGTCACCGACGCGCACGATGGCGCCACCCAGCAGCGCCGAGTCCACCTTCTCGCGCAGGATGATGCGCTTGCCGGTGACCTGCTCCATCTGGCGGGTGATCGAGGCGCGCATGGCGTCGTCCAGCGGCATAGCGGATGTCACATCCGCCACTGCCTGCCCACGGCGCTCATTGTAGAGGCGCTCGAACTCATCGCGTACTCTGGGCGCGAGCGCGACGATGCCGCTCTCGACGAGCGCCAACGCCAGGCCGAGCCCCTCAGGCCGCACCTTGTCGGCCAGCAGATCGCGGACGATGGCCTCTTTGCGCTCAAAGCGCACGTTCGGCTCGCCCAGGATGAACGCCAGCTGGCGGTTCGAGAAGTATTCCGCGATCAGCCGCACGTCGGTGAGCCAGCTATCGAGCGTATCCGGCTCGACGCCAAGCTCAAACACCGCCTCCGCGTAGCGACGCGCGACTGCGCCCTTTAGCACTGGCTGTCCCTCGACTGCGTGACGAACTCGTCAACGAGGCGCCGGTTGGTCGTGGTATCCATGGAGCCTCCGATGACCTTTTCGGCGGCGGCGATGGCCAGGTCAGCGACCTGCTCCCGCAGCTCGGCCTTCGCCTTGGCCACCTGCTGCTCGATGCGCGCGCCGGCCTGCTGCTCGATCTCGCGGGCGCGCTGCTGCGCCTGCGCCTCGATATCAGACTTCAGGCGCTCGGCGGCGGTGGTCGCGGAGGCGATGACCTTCTGCGACTCCACGCGCGCGTCGTTCAGCATCGCCTCGATGCGCTTCTCGGCGCTGGCCATTTCCCGCTTCGCGCGCTCGGCGTTGTCTATACCCTCCTGGATGCGCGCCTGGCGCTCATCGAGCGTCTTCATCAGCGCAGGGAAGGCGAACTTCCACAGCACGGCAAGCAGGATGAAGAACGCGATGGTCTGGGCGACCAGAGAGCCAATATTGATCCCTAGCTGGTCCATGCGAATCTACTCCTCCTCACAATAGGAGCGGGTGGCGCTGGGCGCGTCTTCCGCGCCCAGCCCCGGTCCACACCTACCGGATGACGAAGAGGATGAGCAGCGCGACGACCAGCGCGTAGATCGAGATCGCCTCAGCAAACACGATCGCCAGGATCATGTTCGTGCGGATGATGTTCGCGGCCTCCGGGTTGCGTCCCATCGCGCCGAGCGCGGGTCCGGCCAGCAGGCCGATGCCGATGCCAGGACCAACCGCGCCGATACCAATAGCGAGACCAGCAGCGACTTCGAAGTTCACAAATCGCCTCCTCAATAGGCAGTGTGGACCGGCCATCGGGCCGGCGTGTGATTGGATTGCCAGCGCCCGGCGCCGGCGCCCGCCCCGCGCCTGCGCGCCGAGGGTAGGCCCAGGGAATGGACGGGAACGCGATCAAAGTTTCGGTACACGATAGCGCGTCAACGTGAGCGAATCGCTCACCCGCGCGCCAGACTGCGGCGCCGCTTCTGGCGGTCACGCCGCCGGCTCGGAGGCGCCTCCTCCGGACGCACGATCGAACGCGTGCTCGGCCCGCATTCGCTCTTCGTTGGCGGCTTCCGCGGAGTGCTCTTCTTCCGCGTCAGCATGGCCGTGCGCCGTCGTGCCGAGCGTCATGAAGATCAGCGTCAGGAAGGCGAACACAAAGGCCTGGATGAAGCCGACGAACACTTCCAGGAAGTAGAACGGGATCGCGCCGATCCCGACGGAAATAAACGACATCACCAGCAACAGCACGTCACCCGCGAACAGGTTGCCAAAGAGACGGAAGCTGAGCGAGAGAATGCGCAAGAGTTCCAGCGGGATCTCCAGCAGGCCGACCACGAAGCCGATAGGTCCTTCGCTGAAGACGATGTACCGGCTGATCTGTAGGCGCCAGCCCAGGACCATGAAGCCGTATATCTGCGTCATGATCACCGACACGATCGACAGAGCGATGGTGAAGTTCAGATCGGTGGACGGCGGGCGGAGGAACGGGATGATGCAGTTCGAGACGTCGCCTGTCAGGAGAACGCCATATGACCCGACGGTGGCGCAGGCGGCGCTGACCTCCTCGCTGGTGGTCTTGAGCCCGATGGACTCGATTCCGGGGATGATTTCCCACCAGTTGGCGATGAGGATCAGCAAGAACATCGAGGCGACCCAGGGGAAGAAGCGCCGCCCGTTCTGCTTGCCCGCTACCTCTTCGCAGAGGTGGAGCAGCGACTCAAACACCCACTCGACGAAGTTCTGCAGGAAGCCAGGCACAATCTTGGGCCTGTACGCCGCGATGATGAAGAAGGCCGCGACGACGAGGGCGCTGACGATGGTCAGAAAGAACGTGTTCGTCAGGAAGGCTGGCGCGCCCGGATAAAGAGGATCGGCGGCGACCTGGATATGTGGAAGCTTCCAGAGCACGGAGGCTCTCCCTTCGTCCTCTGACTGCGATTGGCCCGCCCCGACGCCCCGCGCTCCCTCGCCTACTCCAAACTGGAGACCAGGCGATAGACTCCGTAAATGCCAGTGGCCAGGCCAAGCAGCAGCCCGATGAGTGTCGCAATGGGCGAGGAACCAAGTTTGCTATCAATGAAGAGGCCGATCACGATGCCCAGCACCGCCCCCAGGCTAATCATCAGCCCGACCTGTCCGATCAGGGCGAACGCCGCCAGATCACTGCGCTTCGTTGGGCGTTGTTTGTCGCTCTTCATGATTGTGCGCCTCACCACGCATACCAGGAGGAGTATAACATAGGCGCCCCGTCAAAGGCAATCATATCCCCACCCTGATTTATGGAATAGGAAAGTAATTGTTATACAGCCGCTACAGCGCCTGCATGGCCTGAGGTCAAGCCTGATCGGCGCTCAGCCACGCTCAGGCCCGAACGCCCCTCGCTGGATTCGCGCCATCCATGACCGGCGTCCCGGCGCCACTCAGCCACCTCGCTGCTCCAGCTCGCGCCACGTCCTCAGCCAGCGAAGCCGCGCGCTTCCCTCGAGATGGGCAGAGCCTGGCTCCCGATTCGAGACGTCAGGCAGCGCGACGAGCGCGACGGAGGCCTTCTTCATATCCACCATCGCATCTCCCTGGCCGAGCAGCGCCGCGAGAACCTCGCCCATGCTCGGCTGGTGGCCAACCAGCAGGAGATCGCTCGCCCAGCCAGCCTCAGTGAGTAGGGCCGTGAGCCCCGCGAGATTGAAGCCCGGCGCGAGCGCGTCGCTGAGCGTTACTGGCGCACTGAGTCGGGTGGCGACGATCGCCGCGGTGTCGGCGGCGCGTGTAAGCGGGCTGGTGATGACCCGGCTGATGGGCGGCGAGCGACGAGCCAGCCCTGACGCGGCAGCCTCCGCCGCGCGGCGTCCCTTGTCGGTAAGCGGACGCTCGGAATCAGGCCCCGCCCATTCCTCCCGCTGGCCGGCATGCGCATGACGCATGAAATACAGGTTCATCCGCGGCGACTCCTTCTCGTCCGTCTTCATGTTGCGCGGCGCCCAGGCGCTCAGGGATACGGCAGGCCGCGAACCCGCACCACCGCGCCGCGCCCTACGCCCAGCGCCGCCGCTGCCGACCCATCGCGCACGGCGATGGCCAGCGCGCGGGAGCTATCGCGCAGCGCGAACAGCTCATCCACCGGTCCCGCCGCGAAGTGCGTCGCGTAGCGCGCGATGACGCACCCACCGACCTCGATACGCACGCCAGAGGCCGAGAGCGTGGACGGCTCCGCGAGCGGGATGTCGCTGATCAGATTGCCAAAGTGGTCCACATGCGCGACGCGGCCCACCAGCGTCTCTCCCTCCCATGATGGCGCGAGGGGGATAGGTAGGCGCGCGAGCGTCTCTGGGTCCACAGGAGCGCCCAGCGTGTCGAGCGTGACGCCCGCTAGCAGGTGCGCGCCGCACGGCGCGAAGATGTCGCGCCCGTGAAACGTCGCGCTCGCGCCGGGCAAGTGATACGCGGTGTTCGTCAGTTCCACACAACGCTCAGCGGGCGCCTGCGCGAGGACGTGGGTGAACAGGCCGTTGTCTGGCCCGACGAAGTAGCGCCCGCCCGCGGCGAGCGTGATGGCGCGGCGCTCGCCGCCCACCCCCGGATCAACCACACAGACCAGGACGCTGCCCGCCGGGAAATAGCGCCAGGCGATACCCAGCGTCCAGGAGCCCATCTCGATATCCTGCGGCGCGATGTCGTGCGAGATGTCCACGATGCGGGCGTCGGGCGCGATGCCCAGCGCGACCGCTTTCATCATCCCGACATAACCATCGCGCAGGCCAAAATCGGTCAGCAGGCCCAGCGCTCCAGGCATAGTCGCATTCCCCTCCAGCGCGCCGCGCTTAGGGCAGCAGGTGGCAGTCGAAGCGCACAACGCCCGCGGCGCGATCAGTCACCGTGCGGAACGACTCCAGCCGCACCACCTCACCCACCGCCTGCGGGATGTCCTCGACGCCCACCACCCGCGCCTCGGCCATGCGCTCAGGCGCGTCCAGCCGGGAGACGACGCAGCGAACGTAGGGCTGCTCGACGCCTCCGAAGCTGGCGCGCAGTCCGGTTTCCTTCGTAACAACCGTACCCTCGATGATGACGCTCACGGCCGCAATCCTCCCTACACACGGCGCTCGCCTGTCGCAAGCCTGGGCGCCCACGCCGCATGCAATCCACTGTTAGTCACATGTTCTTGTTGAGTGTAAATACCGTGTAATAGGCTGATCTAGAGGCCAGCGACCGCGGGGCTAGGGAGCGCGCAAGTTCCGTCGGCGCCGGTTCTCAAGGGTTGTATCACATCGGGGTGAGGGGTAACAGCGCATGCCAAGCGGTTTCCAGCGCCCTCAGGCGCCAGGCGAGCGGCCAGAGCCCTCGCGCGCCACCGGTGTGATTGGCCCTACCGTCGAGGCGGCGCGGGGCTATCCAAACCGGCCCGCGATCACATCGTTATGCCTGGAGGCGCTGGATGGCGCGCTCGCCCTCGTCCGAGCTGATGGCGGCGAGCTCGCGCTGCTGGACGCCTCCGAGCCCGTCCTGGTCACGCGCGCGCGGCGCACACATCCCCCGCGCTTTGGGCGCGGGAGCTATGGTGCGCCCTCGCGCCCCTCACAACCGCTTCGCGAGGACAGCATCCCCGATGACCCGCTGGCGCTGATTGATGACCAGATCACCCAGGTGCTTCCCTCCGCGCAAGTCGCGCGTGTCTATCAGCCAGGACAGGGCTTGATTGGGAGGGTCTGGCAGCGGCGCGAGCCTTTCCTGTTACGGCCCGAGACGACACCTCCGGACATGCGGCAGGCGCTGCTGCTGGAGATGGACGCTCCGCATCATCTGGCAGTCCCAATCTTCCGCCCGGACCGCCTCGACCGGGTTGCCGGGCGCAGCGCAGTCATTGGCGCGCTGCGGGTCTTCAACCGCGACGAGATGTGGTCCTACACGACGAACGACGCGCGGCTGCTGGAGCTCCATGTGGACCGCTTGGCCCGCGCGCTGACCCTGCTCGACACGCAACCAGCCGTTCGCCAGGGCGACCTCGTCGCCACTCTGCGTGAGCTGAATGGCGTTGACCCGACGCAGGACGAGATATTCGGACGCGTGGCGGACATCATCACCCGTCAGGACCCTACCCTCTCAGTCTGCGCGCTGCTGCGCTTAGAGCCAGACGCCCCGCATCATCTGGCAGTACCGACCGCCGAGGGCGACAAGCTGGCGATCGCCCTGGCGATGCGGCGGGGGCAACGCATTCAGGGCGGAGCCTTGGCCCTTGCGGAGGCCCCACCAGCGGTCAGGCGCGCGTTGCAGGGCGAGGTCACGCTGGACGCCTCGCCCCATCCGGGCGCGAACGCTCCGCTCTATTCGCGACTAAGCTGGGAGGGCGACGCGCTCGCCCAGGCAACGCTGGCCGCGCCCATCGGCGCCAGCCCGCGCACGGTCGGCGCATTGCTCGTCACGGCGCCCCACACCGGAACGTTAACACCCGACCTGGTGTCGTGGCTGGAGGCTGTCGCTCTGGCTGCGGCGGTCTTCCTTGAAAACGCGCGGCTGGTGGAGGAAGCAGCCCACAAGGTGCGCCAGTTCGATGAGCGCAACAAGCAACTCTCCGCGCTCAACAACGCTGTGCTGACGCTCAACGCCTCGCTGGATGAGGCCACCAGCCTGCAGAATCTCGCTGATCAGTCCCTCGGGGTGACCAGCGCCCAGGTATCCGCTGTCTTTGTGCGCGATGATGAGAACGAGACGCTGGTATGTCGCGCCGTCTCCCCGCCGAATCACTCGCGCTATGCCGCGTTGCTCGGCGCGACAATTCCCCTCGACTGGCGGCGCGGCTTCGGCAAGCGACTGGAAGAGTCCATGGATCTCGTGGAGGATCTCGCCGAAGCCGATGACCAGGAAATAGGCGGGATCACAGCGAGTCTGCGCGCTGTAGGCGCGACATCGTTCTTGGCGAGGGCCATCGCCCAGCAGGAGAGGCAGCTTGGCGCGCTGATCGTGTTCACGCCCGGCAAGTCCGCGCAACTGCCCCCCGCCGAGATTGCGCTGCTGGTATCGCTGGCCAGCCAGGCCGCTGTGGCGATCAGTAACGCCCGCCTGTACCGGCGGCTTGAGCAGGCGTACGAGCTGCAGAAAGAGCTGGACCGCCTCAAGGACGACTTTATCCTCACCGTCTCGCATGAGTTCCGCACGCCGCTCACCGCCATCGAAGGCTATGTAACACTCATCAGCCGCCATGGCGACAAGTTGGACCAGGAGAAACTGGGAACCTTCGCCACAGAGATCCATCAGGCGACCACCCAGCTCGCGGGGATGATCAGCATGCTGGCCGACGCGAGCCGCATGAGCAATCAGGCGCTTCGCGTCTCCACGCAGCCGGTTTCGTTAGTGCGCGTGGCGACCGATGCGGTGAGCCGCCAGCCTCCCGAAGCGAAGGCGCGCATTCAGCCGCGCATCGAAAGCGCGCTCTGGGTGATGGCGGATGATGAGCGGCTGCCACTGGTCTTCACCAATCTGATCAGCAACGCGCTCAAGTATTCGGGGTCTGATAAGCCCTGTCGCGTCACCGCCCGTGGCGTCCGCCGCGCCGATCTGGCGGCGGCGCAGCGGCGGCGCGCCCTGGAGGATGGCGCGCCAGAAGAATGGGTGGTCGTCTCGGTCGAAGATGAAGGGCCAGGCATCTCGCCCGACGATCAGGCGCGCCTCTTCCAGAAATTCGTGCGGCTGCAGCAATCATTGACGACCTCGGTGCGCGGCACAGGGCTGGGCCTGTGGATATGCCGCCAGTACGTCGAAGCGATGGGCGGCGAAATTTGGGTGGAGAGCAGACCGGGGCACGGCGCGCGCTTCAGCTTCACCTTGCCGCGCGTTGAGCCTCCCACTGGGGAGCGATAGCCCAGCGCCCAACCCCCAGCGCCCCACATTTCAGCCAGGCGGCGTCAAACCAGCGTCCACAGGTGGCGAGAGCTATACAAGAGACGGCCCGCACAGTACAATAAAGCAGGGAAGCCAACTGGCGACAAGCGCTGCAGGCAGGCGGCGCCGAGACCGAGGGAGGGATACAGTGGCCCATACGCCGACCGTGCTGATCGTAGATGATGACCCAGCCATCCGTAAAATGCTCGTCGAGATGCTCGCACTGGAGGGATACCCGACGGAGACAGCGGCCGACGGCGCGGAAGCATTGGCGCTGCTCGCGAGAAGCGCATCGCGCCTGATTCTGCTAGACCTGCTGATGCCCGGCGTGGATGGGCGCGGAGTCGTAACGCAACTGGAATCAAGCGCTGACGCGCGCGCCAAGCACCGGATCATTCTGATGTCTGCCTGGACCAACCTCGAAATGGCGAATGATCTTCAAGTGGATGGCAAGCTGCCCAAACCGTTTACATTGGCTCAGCTCATGAGCATCATGGAACCGCTGGCAAGCGAGCTGGTATGAGCGCCTCTCCCCAAAGAGAGGCGCGGGAAAGAGAGGCGCGGGCGCGGCTAATCTTGGACAGGTGATGAGCCAGGGGCGGCGGAGCTGGCGTCAGATATTGGGGGATTGGCGGGGCCCATTAGCGCCTGTCGCGTCAGCTTGCGCGCCAGCGCGGCGCGCGCGCCCAACCCACCGCAACCCAGGCCAGCGGCGACGAGCACCAGACCCAGCCCGATACGCTGCGTGATAAATGACCCCACATCGCTCGAGACGACGCCGATATGGCCAACCGTTTTGCCGAGCGCCACGATGTAGAGCGAGGTGATGATCCAATACACGCCCAGCGCGATCGCGCCGGCGAACATCGCATCGCGGCGCGGCCCGGGGGTCGTGAACATGCTGACCAGCGGCGAGCTGGCGCTCGGGTCGGGTTGAGGCAGCTTCGCTTGCGCGTCGTCGTCCACGTCGTCCTGGATGCGGTATCCCGTGCGGTAGGCGAGGAACACCGCAAGCGCAAGGCTGGCGATCACCAACACGCCTCGAATCAGGAGCGCGGTCACGACTTGAGTGGGACTGGTCGAAATCGTCGCGGTGGGAAGAGGCGCGATGAATGCGCCAACCACTAGCGCCACCAGGCCGGCAACAGCGGCGATGATGGCGGCGCTCAGGGCCTGGCGAAGGCTCGCTTCGCTCATCAGGTTGTTCTACCTCTCGGTCGCCGGGCAGTAGCGCGTCGGGCGGCTATCCGTCGGCGTCAACGATCATCGGGTTGCGGATGATGGATGACTTCGTGGTGCGCGGAGCCAATGGCTGCGAGTTCACACCACCCAGGCGCGGGCCTTGCACCACGTCGCCCGTCTCGAGCAGCGCAAGGCTCTGCCGCAGGCTATCCATATCGCGGAGGAAGCAGGCGACCGAACTGGCGGCGGAGCCCTTCGCTTTCGCATTATCGTAGCGGCGGGCCATCGTGTCGCTGGAGGCCTGCGCCGCCTCATTGGTAATCGCCCACGAGTCGCCGTAGATCTCGTCCCAGCCATTCCAGCGGCCGCGCAGCGGCTTCCAGCCGAGCTGGCTGTCGCTGACCGCGCGCCATTTCTCCTCGGTGAAGCCGATCCAGTCGCCCATGAGCTTGGCGTAGGCCGCGAGCATCTCTTGCAGTTGCTCGCCCTGCTCGCTCAGGCGCTCGCTCAGGCGCTCGCTGAACTGCGACCCGCGCCCATAAGGGCCGTATCGGTCCTCATCCATGTCGGGATAGAGATCCGCGCCCTCCTGGCCATAGCCTGGCGCACCAAGCGCTGGCCCGCCGAAATACCCGGCTCCGGGCATACCAGCCACGCTCACCTGCCCAAGATGCAGTCCGCCCTCATCCGTGGCAAACATATCGGGCCGCAGGCCACCGACGATGATCTCTTCGGTGCCAAGCGCGTCGAGCAGCCGCCATGCGAGTCGAGGATGCCGGAAGACCCACACGGCCTTACGCGAGAGGTAGACGAAGGAGAAGAAGAAGTTGACCAGCAGCCAGATGAGCGCCTTGACCGCCGCCCAGTTGAGCAGCCCGTAGAGCGCCCACTGCCAGGGCTGATTGCTCGTTCCAGCGCTCTCGATTACCGTGAGGATGATCGCGACCACCAGACTAGGGTCGCGGATCGGGTTCAGAAAGCTGAGAATGCGAAAACCGCCGCTCTTCTTGGCCGCGCGATCCGCTTTCGCCATTGGTCTCCCTCCGCTCTCGCGTGGACGTGATGAGCTCTATAGCTGGGTGGGTCAACTTCAGCGATCACCAGGGATGGATATTGGGGTCTTGGGGCGCGCCCAGATACGCAGGCGCCGCGCTGGAGCCTTCTGGACAGCGCCGGGAGCGCCGCGCAGGCGCTTCAAGGCTCGATTGTAACATGGCCGCAAGGGGGCCGCAACACACCGGACGCCCGCTTCCTCGCTGCGACGCGTCACATCGCGGCGGCGCCTGGGGCTTTCGTCGCATTGACGGTAGCACACACGCGCCGTCATGTTAGGATAAAAGTACCTCGAAAGCCCACCTGAAGCGCATTCTCCGGCGTGGCCGCTACCTAAGGGAGTCACAGATGGAGCCGATCAATCTCTTCGAGTATGAGGCGCTCGCCCGCACGCGCATGGAACCAACCGCCTGGGACTACTACCAGAGCGGCGCGGAGGACGAGGTCACACTGCGCGAGAACCGCGCCGCGTTCGAGCGCATCAAGCTGCGCCCACGCATGCTCAGAGGGAGCGACGCATGCGACACGAGCGTGAAATTGCTGGACGAGACGCTATCTCTGCCAGTATTGGTCGCGCCTACAGCCTACCAGAAGCTGGCCCATCCAGAAGGTGAGGCGGCGATGGCGCGCGGCGCGGGCGCGGCGGGCACGATCATGGCGGTCAGCACACTGGCGACCACCTCGCTCGAAGAAGTCGCGGATGCGGCGACAGGCCCGCTGTGGTTCCAGCTGTATGTCTACAAGGACCGCGCCGTCACCGAGTCACTAGTCAGGCGCGCCGAAGCGGCAGGCTTCAAGGCGCTCGTCCTCACTGTGGACGCGCCCACCCTGGGCCGCCGCGAGCGCGACATCCGCAACGGCTTTGGCCTGCCGCCTGGCCTGATCGTGGCGAACTTCGCCGGTCAGGCGCTTGCCGATCAGCCCGGCATGGACCCCGGCCAATCTGGGCTGGCGGTCTACGCCGCCAACATGATAGATCCCACGCTCACCTGGGAATCGGTCGAGTGGCTGCGCTCGATCACCCGTCTGCCAGTGCTGGTAAAAGGCATTCTGACGGCGGAGGACGCGCGCGAGGCCACGGCGCTCGGCGTCGCAGGGATCATCGTCTCCAATCACGGCGGCAGACAGCTCGACGGCGCGGTCGCCGCCATCGAGGCGCTGCCGGAGATCGTCGAAACCGTCGCGCGGCGCGCGCTAACGCTGGTGGATGGCGGCATCCGGCGCGGAACGGATGTGCTGAAGGCGCTGGCGCTAGGCGCGGATGCGACACTGATCGGCCGCCCCGCGCTCTGGGCGCTGGCGGCGAACGGCGCGGCGGGCGTCGAGCGGGCACTGGGTCTGCTGCGCGAGGAACTGGGCCTGGCGATGACGCTGGCGGGCTGCAAATCGGTCGCAGAGGTGAGCCGGGCGCTCGTCAGGCTGCCCGCTGGCTGGTGATCGGGGAAGCGGTCAACGCGCCTCTTCGGATTCCTCGTCAAAGAGGCCGGGAATCGGCTCGACGCGCATCACTCCCGCTGCCAGGTCTACGTCGCGAATGAACGCCTTGACGGCGGGCAGCAAGCGCTCCTGGCCGCGCGCCTCATCGCGCACCACGTACAGGTCGTTCGCGCCGCTGGGAATGATGCTCGTAATGACGCCGAGCGGCTTGCCGTCCACGCGCTCGACGCGCAACCCGATGATGTCATGCTGATAGAACTGGCCAGCTTCGAGCGCGGCCAGCTCGGCGGTGGGGATGAAGAGAGGCTGGCCGCGCAGGCGCTCGGCGTCGTTCGCCGTCGCGCAGCCTTCCAGCCCGATGATGTACTGCGCTCCCTGCGCGCGCGCGGAAGTAATGGCGCGGCGCTCGCGCCGGGCGCCAAGGTAGACTGTGGCGCCGGGGGTGAACCGCCCGGCGAAGTCGGTGAGCGGGCGCACCTTGACCGCGCCGTGGACGCCGAAGACGCCCACGATCTCGCCAACGATCGCCCAATCTTCCGCGGAGGCGGCGCTATTCTGGCTGGCGCTCAGGTCGTGGTCCGCGGTCATCAATCTCTAATCCGACATGCTGTCTTCCGGCCAGGCTGCCCGACGCGCGCATCAGGGAGCGGATCGCCTTGGCGACGCGTCCCTGCCGTCCGATCACCTTGCCCAGATCATCCTCGCTGACGCGCAAGCCGATCACCATGGCGTACCGGTCGTTGCGTATCTCACGCACGGATACCGCGTCGGGGTCATCCACCAGGTTGCGCGCGAT
>DASTKI010000109.1:0-10736 GCA_035716045.1 Ktedonobacterales bacterium
CAACTCGGCTTGACCATAGCCAGCATCCTCCTCACGCACTTTGCGCCCAGCCTGGCGCCAGTCCTCACCATCCCCTCGGCGATTGGACAACCGTTGAGCTCAGGTGATGTTCATAACATCATTCTTAATGGTGTGTTCCTGATCGTCGCCCTCATCTTCACCATCTGGCTCCTCGTTTCCGCTGGACCAATCCTGATTCTGGGACGTCCGTTCGGTGTGCGCGCGACGGAAAACGGTATCGAAAGCGTCAACGAGATTGGCTGGCGGTCGCGCATCGCCTGGCATGAGGCGCGGCTCTTCGAGATAGACAGCAAAGGGGATGGGCAAATCCGCCGCACCTATAGGCTCTACGGGCAGGGCAAATCGGTTACCTGGCAGGAGTATGCCAGCGGCCTCGGCGCTGGGCGGGCGCCATACCACGCGACGACCAGCGAGAACGCGCTGCGCCAGGCGGCGCTGCTCAACCTCATCACCGCGCGCACCGGCCTGAAGCCGCGCACCATCGTCCGTAAGCTGGAACGTCCGCCCATCGCTGCGGCAACGGCCGCGCCGCCATCGTATCCGCCGTATCCGCCCTATCCGCCCGCGCCCTATCCGCCCGCGCCGGAGTCGTATGCCATTGCGTCTGAGTCATATCCATCCGTTGCGGGGCGCGCGCAGCTTGCGCCAGCAGCACGGCTCGAACTGCCTGCGGAGGCGCGACAGCGGGTGCGTAATCGGCGGTCGAACGCGGTGGTGTGGGGTATGTGCGCTCTCTTCCTCGCTGCGCTGGCTGGCGCTGAGGGTGTCGTACCAGTCACGGACTATGATTGGGTGAACTGGGTCAGTATGGCGGCGCTGGCGCTCCTGGCGCTGAACTGCATCCGGATGGCGGTCGTCAGCGTGCGGGGGTATAAGCCTGCGGTTGCAGTGGCGGGTCCGCCTCCGGTCGCCGCGCCGACGTTGGACGAGGCAAGCAGCGCCTATGCTCTGAGCTACCGCGCGCCCGCCAGAAATCGCAGCCGGACCTTCGTGCTTGGGCTGCTGCTGGCGGCGAACCTGATTCCTGGCGCGATCGCCTTTTTCCAGGCATTCGGCGCCCTCTTCTCAATCAACCCACTCTTCAACCAGCAGCCGCTAACCGATCCGGCGAACGCCGTCATCAGCGTCTTTGGTGGCCTGTGGGACTTCATCCTCGGGCTCGTGTTGGTTCCCCTGGGAATAGGTGGAATTGTGTGGCTCGTAGTGGCGCTCCGGCTCACGCGCGCTCCGGCAGTGACGGTACGGGTGGACGCCAATGGGCTGACCAGGCTGACCGCCTTCAAGCCTGTCCTGATTCCGTGGTCTACCATGCGTGAGGTCGTCTGGACGCCACACGGCGTCGGTTCCGCCCCTGCCTACATCGTGCGCACAGACGACCCGCTGCAAACGATCACCTGGCCGACCAGCCCGCACTATCTCGACTCCACGCTCACGCCCGCCGACGCTCGCCCAATCGGACCCGATGAGCTGGCCGCGCTGGTGGCCGTGCGCATCGGGCAGGACATCCGTGTCTCCGCGTGACAGGCTGGCTGGTTATCGCGCCGCTCCCGCTAGCGCGCTCGCCAGCCCCTCGCCCGCCAGCAGTCCCGCGACGCTGGCCTGGATGATGCCCTGGCTCTGGCCGGGACCGTCGCCGGCGACGAAGAGGCCCGGCGTGGTCGTCTGCATGTGGGCGTCGGTCGGGAAATGCCAGAAGCGCTCCTCGGCCGGGCCGTAGAGCAGGGTGTCGCTGGAAGTGACGCCCGGCGCCAGGCGCTCCAGCCGGGCCAGGAAGTCCTCGAACGCCGCCCAGTAGGCGTCGGGGTAGAGGTCGTGGAGCGCGCCGGGCGCGGCGCTGGCGTCGCTGGGCCGGATGGGGCTGGCGGCCAGGGCCTCGGCGCTCGTCGGGCGGCGCAGGCGCGCGTCTTCGAGCCGCTGGATGGTCAGCCGCCCCGGCGCGCGCTGGTTGAGCGCGCGGGCGGCCTTCTCGCCGCCGCGCCAGGCGCCCGCCGCGCCCGTCACGCCCGGCTGGGCGAGGATCGCGACCGTCGTGTTGGGGCCACGGTCGGCGGGCCGCAGGGCGGGCACGCCGCTGGCGACCAGCGCGTTATAGCGCGCGACAGGGCTGACCGCGCCACCCGGGCAGGTCGCGTAGGTCTTGATGTAGGCGTCATCCGCCAGGGCGGCTTGCAGGCGGGGATCGGGATTGACGCTGGCGAGCGGCTCATACACGCTCACTGGCATCTCCAGGCGGACGCCGAATGCGCGCGGCAACGCCACGACCTCGGCGCCCACGTCGCTGGCGACGCGGGTGAGCCATTCCGCGCCATAGCGGCCCGGCGCGAGCAGCAGCGCGCGGGTGATCAGTCGCTCGGGGATGGGCGGGGCGTCCGCGGGCGCGCCGGAGCTATCCAGCGTCAGCAGGAAGCCGCCATCCGCGCGGGTGGCGACGGTGACGCGCGCGCCGAAGATGAAGCGCGCGCCCTGGGTGGTGAGCCACTGGCGCAGGCCCGCCAGCACGGTTGTTTTGTCGTCGGGGCTGAGCCGCCGCGAAGGATAGCTGGTGATGTACTCGATTCCCGCCTCCCGCGCCTGCTGGATGGCGCGGGCAAGCGGCTCCGGCGGCTCGGCCACCCACTCGGCGCGCGCGCCCAGATCGCGCAGCAGCGCGTCAACCTCCTGGGCGCGGCGCACATAGGCGTCGCCCTCGATGACCGGACACATGGCCGGGGGAACACTCACAGGCGGCATGACGGGGAGCGAGGCGGCGCCCAAGTAGAGCCGCCCGCCGAGGTAGAGTCCCGCGCCGCCCTCGCCGCCCATCGGCGGGGTGGGTTGGGCGCGACGCTCCGCCAGCGGCAGCCCGGCGTCAACTAGGATGACACGCGAGCCAGGGCGGCGGCGCAGCAGTTCATGCGCGGCGAGCAGGCCAGAGACGCCCGCGCCGACGATCACCGCTTCGATGGCGTTGTGGCCAGCGCCACTGGCGCGCGGGGTCAGATCGCTTGAGGAGAATATCGCCATGAGGGCGTCACTGTCGCTTTCTGTAAAGTCCATATCGCCGCTGATTGGGGGAAATCGCGGTCCACGCGCGGCCTGGGGCATGTTCCACAGGATATTGTGGCGTGGCGGCAAAGAGAGCGTCAAGCGCACAGGACAACGCCCAGCCCGCGCAGCCGGGCCTGGCGGGTGTGGGCACTTCGCCGCGGCTTCATCCGCCCGGTGGCTGCTTTCAATCGCTGGCGCTCGCGTTTCGTTCTGCCTGCGCGGCCTGCTGGCGATATGACCACTTGCGCGCCGCCGCAATTTCGTGTTAGTCTACTAACATGAATATGAGCACGGAGCCGAAGCAGTCGAAACGCCGCTACACAATGACGAAGCGCGCCGAGGCCGCCGCCACCACCCGCGAGCGCATCCTCGCCGCCGCCGCCGCCATCTTCTGGGAGCGGCCGCTGGTTGACATCTCATTGGAGGTGGTGGCCCGGCGCGCCGGGGTTTCGCTCCCGACGGTGATTCGTCACTTCGGTGACAAAGGAGGAGTGTTCGCCGCCGCTGTCGAGCGGGAATATGAGCGTGTTCGTGGCCAGCGCGACGAAGCTCCCGCCGGTGATGCGCGCGCGGCGGTGCGGATCCTGGTTGACCACTACGAAGAGCTTGGCGAAGCGGTGCTGCGCCTCCTGGCCGAAGAGAGCCATGCGCCGGGGCTGCGCGAGATCGCCGATCTTGGGCGCGCGTATCATGCCGCGTGGTGCGAGCGCGTGTTCGCCCCGGCTCTCGCCTGCCTGGCTGGTGAGGCGCGCGCGCGGCGGCTCGCCGAGTTCATCGCGATTACTGACGTGCTCATGTGGAAGCTGCTTCGCCGCGATCGCGGACTGAGCAGAGCCCAGACGGAGCTCGCGCTACGCGAGCTGGTCGAGTCACTGATGGGAGAGACATGATGGCGCGCATCCTCGCCTATACCACGCCCGCTCGCGGGCATCTGTTTCCCCTCGTCCCGATTCTGGACGAATTGCGGCGGCGCGGCCACCAGATCGCGCTGCGCACGCTCGCCTCCCAGGTTCCGCTGATGCAAGCGCGCGGCTTCGAGGCGGCGCCGATCAGCGCGCAGGTCGAAGCGATCGCGCTCGAGGACTGGCGGGTGAGCGACCCGCGCGAGTCCCTGAAGTACTCCGTGCGGGGCTTCTGCGCCCGGGCCGAATACGACGCGCCCGATCTTCAGCGCGCCATCGCCGAGGAGCGCCCCGACGCGCTGATTGTGGACATCAATAGCTGGGGCGGCCTTGCCGCCGCCGAGGCCTGGGGTGGCCCGTGGGCCGCGCTCTGCCCCTATCCGCTGACGCTACGCTCGCCCGACGCGCCGCCATTCGGCCCTGGCCTCCCACCCGCGCGGGGGCCGCTCGGGCGGCTGCGCGACCGCCTGCTGCGCCCGCTCGTGCTGGGAACAATCGAGAAGACGATGCTGCCCCCGCTCAACGGCGTCCGCGCGCAGCTTGGGCTGGCGCCTCTTGCCGAGATTGACGAGATGTTCCGCCGCCCGCCGCTCCTCCTCTATCTGACCGCCGAGCCGTTCGAGTATCACCGCCGCGACTGGCCCGCGAGCGTCGTCATGGTCGGCCCCTGCGCATGGGACCCACCAGCCGATCCCCCGGCGTGGCTCGCTGAGATTACCGGGCCAATCGTGCTGGTTACGACCTCATCCGAGTTCCAGAATGATGGGCGCCTCATTCAGACGGCGTTCGACGCGCTCGCGGATGAGCCTGTCACCGTCATCGCGACCTTGCCCGCTGGTGACCCCGAGCGCATCCACCCGCCAGCCAACGCCCGCCTGGAGCGCTTCATCCCGCACAGCGCCGTGCTCGACCGCGCCGCCTGCGCCATCACCCACGGCGGCATGGGCGCCACACAGAAGGCGCTGGCGCGCGGCGTGCCGGTATGCGCTGTGCCATTCGGGCGCGATCAACTCGAGGTCGCGCGCCGCGTAGAGGTCGCGGGCGCCGGGACGCGGCTGCCCGCGAGCCGCCTGAGCCCTGACCGGCTACGCGCCAAGGTCCGCGAAGCCATGGCCATGGCTGAGAGAGCCAGGCGCGTCGCCGCGGCCTTTGCCGCCGCGGGCGGCCCCACCGCCGCCGCCGCCACCGTCGAGACACGCCTGCTCACCCCGAAGCCGAGCGCGATCCGCTCCACCTCATAGCAGGCGCCACTCACGTTGAGCACGATCGCCAGGCCGTCCCCTTCCAAACGCCGCCTGGCAATCATTGCGCTAGCCACCGCCCGCGCTCGCGTGAAGTGACCCAGCCCGCGCAGGCGGGCTTCGCGGCCGGCGGGCGAGCGGAGCGAAGCGCCCCAGCGGGTTCGTGGGTCGCCGGCCCCTTATTGCGTACCACACTCCGCCCGTCAGTGTGTTGTTGGGATCGCGGACCGTCATGTTGTGCACGTTGCCGTTGCTGTCGTAGCTGAACGTGCGCGCGCCGTCGTCCATAGACGCCAGGCGGTCCAGCGCGTCGAAGGTACAGTGGACCGTCACGCTGGGGCTGTTGGCGTAACTGGTCGTGGTAATGACCGCGTTGCCATGTGTGTCGTAGTTCGTGCCACCGACATCTGCATGGCGCTTCCCAGCCTGTCATCCAGGAAGCTTCGTAGCACACATGACGGCGCTGAACACTGTCAATGATTGGTTGCGGTATGCCGTGACCTCACACGGAGAAAGATAAAACCCTCTGCGAGAATAGCCTGGGCCACAACCACGCATAGGATGCCAGGCGAGAAGATACCAACGGTGAGGATTAGCCACTTATCCTGACTGAGGGGAGGCCATTGCTGAAGCCAGGCCATACACATGGCGCCGCCAATACAAGTCAACTCTGCGCCAACAGTCATGAGTGGCCATCCGATCCGAAACCTTTTCTGGTAGGCTGTCATGTCAAATTGACGCAGATAATAACGATAGCGGAGAACGAAGACATTGGCGTGAGTACTGCACAGATACTCATGAGGACGAAAACGACAAGGGAAGTCACATTCGCTCCAAACACAGAGGTTCCCTTCAGCTTCACTTTGCAGTAGTCGTCGTTGTCATTGAATCCTACCGACAGCCCAATAGAACGCGCCAACCGCTCATTGGTTATCGGTATGGTTCAACACTCTCAGCCTCGGGTTTACCCGCCCGGCGGCTACACAGCGCTGGCGGTCAACTGGTAGGGCGCGGGCGTGTAGGAGCCGTAGGTCACGGGCGTGATGGCCAGCTCGACGTGCGTGACGGAGCCGCCGAAATCGCTGAAGGTCACGCTGCCCGCGCCCGTCGCGCCATTGATCGTGACCCGCTGGATGGTCGGCGCCGTCTTGCCGGGATGGAAGGCCACCGCCTGCACGATCCAGCTCTGCGGCAGGACGTTGTTGGAGCGCACCCAGCCGTTGGCGCTCCAGCTCCCATTGGTGGAGACGTCATCCGACCACTTGATGGCCGGGATGCTCAGATTGTCGAGCGCGAAGCCATCCTGGTGAACGGCGTCGTCGGTGACCGTCTCGAAGCGCAGCAGGATCTTCTGGCCCGCGTACGCGCTGAGGTCCACCGACTCCGGGACCCACTGCGGCGCGTCGCCGCCGCCGCTCACCCCGGTCATGCCGTGGCCATAGTTCTTGCCGTTGGGGTTGGCGTTCGTTCCAGTCGTCACCGGCAGCGTCGTCCAGTGACCGCCGTTGTCGGTGGACGCCTCGACATAGGTATAGTCGAAGCTCTGCTCCAGGTTGTACCAGGCGTTGAAGGTCAGGATGACCGGACGTGGCGTGAAGGGGACCGGCGTGGCGGTCGGCGCGGGCGTCTTGCCGGGCGTGGCCTTAGGTGTCGGCTTGGGCGTCGGCGTGGCGTTGGCGGCGGTGAGATCAATTACGCTGGTGAGCGTCGAATCCATATTGTCGCCGCTGTTGCTCCACCATTCCGCCTGCGCGCCTTTAGAGGGCGTGTTGGGGATGATCGTGGTGGTAGGCGCCCCGGCGATATTGATGGTCAGCGTGCTCGGCGCGCTCTGCCCGCTGGCTGGGCGGACGTCATAGTACGCCGCGCCGTATTGCGGCAGGGACTCCTGCGCGCTGGCGTAGGGATAGGTCGAGATGGTCCCGGTGAGCCGCGCGCGCTGCCCTGGGAAGGCGGCGAAGCTGTAGACCCCATGCGCGATGGTCGGATCATTGAGCAGCGCCGCCAGCGTGAAGCGCGCATAGGCGTCGTTGAAGCGGTCGTGCGACTTCTGATGCGCCAGCGCGTCGTCGAACGCCTGGGGGACCTGCTTGCCGTCCGCCATGAAGGCGCGCAGGAAGGCCGCGCTGCCGTAATGCTCGTAGAGATAGTCCATGAAGGCGTAGGCGGCGCCATAGCGGGCCTGATTGGCGGCGGCGTCATCCGTCCAGCCGGTGACGAGCGGCGTGCGCGGGGCGTTGAGCCAGGCGCGCTCGAAGCCGCCCGACGGCAGGCCGTTGATGTGCTGGGCCAGCACCGACATGCCCTCGTTGACCCAGGAGGGGTCGCTGGGCCGCGCCCACCAGTGGATCATGTGCTGGAACTCGTGGGCGAGCGTCGTCTGGTAGATCGCCGAGCCGGGGACCGTGCCACCGCTGAGGTTCAGATACAATATCTGCCGCTCGTTGGAGTACGGGTTGATGACGCGGGGATACTCATCGCCGGAGGAGAAGTAGCCGCCGATGGGGCCGAGGTTGGTGACGTTGAGCAGCGTGATGTGGGCGTCGTGGTTGGGGCCAAGGTTCCACTGCGCGCCGAAGGCGACGCGGTCGGCGGCGTAGACGCTCGTCTCGAACTGGTCGGCGGCGGCCTTGAGCGCCAGCCCATTGACGCCGACGCCATCCTGCGCATAGACGTAGAGCAGCGGCGTTACGTAGTCCAGCCGGGCGCGGACGCGGTGGTAGCCGTTCTGAGTGGAATTGATGACCCAGAATGAGCGTTCGTCGCCGACCTGTTCGTCTTCGGGAGTCGTCGTTGCGGTGCAGGCGATCTGGCCCTTCTGGCGGGTGGTCAGCCGCTCCGTCAGCGCGTAGGGATTGGCGATAGGGCGGATGGTCTGGGTGACGAGTTGCGCGTTATACACCGCGACCGACGCGGGGTCGGTCGCGCTGGGTGGCGTGGTATCCGGCTGGCGCTGGCCGGCGGTCCACGCTGGGCAGCCGGGACCGACGACAGGCGCGCGCGGACTGGAGGCCCAAAACGACCCATCGCACCCGGCGAGCGCGACGAGCGACATGACGGCGAGCAGCGCGCTCACCATGCGCCCGACGTGACGCCTCGCAATGGGTCCCATGGATTCCTCCCTGCGCGACAGGCCGCTCTACCCGCTCCCCGCAGGAGCGTGAGACCGGGGTTAAGTTTACGACCAGACAGCCCCGATTATAGCAGATAGCTCCAGCGCATAGCGCGCGCAAGGTGGACTCTGTGGCTGGTGACGCCAGGAAGGAGCGGGCACGCGACCGCATCAGCGCGCGTCAGGCGGCGCGCCCTCATAGCGAAGCGTCAGGCTTGACAGCGAGACAGCGCCTGCGTCAGGTGACCCGGACGCGGGCGCTGTCTCAAGCGATATGGAACTGGCGGTCAGCTCGCGCTAGCGGCGCCCTTCTCGCCAGCCCAGGCCTGGAAGTCGGGCAGGTGCTCCTCGTAGTGCCCGAATGTCTGACCTTCGATCGCCTCCCACAAGGCCGTATCGCGGCCCCAACCGCGCGTGACATACCCAGGCGCGCGGACCACCTCGATCAGGTCTTCTTCTGGCGTCCGCTCCACCGCTCGAACCAGCGCCTCCCAGATGCGGCGCGCCTCCGCCATCACCTCATCAAGTGAGAGGTGGCGCGTCTGCTCGTGCGCCGCGAGGTTGCGGCGCTCCATGTCTTTGTCATCGAGCAGGGAAGGCGCCGCCTGGTCGCCCCGCTCCTCCGCCTCCATATGCTCCAGTGTCCACCGCTCATAGGCCGTGATGTGCGCCACCACATCTCTGACCGACCACACGCCCGCGAATCCGGGCAGCGTCATCCGCTCCACGCCAACCGCCACGATCGCGTCTTCCCATTCCCGACGTCTGGCGCGCATCGTCTCCAGGAACCGCGCCTTGGTCATCGGCTCATCAGCCACCGGCTCACCGGCCATCACAGAGGCTCCCTTCTCCCGCTCAGCGGCATAACCAGCTACAACAACTTTGATGGTTAGCAGTATACCTGCCAGTGGCTAACCTGTCAAGAGTCACATGGATGGTTATGCCAGACGCGCTCCGGGAGTGTGGTAATCGGCGCGAGCCGCCGGGCCTGGATGACACGACGACGCCAGCGCCCCACAGAGCGGCGCTGGCGTCGTAGATCACGCTATTTGGAGTCTCTGTTCAGCCCGCGCAGGGCATAGGCTCCTCGCATGCCCAGGCGCGCAGCGCGGGCAGGTGTTCGCGATAGTGTTCGTAGGTCAGGGTGGCGATGGCCTCGCCCAGCGAGGTCCACTCGCCCCAATGCCGCTGGACGAATGGCGGCGTCCGGCTCAGGTCCTCCAGGTCACGCTCTGGCAGGCGCTCGACCGCCAGGCTCAGGCGCTCGAAGGTGAGCCAGGAATCGCCCAGCACCAGATCGAGCGGGAACGCCAGCGTTAGCTTGTGCGCCGCCTGGTCCCGCCGCCGCATATCAGTATCGTCGAGCACGGAGGGCCGCGCGGCCTCGCCCCGCGCCGTCGCCTCGAGCCACTCCAGCAGCCAGCGCTCGTAGGCGGTCGCGTGCGCCACCACATCCCTGGCCGACCAATCACCCTCCAGCCCGGGACATAGCATCCGCTCGGCGCCGATCGCGAACAGCGCCTCCTCCCACTCCTGGCGCTCCACTCGCATCATGTCCAACAGCAGCGACTTTGATAGTGGCTGGTGAATCATCGCGCGCTCCCCCATCGGACCGGCGCAGGTCTAACCTGCTACGGTCGATTTGCTGGTTATAGCGTACCTCACTGTGGTATAACCGTCAATAGGTAAATGGGTGGTTAAGGTGGGCCTGAAGGTTGGGAAGCCACCCTTCGCGGATAGATATGAATTCTTCCGCGAGGCGTGCGGAACGGAACCATTCGGGGGTCCCTGGAGACGGCGCCGGAGAGGCGGAAAGGCCGGAGACGATGGACAGCGGGGGAGGCGAGCCAGCAGCGGCGGCCGCCAGGCAGGTATGCCTCGATTTTGCGAACACGGTCGGCGATCACGCCAGCGATCAGCCCGAGGAGCGGCTGCGGTCATATGGCGATCTGGCGCGCTGGGCCGAGCGCGCGGGCGTCGCCAGCCCGCAGGAGGCGAGCGCGCTGCGCCAGGCGGCCCATGAGCGCGCCGAAGACGCGCGACGGGCGCTGGAGCGCGCCATCGCGCTGCGCGAGGCGATCTACCGCATCGTCGTCGCGCTCATCGCCCAGCGGCGAGCCGCTCCCGAGGACCTGGCCATCCTCAATGACACGCTCAGCCAGCTCGACCAGGGCCCACGCATCGCCATGACGGATGAGGGGGCCTTCACCTGGCAGTGGCCGCTCGACCGCGCCTCACTGGATTGGCCGGCGCGCGTGGCGGCGCTCTCAGCCGCGGGGCTGCTCACCTCGGAGGACCGCGAGCGCCTTGGCCAGTGCGCCGACGAGGGCGGCTGCGGCTGGCTCTTCCTCGATACTAGCCGCAACCACAGCCGCCGCTGGTGCTCAATGGATGACTGCGGCAACCGCGCCAAGCAGCGCCGCCATTCCCGCC
>DASTKI010000110.1:0-12717 GCA_035716045.1 Ktedonobacterales bacterium
GATCACCATGGCGTACCGGTCGTTGCGTATCTCACGCACGGATACCGCGTCGGGGTCATCCACCAGGTTGCGCGCGATGAACTCGACTAGACCGCGCATGACTCTCTCTCCTGATGAGCGCGCCAGCGCCCGGCGACGCTACTTGGCGTCCGCGGGCCTGGCCGCGCGCTCGACAATGCCCGCGCGCTCCAAGAGCGAGCGAACCGAGTCCGACGGCTGCGCGCCGACGCTGAGCCAGTGCTTGGCGCGGTCGGCGTCAATCTTGATTGTGGACGGCTCGGTAAGGGGGTTGTACCAACCAATGTTCTCGATGATGCGACCGTCGCGCGGCGAGCGGGCGTCGGCGACGACCACGCGATAGCTCGGCGCGCCCTTCATGCCCATGCGCATGAGGCGAATCTTTACCATGAAGCGGATGTACCTCCGTGAGCGACATTCCCTCACGAAACAAGTGTAATTCCTTGGGCGACACGACCATCTATCGGACGCCGGGCAAGCCTAACTAGCTTATCATGGCCTCAAGTCCGCTGTCAACGCGATTAACCGCCTCGCGCGCGACCACGGCGCCGCATGATACCCTACAGACGCCGCTGCGGCGGCGCTGCTGGCGCGCCTATGATCGCGGCCCAGCCAGCGCTTCCAGTCGCGAGGCCCCATTGAGCCTCCCTGGCGTGGCGGCGATCAACTCCGCGAGCCGCTGAGCGGCGGCCGCATATGACTGATCCGCGAGGATCTCCTCTACGGCCATCGCGATGTCGTCCGCAGTGGCCGCTGCGCCATCGAGCGCCCGTCCGGCTCCCAACGTCTCCACGTGGGCGGCCAGCGTCATCTGGTCAGACATGGAGTTGGGCAGGCAAACCACTGGGATGCTGTGGGCAAGGGAGGCGCTAAGCGTGCCATGCCCGGCGTGTGTCACCGTGAGTGATACGTGGGGCAGGACCTCCGCGTGTGGCGCGTACGGGGTGAGCATCGCATTCTCTGGAATCGCCAGCCCCTCGACATCCGCCTTGCCCGTCGTGACGAAGACCCGATACGGACGCCCCGCGAGCCCATCGAGCGTGCGCTGGATGCGCGACCGCTGGCGCCAATCCTCACTGGTCGAGAAGCTCACCAGAACGAGCGGGCGCTCATCATCCGACGGCCACGGGGTCCGCCAGCCCGAGGGAGGTGTTCGCTCGAAGACCGGGCCGATGTACGCGAACGATGGCAGCGCTTCCCGGGCCAAGGGGTCCAGCTGGGGTATGGTAGCGCACAACGCCGGAAGGCGAGCCCAGGCGTCCCGGACGCGAGCGACTGGCTTGCGCCCTACGGCGACGCGCATGGCGTTCAGCGGCTCAAGCAGCTCGCGCTCCAGAAACCCATCTGGATGCAGCAGCGCCCCTGGAGCGCTGTGAACCAGCATGGCGGCGGGCGCGCCCGCATCCTCAGCGGCCATGAGCGCGGCGAATAGCAGGCAATCCACCAGAATCGCGTCGGCCCGCTCGCGAGCAGTCACCTCCAACACATCCTCACGCTGGGCGGGGCACACCATCACCCCTCCGAGCAGCCGGGTCCGCCGGGGCGCCGCCGCCAGACCCTCGAACGCCGCTTGGGAGCGCGCCAGCACGCGGAACGCGAATCCGCGCTCTTCAAACCGGGATCGCTGGGACGCGTAGCCCGCGAAGATGACCTCATGCCCGCGGATACTCAACTCCTGAGCGATGCCGATAGCTGGCGGCTGATTACCCGCCCCATCCCAGGTGAGGAATAAGAAGCGCACGATCTCGACTCTCTCAGACCCAGAGGTCGCCGCCAGGCAGCAATCGCTGCCTGCGAGGTATCACAGCCTATCTGGGCGCACTACCGGCTCCTTGCTCGGAAACCCGCGGGCGCATGATACCATCTCATATGAGGATATGGCGCCTGCGGGTCAGCCGCGGCCAATAGGGCAAATGGGAGGAAATCGCATGGCGGACGAACCAATCGCGCGCGATCAGGCGGCGTCACTCGCGGCGCGCGTCTATGCCCTCGTTCACGCTTGCCCCGCCGGGCGCGTCACCACATATGGGTGGATCGGCGCGGCGCTTGGCTACCCACGTGGCGCGCGCATGATCGGCTGGTTCATGAACGAGTCGCCACGCGGAGCGCCTGCGCAGCGCGTCGTTAGCGCCAAGGGCGAGCTGACAGGGAGCTGGGCGTTCGGCCAGCGCGGGCGCATGCGCGAACTGCTGGAGCGCGAGGGCGTCACGTTCAGCGACGCGGGGACGATTGACATGAAGCGCTACGGCTGGGACCCACGTCGCGACCTCGCGCCAGACGAGCTGGAAGCGCTGCTCCAGAGCCCGGGCGCAGAGCAGGTGGAGATCAGCGATCACCTGCTCCACCTGCTGCGCGACGACCCCGCCTCGCCATTCCGCGTCACCCGTGAGGAGTGAGCGGCGCTGGGGGACTATTCCTCGCCTAGCGCCGCGCCATTGGTCGCCGCGACCTCCGCCAGGAAGCGTCCGCTCTCCTTGACGATGCGCCGCTGTGTCGGGAAATCGGTGTACACGACGCCGAATCGCGTCCGGTAGCCCTTCGCCCACTCGAAGTTGTCCATGAACGTCCAGACGAAGTAGCCTTTCAGCGGGACGCCAGCCTGGATAGCCTCACGCGCCGCCAGGAAGTGACGCTCCAGGTAGCGCCGCCGGTCGGAGTCCACCACCTCGCCTCGCTCATCGAGCGTGTCGGGGTAGGCGGCGCCGTTTTCGGTCACATAGAGGGCGCCTGGCTTGTAGGTCTCGGCAAGCTGGATGAGCAGGTCGCGCATGCCCTGCGGATAGACCTCCCATCCCATGTCCGTCAGCGGACCGCCCGGGGTCACAATCTCGGGCAGCATGGACGCGCCGGAGCCAGCGCGAATGATCATGCGCGTGTAGTAGTTCAGACCGAGGAAGTCGGTCGGTGTGGCGATGACGTCCATATCGCCCGGCTGGATGACAGCCGGCGACCCACCCAATATCTGGAGAATGGTCAGGATCTCGTCGGGGTACGCCTTGTGGTAGAGCGCCTCCAGATACATGCTCTGCCAGACGCCCTCGAAGAGCCGCGCCGCCGTCACATCATCCTCGCGATCGGAGGCGGGCTCGATCGCGGCCATGTTGAGCGTGATGCCTATGTCAGCCTTCCGCTCGCTCTCGGCGCGAATGGCCTGCGTCGCCAGCCCATGCGAGACGAGCAGGTGATGGCTCACCGGCAGGATGAGCGCCGGGTTGCGCTCGCCGGGCGCGTGCTCACCCGTGACATGACCCAGCACGCTCGTCACGCATGGCTCGTTTTGGGTCACCCAGCGCGTCACACGGTCGCCCAGATGGCGCGCGACGGTGGCCGCCAGATCGCCAAAGGCCTTGGCGGTGTCGCGGCTGGCCCATCCGCCATGGTCCTGCAGCGTCTGCGGCAGGTCCCAGTGATAGAGCGTCAGGAACGGCTCGATGCCCCGCGCCAGCATGCCATCCACCAGCCGGGAGTAGAAATCCAGCCCCGCCTCGTTGACGCGTCCATAGCCATCGGGCAGAATGCGCGGCCAGGAGATGGAGAAGCGGTACGCGTTGAGATTGAGCCGCTCCATCAGGTCGAGGTCTGCTTGCCAGCGATGATAGTGGTCAGCGGCGGTATCGCCTGTCTCTCCCCGCTCGATCGCCCCCGGTGTGCGCACGAAGCGGTCCCAGATGGACGCGCTCTTGCCATCCTCGCCCGACGCGCCCTCAATCTGGTAGGCCGCGGTGGCGGTCCCCCAGAGGAATCCCCGTGGGAAGCCGCTTGTCCCGCTCCTCTGCTCACTCGTCATCGCTTCACTCCTCTCAACCCTCGCGGGGCCGCGCATCATCGTCGGCGCGCAAGCGCACGCTCTTCACACTATCATAAGCGCGCAGGGCGCCCAAATACGGGCCGAGCTTAGACGCTATGGGCGCGGTCATGGCCGCGCACGAGCGACGTACCGACGCCAATCAGCGCCACCGCCGCGCAGACCAGGAAGGTCACGTGCAGCGCGCCGACGAATGTCCGCTCGAGTGCGGCGATCTCAGCGGGGCCTGCCTGGGGACCATACCGCATCTCCACCAGCCGCGCGCCCGCCGCCGCGCCACCCAGACTGGCGAAGACCGCGCCCGCCAGCGCCACGCTCATGCTCTGCCCCATGACGCGCCCGCTGGCCAGGAAGCCGGAGGCGATGCCCTGACGCTCACGCGGAGCTGAGCCCATGAGCGCGCTGTTGTTTGGCGACTGGAAAAGCGCCTGCCCGAAGCCAGTCACCACCAAGCGCCAGACGATGTCGAACATGGAACTGGTAGCGTCAAGCTGGCTAAGTAGCGCCAGCCCAACGCAGGCGATCGCCAGCCCGGTCGCCGCCAGCCAGCGCGTGCCGTAGCGGTCAGCCAGACGGCCGCTGAATGGCGCGACGACGGCGATGGTCAGCGGTAGCGGCGTGAGGAGCAGGCCGGATACGAGCACGGAGAACCCCCGCAGCTGCTCCAGATAGAAGGGCATCATGAAGCTCACCGCGAAGAGCGCCAGGAAGCTCAGGATCAGGCTGATGTTGGCGGAGGCGAAGACGCGGTCACGCAGCAGCCCAAACGGGATGATCGGACTGGAAACTGAGCGCTCGATCAGGACGAGCGCGAACAGCGCCACCATGCCAACAGCAAGCGTCACGATGAGGAGCGTTGAGCCCCAGCCCCACTCCTGACCGAAGGAGAAACCGAGCGTGAGCGCCGACAGCCCAACCGTCAGCGCGAGCGCCCCCGCCGGGTCGAAGCGCCCCGGCGCGCGCGGCGCGGTGTCGCGCAGCCAGCGCACTGTCGCCAGGAACCCGGCGATCCCCAGCGGCACGTTGACATAGAAGATCCAGCGCCAGGTGAGCGATTCGGTGATGAGGCCGCCAATCGTTGGCCCGGCGCTGACGCCCAGCGCCACAACCAGCGAGTTCAAGCCCAGCACGCGCCCGCGCTCTGTGGACGGGAAGGCGCTCGTGAGCATCGCCGCGCTGACCGCGAAGAGCAGCGCGGCGCCGATCGCCTGGAACCCGCGCGCGGCGATCAGAAAGCCCAGCGATGGCGCCGCGCCGCAAAGGGCCGAGCCCAGCGTGAATACCGCCAGCCCGGCGGCCCAGGCGGCCTTGCGCCCTGTCATGTCGGTCAGCCGGCCAATGGTCAGCAACAGCGCGGCGATCACGACCAGATAGACGATCACCACCCACTCGACCGCGCCACTCAACGGCGAGTGAAAGTACGCCGCAATGGCGGGCAGGCTGATGTTCACAATCGAGGAGTCCAGCGTGGACATGAACACGCCCACCGCGATGATCGCGAACACTGTCCATTTGTAGCCGGGCGCGGGCGGCGCGCCGGAGCCGGGCTGGGCAAATGGAGCGCGGTCGCGTTGGGTGTGCGGTGAGGCCATGTCGTCGTGACTCCTGAACAGGCCGCCCAGACCCGCCGGGACGGGCCGCCGTGAGGCAAGCGCCTCTGGGCGGCCTCAATGCCGCTATTCTAATCCCAGGTCAGGGCGAATGGTACTGTTGCGTCACACGATAGCTCGCCATGAATAGACCGTGCTATACTGCCTTCCAGGCGCACAGGGCGCAGCGCGACCCCAGTCTTGAATGGGGCGTGATGAGGGAGGCGTGTGCGATGCGCAGCCGGCGATACGAGCGCGACGCATGGGAAAACCAGGCTGGAGACGCCGCCGACTACGGCGACTACGATGGCGCGGATGAAAGCGCCTATGGCTACGACAACGGCCAGTATGGCGGCTATTCATACGACGACGGCGAGCGCGGGCTGATCCTGCAAACTGAGCAGTCCCTCGTCGGTGTCTCATCCACAGTGACGGAGCACGGCGCGCCGTTGCTCTCGTATACCCGCACGATGAGCCGCTTCTATAACAACCGCCGCCAGCGTCTGAGCCTGGGCCGCTATAGCTGCGAGGTCTGCGGCGATCGCATCCGCCTCTGGGCGTGGGAAACCCCAAACGGCAACCGCACCCATGATGGCTGCTACGAGCGCCTGGCATGGACCTGGACGAACCTCTACGCCGCGCAGCAACGCATGGCGGACGAAGGGCGCCTGGGCTAGCTCCCGCTTGCTCTTGTGAGGCCGTCTCCTGGGGTCCGTCGCGACGGATGTCGTGACCTCCCAGCCCGCACGTGAGGGTCTTCTCAACCAGAAGGCCTGTTCACGCGCGGGCTTTGCTGCGCCACGCTATGCCGATTCCGAGCCGCGTGATACAATAGCGTGGATTCTAGCGGGCGCACGCGCGCTTCGCGTCCCCTCTCAACAATACTCTATCGTTCCGCTTGCTCGCGTATGAGGCCATAAGGCATGTTCAAGAAAGTGCTCATCGCCAACCGTGGCGAGATCGCCCTGCGCGTAATCCGCGCATGCCGCGAGCTCGGTATCAAGACCGTCCTCGCCTATTCCGACGCTGACCGCGACTCGCTGCCGGCGCGTATGGCGGATGAGCGCATTTGCATTGGCCCCGGCCCCAGCAGCAAGAGCTACCTGCATATCCCGAACATCATCAGCGCGGCGCTGCTGACGGGCTGCGACGCCATCCACCCCGGCTATGGCTTCCTCTCCGAAAACCCCACCTTCGCCGAGATCTGCGACGAGGTGAAAGTGACCTTCATCGGCCCGCCGCCGCAGGCGATGGTGCGGATGGGCGACAAGGTCGAGGCGCGCACCGCGATGGAGCGCGCGGGGCTGCCCCTGCTGCCGGGGACTAATGTGCTGCGAACCGTCGTTGAGGGCGAGGAGGCCGCCGCGCGTATCGGATTCCCGCTGATGCTCAAAGCGGCGGCGGGCGGCGGCGGGCGTGGCATCCGGCTGGTCCAGCGCGCCGAGCAGTTCACCAGCGTCTTCACGACCGCACAGAGCGAGGTGCGCGAGGCGTTCCACGATGATGGCCTGTATGTCGAGAAATATCTGGGCCGCGCCAAGCATATCGAGATCCAGGTATTCTGCGACAACTACGGCAATGGCGTCTATCTTGGTGAGCGCAACTGCTCAACCCAGCGGCGGCATCAGAAGCTGGTAGAAGAGTCACCCAGCCCGGGCCTGCCTGAGGAGCTGCGGCGCGAGATGGGCGAGCGCTCGATCCGGGCGGCGCTGGCCATTGGCTATCGCGGCGCCGGAACCATGGAGTTTCTGGTAGACGAAGACAACCATTTCTACTTCATGGAGATGAACACCCGGCTTCAGGTCGAGCATCCGGTGACCGAGTGGGTGACGGGCGTGGACCTCGTGCGCGAGCAACTGCTGGTCGCGGCGGGCGAGCGCTTGAGCGTGCGTCAAGAAGACATTGTCCCAAGCGGGCACGCCATCGAGTTCCGCATCACCGCCGAGGACCCCACGCACGATTTTCGGCCTCAGACTGGCGTAATAGAAGCGTATGTGCCGCCCGGTGGTATCGGCGTGCGCGTGGATTCGCATCTCTATCAGGGCTACGAAGTGCCACCGCACTACGATTCGCTGCTCGCCAAGCTGATCGTCTGGGCGCCCACGCGCGACGAGGCGATCGCGCGCGGCAGGCGCGCGCTGGAAGAGTACATCATCGAAGGTGTGCCTACCACGATTCCATTCCACCTCAGGCTGCTGGACAACAAGACATTCCAGCAGGGCGGGGTCTACACGAATTTCCTTGCGGAGCATAGCGAGCGGCTCGCGCTGACGCGCTAGCGAGCGGGAGCGCTCCATCACATACGGCTTGTGAAAGGGACTGTATGAGCAGGCGTGTCGTCGTTACCGGCATCGGACTGGTCAACGCCGTCGGCAATGATACGGCCACCGTCTGGCGGTCGCTCTGCGAGGGGCGCTCCGGCGTGGCGAGCATCACGAGCTTCGACATAGCGCCGTTCGATACGAAGTTCGCCGCGGAAGTGCGCGGCTTCGACGCCGCCCAGTACATGGACCGGAAGGAAGTGCGCCGCAACGACGTGTTCGTCCACTACGCGATGGGCGCGGCGAAGCAGGCGCTGGACGATTCCGGCTTCCCACTCAGCGATGAGAACGCCGATGACGTCGGTGTGGTCATCGGCTCAGGCATCGGCGGTCTGCGAACGTGCCACGAGCAGTTCCGGGTGCTCTTCGAGAAGGGGCCGGACCGCGTCAGCCCGTTCTTCATCACCATGTTCATCACCGATATCGCCGCCGGGTTCGTCTCGCTGACGCTGGGCGCGCGCGGCCCGAACTTCGCCACCGTCTCCGCCTGCGCCACCGGCGCCAGCGCGATCGGCGAAGCGAGCGAGATGATCCGCCGGGGTGACGCCATCGCGATGCTGGCCGGCGGCTCAGAGGCGGGCATCACGCCGATGGGGCTGGCCTCATTCGGCAACATGCGCGCGCTCTCACGGCGCAACGATGATCCTGCGGGCGCCAGTCGCCCATTTGACAAAGAGCGCGACGGCTTTGTGATCGGGGACGGCGCGGGTGTGCTGCTGCTCGAAGACGAGGAGCACGCCCGCGCGCGCGGCGCTCGTATCTACGCCGAGCTCGCCAGCTACGCCGGCAGCGCCGACGCGCACCATATCACCGAGCCCGCGCCACAGGGCGATGGGCTGGCGCGGGCCATACGTCGCGCCCTGCAAAAGGGCGGACTGAACCCGGAGGACGTGCAGTACATCAACGCGCACGGCACCGGCACGCTGCTCAACGACCTGCACGAGACGCAGGCGATCAAGTCGGTCTTCGGCGCGCACGCGCCGCAGCTGGCGGTCAGCTCGACCAAGTCCATGATCGGACATACGCTGGGCGCGGCGGGCGGCATTGAGGCTGGAGTGACGGCGCTCTCGCTCTACCACGGCGTCGTCACTCCCACGATTAACTACACGACACCTGACCCAGAATGCGATCTGGACTACATACCGAACCAGGCGCGCGAGCTGCGGGCGCAGGTGGCGATCTCGAACTCGATGGGCTTTGGCGGGCATAACGCGGTTCTGGCGTTCCGCCGCTATGCCTAAGCGGCGCGGCGCGACAACAGCGCCGTCAGTCATCACGACAGGTAGCGACAGGAGGAGGCGACCTACGGAACGGCATACGCTGGTGAGCAGGGTCAAAGCCCTGGCCGAGGCGCTGGAAGGTAGCGACGTCAGCGAGCTCGACCTGACGGAAGATGGCCTGCGCATCCTCATCAAACGGCAGGTCGAGCCGCTCGTGGCGCCGCCCACTCATCTCCCACGCCCACAGCGCGCCACGGCCCACCGGCGACCGCTCGCCGCGCATGCGGACGGAGCCAGCGCGCCAGAGCCGCGCCATGAGCCAGGGATCGCCATCGTGGCGCCTCTGACGGGTGTCTTCTACAATGCGCCGTCCCCGACCTCCGCGCCATTCGCCTCAGTGGGCGAGCCGGTACAGGCTGGCCAGGTGATCTGCATCGTCGAGGCGATGAAGGTCTTCAACGAGATCCGGGCCGAGGTCAGCGGCTCGGTGGTCGCGATTCTGCCCAAGAACGGTCAGCTCGTGCAGAAGGGCGAAGCGCTCATCCGTGTCCAGACGTCTTGAGTCGCGAGACCCCTCGGCGGAGCGCCTCCCGCCACGACTACCGGGTGCGGCCAGCCGGATCGCCGCCCGCCGCGTTCGCTCCGCCAGCCAGCTGAGCGCCCGCCAGGTCGCCTGGGCGCTGGTCGTGGTGATGGTCGCTGTCTTCATCGCGCTCGTCGGCTATCACGTCCTCTACCGCCACTGGGAGTACCACACCGACGCCTTCGACCTGGGGAACATGGATCAGGCGGTATGGAATACCCTCCACGGCCACCCCTTCCGCTTCACCAATCGCGGCAATGACGACTTCGGCCCGCCCACCCGGCTGAGCATCCACGTCGAGCCCATCATCCTGCCGCTGTCGCTGCTCTATCTGATTCATTCCGGGCCGGAGACGCTGCTGGTCACGCAGACGGTGGCGCTGGCGCTCGGCGCCATCCCGCTCTTCGCGCTGAGCCTGCGCCGCCTGCCCGAAGCGCCGTTCGTTGGCGTGGCGCTGGCGTTTGGCTATCTCATCTCCCCACTGCTGCTCGGCATCGCCCTATGGGAGTTCCATCCTGTCGCGTTGGCGACGCCGCTGCTGATCGCCGCTGTGCTGGCGCTCGACGCTCGGCGCTATACCTGGTTCCTGGTCGCCGCGATCCTCGCCATGTCCACCAAAGAGGACATCGGGTTGTCGGTGGCGATCCTGGCGCTGCTGCTGGCCATTGCCCGCCCAGAACGGCGGCGCTTCGGCCTGCTCGTGGCGGCGGGCTCGCTGCTATGGGTCCTGATCTGCTTCAAACTGATCCTGCCGCATTACAATGTGGGCGTTCCCGGTGGCAACAACTACTGGTACCGCTACGCCTGGCTCGGCGCCACGCCCGCGGAGGCGGTCCTCAACCTCTTCATCCGCCCCTGGATTCTCATTGGCCACCTGCTCGCGCCCGCGCGGCTCGGCTACCTCGCCATCCTGTTGCGGACCGCTGGCGGGCTGGGCTTGCTGGCGCCTATTCCGCTGCTGGCGCTGGCCCCCGATCTGGCGATCAACCTGTTGAGCACGCACTCCGAGCAATATAGCGGCTTCTTCCAGTACAACGCGGCGATCATCCCATTCCTGATGGTGGCCGCCGTCTACGGCGCGGCGGCGCTGGTTCATACCCGCCAGCGCCGCGAGGCGGCCGGCGGCCCGACGAGCGCCCGCGCGGCGGGGAGCGCGCTGCGGGCATCGCTGGCGCATGGATGGCGCGGCGGCGCACGGCGGCTGGGGAGCGCGGCGGCGGAGGCGGCCTCCGCCATTCGCGACGGATGGCGCGCCATGCTTGAACGGGTTCCCATCCCGGCGCGTTGGCTGCCCTGGGCGCTGATCGTCTGGGTGATCGCCTTCAGCCTGTGGAACGTCACCACGGTCGGTCGCATCCCGCCCTTCTGGAAGGCGGGCAACCCGCCCTCCCCTGAGCTTGCCGCAAAGGTGCGGCGCGTTGACGCGCTGCTCGCCCGCATCCCAGCTGACGCGTCAGTCTGCGCGACCGATACGCTCAATCCGCACGTCAGCGACCGCTACACCCTCTATCTGACGCCAGATCCGCAATGCTATCAGGCCGAGTATGTCGCGATGGACCTGCCCGATACATTTGGCGACGCGCGCGCGCCCTCCACGGCGATGCTTCAGCGTATGGAGGCATCGGGCCACTATGAGGTCATCGGGCGGGTGGACGCGATCGTCCTGCTGCGCCGGACCGGCCCGCCGTTAACACCATGACTGCTAGCGGCGTCAGCGCCAGGGGAGTATACTCAGGGTAAGCGCGTAGGCGCGTCGTCATCCTCCTCATCCATCCACCAATCGCCGATCGTCCAGGCGCATGTGTCAGGAGCTATCCAGAATGGCCAACCCCAAGACCGGGCAGAGCGCGTCGGATCGCTCGCCGCAGCCTCCCGGTTCATCGCCCACCGGCGGCGCCGGCTCATCGTGGGGCAGCCGCATCCTCGACGCCATACGTCCCAACTTTGGCAGGAACGCCCAGGGCAAGGGCAGCGGCTCGCGCATCACGAAGCTCATCATGGGGACGTTGATCTTCGTGCTGGTCGGGCAACTCCTCGTCACGGGCATGACGGTGCTAGACAGCGTCTACCACCTGGGCTTGCAACAGCCGGTGTTCCCGGGCACTAACTGGCTCACCTGGTTCTTCCTCATCTACGCCGTGCTCCTGATCGGCCTGTGGCTGCTGCTGAACTATTTCGGTTTCTTCCCCAAGCCAGAGCCCGCCTCCACCACCCGGACGTCGTCCAGCTCCTCGCGCGACAAGAAAGCTGTGAGCCAGATTCCCGGCATTGGCGGCCCGCGCGCTCGCCAGCGCCGCCCCGAGGCCGCCACGCCCGCGGCCAATGGACGCAAAGGCGCGACGGATACGGGCAAGGCGGCCGCCAAACCCAACGCAGCCGCCAAGACACAGGCCGCTAGCTCCAGCGGCAAATACGACAAAGCGTACGAGCGGGTCAAGGCAGCGCAGCGGCAGAAGCGGCGCCGCGAGTTGCGCTGAGACGCATTTGATGATTGATGCGCCTGCCGGGACACGGCCCCCAGAGAGAAGGACACTATGATCGAGCAGTTGCGCATCGGTGCGCCAGTCTACGCCAGCGATGGCGAGCGCGCCGGATCGCTGGAGCGCATCGTGCTGTCCGGCGAGCAGCCGGGAGAAGATAGCGAGCGGCGGGTAACCAGCCTGGTGGTGGACCCCGGCTTCCGCGATCTGGGCGAACTGCTCAGCCCAGGCTCGGTCGAGAAGCCACGCGCCCGCACGGTTCCGATTGATCTGGCGGACAGCGTGCATGATGATGGCATACATCTCTCGTGCGACATGACGGCGTTCGAGGCGCTGCCACTATTCGAGCGGCGGGAATACGTCGCCACACCAATCGAGCCGGATGGACGGCGCTTCCGCTGGGGAGATATCATCAACTACGCCGCCGCCGCGTTTGGCCTCGGCGCCGCCCCATATCTGTCTGATAGGGAAGCCACAACGTTCAACGAGGCGGCGGGCTCCGCCGAGATCCCTGCCCGCGCTCCGGTCTGGCGCGTCGAGCCGCATGAGGAGATCGGCCAGATCGAGCGAACGCTCGTAGATTCCGCGACCGACCGCGTGACCGGCTTCGTACTGCGCCTGGAGCGCATGGATGACGCGCTGGTCACGCTGCCGGTAGGTGCGATCACCTCCATCGAGGACGGCGTCGCGCACGTCGCCCT
>DASTKI010000111.1:0-18525 GCA_035716045.1 Ktedonobacterales bacterium
TTATATCCAGTCTGCGGCTATCAAGCCGGATGCCGTGTGAGGCCCCGCGCCTGGCAGGCCGCATTCCCTGCCGCCTCGCGCGGCGCAAAGAAAGCCCCCTCTCCTTGGGGGAGAGGGGGCTGGGGGCAGCCGCCTAGCGACTACACACGCACCTTGCTGAAGGTCTCGATCACGTCGCCGGCCTCCAAGGTGTTGAAGTCTTCGAGGGTGATGCCGCATTCGAATCCAGTGGCCACCTCGCGCACATCATCCTTGCCGCGTCGCAGCGACTGGATCGAGCCGGTGAACACTGTCTCACCCTTGCGCAGCACCCGCGCCTGCGACGAGCGGGTGATCTTGCCGTCGGTCACGCGGCAACCGGCGATGACGAGCTGGCGCCCAGCCTTGAAGAGCTGCACGACCTCGGCGTGGCCGTCCACCTGCTCCTTGTAAACTGGCTCCAGCAGGCCCTGGAGCGCCGCTTCGATGTCTTCCACCAGTTTGTAGATGACATCGTAGGAGCGGATGTCTACACCCTCGATCTGCGCCAGCCGCTGCGCCGGGCCATCCACTCTGACGTTGAAGGCGATGATGATCGCCTTCGAGGCCGCCGCCAGGTTGACATCCGTCTCGCTGACGTTGCCCACCGCGTCGTGGATCAGGCGCACCTTCAGGTTCTCGTCGCCGATCCGCGAGAGCGAGTGCTTGAGCGCCTCAGCCGAGCCCTGCACGTCGGACTTGACCAGCAGGTTCAACTCCTTGACCTTGCCTTCACGCATCTGCGTGTAGAGCGTGTCGAGGGTGATGTTTTGCTGGGCGGCGAGCTGCGCCTGCGCCTTGCGCTCCTCGGTCAGCGCGCGGGCCGCCTTGTCGCTGGCCACGACCTCCATATGGTCACCGGCGGCGGGCACCTCGGACAGACCCAGGATGCTCACCGGCATCGAGGGGGTCGCCTTGGGAATGCGCTTGCCGGTGTCGTCGAACATGGCGCGGACCTTGCCGAAGAGCGCGCCAACGACGATGATGTCGCCAACCTTCAGCGTGCCCTCCTTGACCAGCGCCGTCGCGGTGACGCCCGCGCTGGGAGCCATGAAGGCCTCGATGATGACGCCTTGCGCCGGGCCCTTGGGGTTGGCGCGCAGGTCCTGTAGATCGGCCACCAGCAGGAGCATCTCCAGCAGTTCCTTGATGCCCATGTTCTTCTTGGCCGAGACGGGCACGCAGATCACGTCGCCGCCGTACTCTTCGATCACGACCTCATGATCGGCGAGCTGCTGCTTGACGTGGTCGGGGTTGGCGCCTGGCTTGTCCATCTTGTTGAGCGCGACGACGATCGGCACCCCGGCGGCGCGGGCGTGGTCAATCGCCTCGATGGTCTGCGGCATGACGCCATCATCCGCCGCGACGACGATGATAGCGATGTCGGTGACCTGGGCGCCGCGCGCGCGCATGGCAGTAAAGGCCTCGTGGCCCGGCGTGTCGAGGAAGGTAACCTTGCGTCCGTCCACCTCGACCTGATAGGCGCCGATGTGCTGGGTGATGCCTCCGGCCTCACCCGCCGAAACACGCGTGTTGCGGATGGCGTCGAGCAGCGAAGTCTTGCCGTGGTCCACGTGGCCCATGACGGTGACAACCGGTGGGCGCGGCTGGCGGGCGGGGTCGGTGGTGGCGATGCGCGCGGCGGCGGCGGCCATCGCGCGCGGGGCCAGCGCCGTGGGCGCGGTGACTGCCGCAAGCTCCGGCGTGAAGCCGAGTGTCTCGGCCACCTTGGACGCCACGTCGTAGCTGATGACCTCGTTGATGCTGGCGAAGACGCCGCTGGCGATGAGCGTGCGGATGATTTCATTGACGCTGGCGCTGAGCAGGTCGGCGAGGTCCTTGACCATGATCTGTGCCGGGATGGTGACTGGGCCGGTCTGGCGCGTCTCGGCGCGCCGGTCGGGCCGCGCTGGGCCGCCCGCGGTCATCGGGCCGCCACGCTGGCCGCGTCCGTTGCGCTGGCCGCGCTGGCCACCGCCGCCCGGGCGCCCGCCGCCGGGCCGCTGGCCGCCGGGAGCGCCCCCAGGGCGCCCGGGGCCGCCGGGGCGCGGCGCGCCGGGGCGCGGCGCGGGTCGCCCGCCGTTACCGTTGGGCCCGCCAGCAGGACGCACGGTCATGCCGCCAGGGCCGGTGGGCCGCGGAGCTGGGCCACTCGTCGGGCGCGCGGGACTTGGGACATTGGGTGGACGTTGGGTCGTGTCTGGCATGAAGGCCTCCTTCTGGAGCGGGACCTGCGCATTAGGGGTATGCGATGAGTAGATGAACGCGGGGCGCCATACGGCGCGCAAGCGAGAGCGCGGTCAGGATTCCTGGCTCATGGGCCGGAATGGAATGGAATGGGACGAACAGGACAAAAACAACCGGGCTGGCCTTCTCCCAACGGAGAATGCCAGCCCAGCGCGGCGCAAAGACATCTAGCCTGGGGCAACGGCGCCAACATCGTCGCAAGGGCGAGCCGGCATGGATGGGCGTTCAACCACCCGAACCCTGTCGCGCCCGTCCGCTCGACCACGCACGGTCCTGTCTATCGTCCCATAGAGCTACTCTCGCTGTCCGCGCTGGGGACTCGTGATGACAACGCATCTCGCGCGACACATCGCGCAGGATGCGTGGGGAATGTGGATGGGCCGCCTCGTGGGCTTCGTGCGCGCTGATCGTAATCGGTCCAGACATATCTCCCCAACTAGAACAGCATACCGCGCCAGGGGCGCCCTGTCAACCAACGTCGGCGCAGCGGGTTCCGGCCAAATCGAGGGTTAGGCGGCAGGGAGCGTAGACATCCCGTCGTCCCAGGCGGCGGCGCCATGTTGAGCTCGCGCGCCTCAAGCGCGACCACGCAGCGGCACGACCACCGGGCCATAGCGCGTCAACACCTGCCGCGCTACCGTGCCCTTCCTTGCTGTGGCTCCGCGCGCCGCAACGTAGGCGCGCGGCATGCGCCGCTTCATCGCCGCGCACAGCTTGCGTGAGCGCCTCGCGCATCGCTTGTCGTCCCGCTTCGGCCATTGCTACCACCGACTGGCTGATGCCCGCTTCGGGGGGCTAGCGCCATAAGCGTGGTCATGCTATAGCGCATCCGAGGCGCGCCCGCTTCGACGCTGCTGTCGCTGGCGCCGCGGTAGCCGCCGCTTTGCTTTTGCTTACCCCCTCATCTTCTTGATGGAATACGCCGTCTGCCTCCCAATCCCAGACTGCGGATGAGCGGGCGCGCGGTATTTCTCCGCGCATCTGCGTAGCCGCACTGCGCAGATGCGGATTGACGCCCCTCTCACGGCGCCACACCATGAGACGCAGACGCGATCTCTCACACGCCAACCCGCACGCCCGGAGGAAGTACGGGCGGGTCCACCATGGCGCGGGCCTGGCTGCGGTGAATGGGCTCGCCGCCCGTCGCGCCCACGCATCGTCCGTGCGACCACTATCCGTATCGGAGGGAGCCACCCATGACGCTCATAGCTAGCAATGCGGACGCTGGAGCCGACAGCCTTCAGGCCAGTCCGCACAAGGCCGAGATCAGGCTCCTGTTCGCCGTCGCCGCGCTCGTCTTCACCGTTACCGTGCTCATCGGCCTGCTCAACGGGCAGCGCGTCGTCCAGTTGAGCCACGACGTGCTGCTGACGCACGTGCACGCTGGCACGCTCGGCTGGATCACCCTCGGCGTGTTCGCGCTCAGCCTGTGGCTGTTCGGCGGAGATGCGCGCTCATCCCAGCCCAGCCAGTATGTCCGCTGGCTCAGTATTGTGGCCGCCGTGGCGGTCCCGTGCTACGTCGCCGCCTTCCTCGGCGGGAACTTTATCGCGCGGGCGGTCTTCGGCGTACCCATGCTACTCGCCGTCCTCGGCTTCTTCGGCTGGGTCATCGCCCGCGCCAACCAGGCGTCAGGCAGCGTGGCGCGCCTCGCGTTAATGGGCGCCTACCTGACCCTCAGCCTGGGCGCGCTCCTCGGCGTCCTGCTGCAATTCGAGTTCGCCTCCGCCCAGATCTTCCTCCCGGCAGGCGCGTTCTCCGCGCATCCTGGCGCGCTCGTCACTGGCTACCTCGTCCTCGTCGGCATGGCCGTCAGCGAGTGGCGCCTGCATCCCGCCACACGCGCCGATTTTCGCCTGGGCGCGGCGCAGATTAGTTGCTTCTTCGCCTCGGGCCTGCTGCTGATGGTAGCGTTCCTCGCCGATATCGTCCCACTGCTGGCGCTCAACACGCTTTTGCTGCTCGCCGGTGTGATCATCTACATCTGGCGATTCGCCGCCAGGGTGATCCACGCCACCTGGCTGGCGCAATCAGGTGAACGCTTCTTCGCCGCCAGCGCCGTGTTCATCGTCATCAACATCGCCCTCACGGTATCCCTGACAGTCGGACTGGTCACGCAGATCTTCACCCCAGAGAATCTCCCCGAGGGTCTGCTGCTGACGATGGACCACACGATGTTCATCGGCGTGATGACTAACGCGCTCTTCGGCATGATCCAGGTGGGCGTGGAAGGGCGGCGCGCCATCTGGCCGTGGGCCAACGACGCCGTATTCTGGGGGATGAATATCGGACTCGTGGGCTTCGCCGTCGGCCTCATCACCCAGACACCCATCCTCCAGCAGATATTCACTCCGATCATGGGCCTCGCCATCCTGCTCGCCATAGGTATGTACGCCTGGCTGCTGCTACGCCGTCCCGCCATAGCGGCGGGCGTCGCTCTCCCGGCATAGGCGCGTCCCGCTCATACACGAGCAGGCAGAGCTGGCGCGGGCGCTTCAGCGGACCCGCGCCGCCGCCCTGCTCACTCATGGCTGGCGTCGAGGCGCGCCTCACGTATAATTGGCTCGAACAGCTCGATGGGATTGCCGGACGGGTCCTCCAGCAGGATCTGCTTGCCCCCCACGCCGGTCACGATCTCATTGCGGAAGCGCGCCCCCGCCTTGCGCAATTCCTCCACCATCGCGGCTAGATCGCTGACCTCGATCGTGAAGCGGTTCCATCCCCCAGGCTGCGGCCACGTCCCATCCGGCATCGCCTGGCCGCCGCCGCCCGCCGGATTCGGCGCGCTCAGCGCCAGCCGCAGGTCGCCGCGCGCGAGCAGCGCGAACGCCGGCGCCGGATGCATGACCTCGCGGAAGCCGAGATGCTGGCAATAGAACGCGATCGCGGCGTCCACATCGTGGACGATGTAGCGTACCTGCACGGTGGCCATCGCATGCCGCTCCTTTCCCGCGCCAATAAAACACCTGTTCCATTGATAGCACCGGCCTGCCCCAACGTCAACCGCCTGCTGCGCAGGCAGGCGGTTCAGCGATCGGCGTGGGCGCATGAGCGTGCGCAAACGCGCTGTGGCGTCTATCGCATCGCGACGTCACAGGCGCCGCAGCCGCTCCCAGCCCCTAATACGCCTTGGCGAAGACCGCCCAGTCCTTCGCGGGCCGGTCGCAGCGCACGCACGTCCCGCTGTCGGCGGTCTGGCGCTCCGAGCGGTCCAGGGGCAGGCAGCGGATCGTCGCCTGCGTCTCGGCCTTGATCGCCGCTTCGCAGGCCGCGTCGCCGCACCACCAGCCCTCGACGAAGCCTAGCTTCGCCCGGTCCGCCATCAGCGACTTGAACGTGGCGTAGTCCGCCGCCGTATAGGTGCGACTCTCGCGGAAGGCCAGCGCCTGGTCGTAGAGCGCCTGCTGGATCTCATCGAGCAGTGCGGGCACGCGCGCCGCCACGCCGTCGCGCGCCACCGTCTCCTTGGCTGAGCGGTCGGTACGGGGGACGAGCGTCACCTGCCCGGCGGCGGCGTCGCGGGGGCCGATCTCGATGCGCACGGGCACGCCGCGCAGCTCCCAGTCATTGAACTTGAAGCCGGGCCGCTCCTCGCGCCAGTCGCTCTTGACGCGCACGCCCGCGCGCCGCAGCGCCGCCTCCACCTCGCCCGCCAGCGCCGCCACCGCCTCACGCTCGGCGTCACTGCGCCAGATGGGCACGATCACCGCCTGGATGGGCGCCACGCGAGGAGGCATCCGCAGCCCGTTGGCGTCGCCGTGCGCCATGATGAGCGCGCCGACCATGCGCGTGCTCGCGCCCCAACTCGTCGTCCAGGCGATCTTGCGCTCGCCGTCGGCGTCCTGGAAGCCGATGTCGAAGCTGCGCGCGAAGTTCTGCCCCAGGTTGTGCGATGTGCCGTTCTGTAGCGCCTTGCCGTCGCCCATCATCGCCTCCAGGCTGTAGGTGCGCAGCGCCCCAGCGAACTTCTCGCTATCCGACTTCAGCCCGGCGATCACGGGCAGCGCCAGCTCCTTCTCCATGAAGTCCTGGTAGACCTCACGCAAGATCAGCAGCGTCTCCGCCTCGGCCTCCTCCTCGTTGCGATGCACTGTATGCCCCTCCTGCCAGAGGAACTCCGTCGTGCGCAGGAAGGGCCGCGTGCGCTTCTCCCAGCGCACGACGTTGGCCCACTGGTTGTAGAGCAAAGGCAAGTCGCGGTAGCTATGCACCCACTGCGCGTACATGTAGCCGATCACCGTCTCCGAGGTGGGCCGCACCACCAAGGGCTCCTCTAGCTCCTCGCCGCCCGCTTTGGTGACGATCGCCACCTCAGGCGCGAAGCCCTCGATGTGCTCGGCCTCCTTTGCCAGGAAGCTGTAGGGGATGAAGAGAGGAAAATACAGGTTCTCGTGTCCCGTCGCCTTGATGCGGTCGTCCATGCGCCGCTGCATGTTTTCCCACAGCGCGTAGCCGTAGGGCCGGATGACCATACAGCCGCGCACAGGCGAGAGGTCCGCCAAGTCGGCCTTGTACACGACATCCTGGTACCACTTGGCGTAATCGTCGAGATCGGCGATGTCGCCCACTAGCTTGGCGTCGGTCTTCGCCGCCTTGTCCATTTTGGCGTCCGTCGCGGCGCCCTTCGCGCCGCCATTCTTCTTGCCTGCCATGCGCTCCTCCTGAATTGGTTCTCGTTGGCCTCTGGCGCCGGAACGCGGACCTCACCCCGGCCCCTCTCCTCTCGGGAGAGGGGGAGGAGGAGGCGTGCGGACCAGCGCGTTTGTGTCATGCGCGCCGTACAAGAGCGCGCCGGTTTCGCTGGCGGATGGATGAGCGCACACAAAACGCCCGCCCTCACGCCATGCATGACGCTGTGAGGGCGGGCGTCTCAACCCGCGGTGCCACCTCAATTCGGGCGTTGGCATGATCGCCTGCTATCATGTGCCGGCGTTTCACACATTCACGCGCCCCTCTGCCCGCACGCCCCCTGTATCGTATCGGGATGATGCGGCGCCCCATGGTAACGGGGGGCGTCCGGCGACCTTCGGCCCTGCTACACTCGTTCAGGGGTTCGGTCGCGGCTCACGGGCCGGTTTCGGCTCGCGCCCGCTCGCGCCGGCTTGCACCCTCCCGGCTCGCTGCAGCGGCGGCGTCTGGCCTACTCTTCCCGATCTGCGCTCGATATGGCCGTAGTGTAGCCCGCCAGCGTGGCGAGCGTCAAGGCGAACACGCTGCTATCCAATGCCGGTTTCACCGGTCCGCGCGCAATGCAACTGCCGTTTCATCGCAAACCTGGTGGGGGTCAAGCTCCAGTCTCGCCGTCATCCCCTTCGCCCTCACCAAACAGCGCGGGCTGGCCTCGCGCCGGGCCTCGCGCTCGATGCGCGCGCTCGGCGCGCTCTATCCGCTGAATGGATTGCGTGGGAGTGGGCAAGTCTTCCGGCAGGCCCCACCGAGGTCAGCGATGGTCTGCCGTACCTTCCGCCCTACATCGTAGTGCGTCTGGTTGGCGACGTCTCTGCCTTGAATGCCCTCACGCCTGATCTTGTCCTCGGCTTGCGTGGCGCGGAACCAATTCGCCGCCAGCTCTGTGCTGCCCATGTGATCGAGGATACGCTGCCGGCGCTTGAGCCCCTTTCGCGCATGGATGTCTCGCGCGCTCGCCATTATAGAGGCCCATATAGCCATGGTCCTGGAAGATGGCGAAGTCCCGCGCGGTGACAACGCCCACCCCTTTGGCCGTCACCGCCAGCTCGGTACTGCGGGCTGCTATCTCTTCTCGCAGCGCCCGCCGTTTCTGCGCCTCGGTCAACCGCTCGATGCCAGCCAGCTCCTAGCGCCGCGTCTGCACCGCGAAATAGGTTTGTCCCAGCGCGACAATGGGCCTGTCAGGGTCAGCGTTCTGCACGACCGGATAGCAGGCGTAGCGCGAGAGGCGCACATCTTCAACCTGGCGTCGCGCTCCTTTGCCTGTTGCGATCATATCGCTCACATGGGCGAAATGATCGGAAACCGCATGGCCACTGGATTCGCAGGCCTGTTCAGCGCGCGCGATGGCCCCACGGAACTTGCCGTACTCCGTGTACCCCAATAGCTTGCCCAGTTCGCGCGCTCCAGTACTCGTTCCCATCCCGATCTTCATGCAAGATAGTGTCGAAGGGCGCTACTTGCCCTGGCGCCTCAGCCGTGCCCTGACCGTCCCGCTCGTCGCTGCCGCTTATGCCCGCTTGCCTCATTCCACTATTACTCGCACGTATAGATGGCGCGCATGTGTAATGTGGCACGAATATATCACAAGAAGGCAAGCGGATGGCGTTGAGCGACGTCATCCGCGTGTCGTGATGGCACGGACCCCATGGCAACGGCAGGCGCCTGGAAAGCGCCGGTCCAGCGCGCACTCACGCTGGCACGACCTCCACACAGGCGTCCAGCCGGAAGCGATCGAGGAAGTCGCCGTGGCGCGCGAGTGGCAGGCGTCCGATGGCTGGATAGGTTCTGGGGCGTGTGAGGGGAATGTCCAGATCGCTCGCCAGGTCGGCGATGCGCGCCAGCAGGTGTTGCGGCAGGTGACGCCGGAATGCGAGGAAGCTGCCGAGGCTCTCGGCGATCATGCCGCGAATGTGGTCTCCATCCTTCTTCTCATGGAGATGCGGGCTGCCCGACATATATTGCTGCAGCCGCGCATGCGTTATGGCGCCGGGGCTCCGCATGCTGGCGGACGCGAGCTCCAGCAGCTGGAACGTCTCGATCGAGAAGCCCGACGAGAAGCGCAGCGCCTTGGCCGTCGCCATCGTCATACCCTGCTCGCCAGCGTTCGGCGTGAGCAGCTGATCAGTGTTTTCGGGATTCCACGCCTGCAACACCTCATCGCATAGGGGCGCGATGACTTCCGTGCAGCGGCCCAGGACGCGGGGCTGAGGTATGAAGGCCACCCCGTCGTAATGCGGCTTGGAGGCCCAGCAGATCCGCACGTTATGGAGCGTAAGGAGCGACGCGCGCTCTGGATATTCGTGATAGCCCAGATACGACGGGTACGCGCCGGAGGATGGCGTGAAGAGCTGGCCCATGGCGAGGATGTACTCCAGCAGGGCGCTGGGAGCGTAGTTATCGGCGTCGAAATAGACGATCCATTCCGCGATGCCCAGCAGCGCCGCCAGAATGGCCCCGATGTACATGCCTTCGCCTTTACCATCAGCGACGGCGCCGCTAGCGTCGAGGATATTGGTGACGCCGCACGCCTTGAAGAAATGGGCGACGCGCTCATCCTTCTGATGAATGAGATAGGTCGCGCCGCGCGACGTAAGCCGCCTGCTCAGCTCGTCTTGCAGCTGGGGGAGCGCCTTGGGGGCGCAGTTCGTAACGACGATGCGGGGACTGTCGGCGGGGATGTAGCGCAAGATGGTCAGGAGCGTATCCACGGGCTCTGACTTGTGGCAGATGATGAAGGCGGTGTGGCGCACGAAGTAATCCACATCGCCAAAGCGGTCGGCGTCCATGATGCTTGCCAGGTGAAGGGTTTCGATGTCCATCCGCTGCTCCTTGTTCTACTGAACGGCGAAGGATAGCTCGGCGGCGCTGCCGTCCGGCGCCGCTAAGGAGTCGGGGCGTATGTGCGAGTAGTTGGGCTAAATGGGGCGCGAGATCACATACCAGGGGAAGAGGTCAGGACAAGGGTAGGACAAGATGAAGGTCAAGACGGACGACGCGCGCAGCGGTAACAATCAACTACCACCTGTAGCATGAGTCTAGTATGAAGCATGCAGCTAAGGACTGAGTAAGAATTACCTGAATTGCGGATAAGAACAAAGGCCCACTCGCGCCAGGATACCGGCGTCGCCGCTTGACCGTGCGCGGTGGATGGTGGGCGTCAGAGCCACCAATCGCCGCCGTCTCCGCCGCCTCGCGCGGGTGGCGTGACGCGCCGAACGCGCTCCCTTCACGCTCCCTTGCGGGGATGGTCACGCACGTGCGGTATGGAACAGGCGCGCCCAGGAGGGCAAGGGCATTGCTGTCTGGCGCCGCCAGGAAGCGGCGCCAGACGTGCTACGGATGACCTTGACGACCTGGCGCTCTTGGCATGGGCCTTCAGCATCCTTTCAGTATCCTTCAGGCGTTCTGGTGGCGTGAGACTGCCTCGAGAAGGGGGGCGCCCTCGCACATGACCACACGTGACTCGTGGCAGCGCAAGTCGGGATTCGCTCTGGGAGCGAGCGCGATGGCGCTCACACTCTTCCTCAGCATCCTCGTGATATTCGCCGTCTCCATCGGCGAGCAGCGCCAAAGCCAGCGCATTGACGCCGTCCGCGCTTCGCTCATCACCCTCACGGACCTCCACGCCGCCGTTGATGAGGCCGAAGCTGGCGTGTACGACTATGTCATTTCGGGTGACGCGTCGGGCGCTCAGCTCTATCAGGACGCGCGCCTGCGCGTCAGCGCCGATGCGCGTCAGCTCGCGACCCTCCAGGGAATCAGCGCCAGCGCCAGACCAGACGTGGCGCGGATTCAACGCCTGACGCCGACCTACCTGGATGACCTGCGACACGGCATCGCCCTGAAGCAAGGCGGGCAGACGGCCCTGGCGACGCAATGGCTCGGCTCGGGCCCTGTTGAGCGTGAAGCCCATACGCTGCGCGATATCATCGCGCGGCTTCAGGCCGAGGTAAACGATCTGCTGCGCAGCCAGGATGTCAGCGCCGAGGATGCTCAGCGACTCCTCACCATCGTGTTCGTCATCACCACCATCATAGACCTGGTATCGTTCGCCGCCATCCTCACCCTCATCAGGCGCACCGTGACGCTGCGGGAGCAGTTCGCTCAGGAACGGGTTCGCGCCGAGGAACGGGCGCGCGCTTCGGCCCTGGACGAGACCAATCGGCGTATGACGGACTTTCTGGGCATCGCCAGCCACGAAATCAGAACGCCACTCACGTCTCTCAAGATCGGTTTGCAGCTCGCCGCGCGCGAGGTCAAACGGGCGTCCGCTGGCGCCCGCCCGCGCAACGCCGCCGGACTGGCGTCCGTAGGGCCGCTGCTCGATCGCGCGCTCGCCTCGACCGCCAATCTGGAGCGGCTGACGGCGGACCTCGTGGACGCCACACGCATCGAGACGAGCGCGCTCATGATGCGCCCCACCACGCAAAGCCTCGCTCCGCTCATTGCGGACTGCGTCGCGGAGCAGCGCCTCTATCACCCCGGGCGGACCATCGCCCTGGACGCGCCAGAGGGCGAAGTCATGGTGACAATTGACGCCGATCGCATCCGGCAAGTCATCACCAACTACCTGATCAACGCGCTCAAGTTCTCCGACGAGGAGCGTCCCGTCGAGGTCCGGATCACGATGGACGGCGACAACGCGATGGTCCGCGTGCGCGATGAGGGGCCGGGGATTCCAGCCGAGGAGCGTGACCGTATCTGGGACCGCTTCTACCGCGCGCCAGGAATCGCCCACAAGACCGGCTCGAGCGAGGGGTTCGGCCTGGGCCTGTACATCTCCAGGAGCATCATCGAGCGGCATGGTGGCGCGGTCGGCGTCGAGAGCGCGCAGGGGCAGGGGTCCACATTCTGGTTCACGCTGCCGCTCGCCGTCGCGCCCAACGCGCCGCCAGCGTCTCCAGTCAGGCCGGGCGCCGCCACACACGACTCCTCTAACCCGCCGCAGGGCTGAGACTCATGCAGGGCGCGAGCGGGGCGCGAGCGGGGCGCGAGCGAGCGGGGCGTCCGCCCAGGCGGGCGCTGTGGCCGCCCGCGCCATGCTATACTGGCCGCGGTGATCGCGCCGCCCGCCGCCTTCCTGACGCGGGGCGCGCCCGGAGGGGGGCATGATGAGCGACGTCGAGGAGGCGCGTCTCCACGCGAACGATACCCGATACCGCCCCGGCGAGCGCGCGGGGCATTACGAGAGCTTCTTCGTGCGCGCCAACCACCCTACGCGCCCGCTGGCGTTCTGGATCCGTTACACCATCTTCAGTCCTCAGCGCCATCCTGAGCAGGCGATCGGAGAGTTATGGGCGATCGTCTTCGACGGCGAGAGCGGGCGCCATGTGGCTGTCAAGCATGAGGCGCCGTTGTCCGATTGCGTCTTTGATCCGTCGCGCTTCTCCATCCGCGTTGGCGACGCGTCGCTGGAGCCAGGCAGGCTCTCAGGCGCGGCGGAGAGCCATGGGCGCGCCGTTCGCTGGGATCTGACGTACAGCGGCGGCGCCGACCCCCTGTTCCTGCTGCCGCTCTCCGCGTATGCGGGCGGAGGCTCGCAGGCCAAGAGCCTGGTCGGTCTTCCGCTGGCGGTCTTTTCCGGGCGCATCGTCGTGAATGGCGAGCCGCTTGAGATCACGGACTGGGTAGGCAGCCAGAACCACAACTGGGGCGCGCGCCATACCGATCACTATGCATGGGGCCAGGTGGCGGGCTTCGACGACGCCCCCGAGGTGTTCCTGGAGATCGTGACCGCGCGGCGCCGCCTGGGGCCGCTGTGGACCCCCTTCGTGACCCTGCTCGTCGTGCGCCGCGACGGCGAGGAGATCTCGCTCAACACGCCCAGGCAGATGCTGCGGGCCAGCGGCGCCTTCGAGCCGTTCACCTGGCGGTTTCGCTCCGAGATGAGCCAGGCGCGTGTCGAGGGGCGCATCGAAGCTTCCAGCGCCGCCTTCGTTGGATTGACGTATCACAATCCTCCCGGCGGCGCGAAGATCTGCCTGAATACGAAGCTCGCATCCTGCCAGCTCACCATTACCCGGCGGCAGGGTAGCGCCTGGAGAAAGCCCGAGCGACTCACTGCCCAGAGCCGCGCCGCCTTTGAAATCCTAACCGATCACCCCGACCCGCGCGTGCCCCTCAGTCTCTGACGCGCCTCCCTGGCGCCGAATCCCCTTGCCGTCCATCGCCTGCCGCCAGCGCGAAAGGCTCGTCAGACCCTATCCCTGGTCCCGCGCTGGGGCATGCCCTGCCCTGCGCCCCTCCCTCCCACCCGCACGCTGACCACGCTGTGCGCCTGGCCCTTGAGACTGTGACATCTTCGTGGCGCCGCTGATGCAAGGTGAGAGGGGAATACCCGCTCATCGAGAGGCGCCAGAGCGCTTGCGCCACGAGGCAACGCTCACGGGCACGGGGAGCCTGGGCCTATGGGGCCGGCTCCGGCGGGGCGGTCAGCGGCAAGGCAAGGCAAGGCGAGGCGGGGCGGGGCGGGGCGGGCCGATGCGGAAAGCGGAAAGGTGAGGTACATCATGGCCAAGCAAGGGCAGCATAAGCACGACAAGCACGACCACCGGCTGATGCCCAAGGCGGGGCGAAACAATCCCCGCAAGAGCACACCCATCACCACCGGTCCGGTCAAGAAGCAGAAGCGCTACGCCAAGCAGGCCGCCGAGCACAAGGATACCGCGCGCCAGGCCCAGGACGCGCACGCGCACTGGGAGCCTGACACGACCAACTACATGACCCACGAGGCTGACTCGCGCGCGCGCATGCTGGACCGCGAGGAGCGCAGCGGCAGCGACTCCAACGCCGACTCGGGGACGCGCGGCCACTAGCGCTCCATCCTGCTACAGCGCTCCTCGCCCCCGAATGCGTGTGGGACGATCTTACCAGCAGGCGGAAGTCACGCCCGGCCTTTACCGGCGCTCTTCTGAGCGCTCGTCTTCCGCCCGCTTGTCTGGCTCATTGTCACGATCGGCGGGCGATGGACTGCCGAGCGTGAACCACGCGTAGACGCCGCCCGCGACCGCCAGCAGCCCCGTTCCCGTGAAGACGGCGTTCACCGGCCCAAAGGTGACGCCGAAGACCGTGGCGTGGAAGCCGTCTAGCACCGTGCTGACGAGCGAGCCAGCCAGCATGACCGAGACGAAAGCCGCCAGCCGCCCGACCGGGTTCAGCACCGCCGTCACCCGCCCGATGAACGGGCGCTCGGTCGCGTCAATCGAGAGCGCGCCCCCGGCGATGAGGATCGAGGTCGCCGTGACGCCGAAGAAGAACGCCGCCACCATCGCTGGGGGAAAGTTCGTCAGGTGTGACATGACGATCACGAAGACGCCCGACGCGATCAGCGCGCTCCACAAAATCCGCTCCAGGCCGATGCGGTGGCTCACGAATGTCACCAGCAGCCCACCGACGATCGCACCGACGCCGAAGACTGCGCCGAAATAGCCGTACATGCTGGGAGGCGCGTGGAGGTTTTCGGTGATGAAGAAGTAGCCCAGGACTTGCAGTGCGCCGAAGCCCAGCCAGGTCAGCGTCTCCGCCACCAGAATCGTCCGCAGCGTGGCATGGCCGAGCACATAGCCGACACCGTCGAGGAACTCGCGTGTGAACTGGCCGCTCTCGCCCAGTCGGCGGCTGCTCTCCGTCTGTGGCGCGCGGACGGCGACCACGGCGACGAGCGCCACGCCGAACGAGAGCGTATTGAGCAGCATCGCCCAGCCGATCCCCGCGCCAAAGACCAGCGCCGCCGCGACCGGCGGCCCGATGACCACGGCCAGCCCCTGGATGGCCTGCGCCATCTCCTGCGCCTGGTCCTCCTGCTCGGCGGGGGCGATATCCTTGATCAGCGCCAGCTGCGCCGGGATGTAGAACTGCGAGCAGATCGTGATCAGAGCGACATCCGCGTAGATGACGCCCAGCATCCAGAACGTCGGTGGCCGCGCGTCGCCCACCAAGGGCAGCGGCATATTCGCCACCGGCGGGATGAGCAGCAAGGCGAAGATCGCTTGCAGCGCCGTCGCGGCGATCATCGTACGACGCTTGTCCCAGCGGTCCACGAAGACGCCAGCGATCGGCCCGACAACGATCTGCGGCAGCGCCGCCGCCACAATCACGCCGCTGATCGCCAGCGGAGCCCAGGACTGGTTGTACGCCAGAGTCGTCGCGATCCAGAGGACGAGCGCGGTATCCCAGGCATAGTCGCCCACGCTGGAGATAGCCTGCCCCCACCAGACCAGCGCGAAGTCCCGATTGATGAACGCGACCCGCGCCAGGCGGGCGAGCCGGAGATGGGCGGCGCGCTCCACGGCTTCGACGGCTTCGACGGCTTCGACGCCGCCACGCGCGACCCGCCGCTCAGCTAGTGGATGGGCGGCGCCCGCCTCGCCTGTATCGCCCGCCGCCCTGACAACCACCGTGCGGCCCTTCGGGACGCGGATCGTCGCGCCAACCGGGCGGAAGGCTGGTCGCGCGCGGCGGCGTCCCATAGCAGTAGCCGCTTGGGTCGCTTCGCCTAGCGGACGCGATCCGCTGGGCATAGGCGCGGGTGAAGTCCTCGGTTGCTGTGCGGGGCGAGGATTCTCCGCCGGCGGTGTGCGGGAATTCTCAGGTGCGGTGGACATACCAGCGGCGCGCTCCTCTCCGCTGCCTCTCACGCCCCATCAGTATACGCAAGGATAGGTCCGGTACGGGCGCGCCCCGCGCTTAGGCCGCTGGCTCGCCCTCCGCTTCCACCGCGGCCCGCGGCTCCGGCTCCGCGGCGCCGCCTGGCGCGATATCATGGGCATGCCGCCGCTCGCGGACCTTCAGGACGAAGACGGCGCCCAGGATCAGGAAGATCGTGGCCAGAGCGAAGACCGCGCGGTAGCCGAATGCCGTCTGCCCCAGCATGCCTGCTACGAAGATGACCGCGCTGCCCAGCACGGGCGCCAGCACGGCGGGCAGCGTCGAGGCCATGCTCCACAGCCCCAGGTCCTTGCCCGCGTCGCGATGCGAGGGCAGCGCGTCCACCGCGAGCGCGAGGTCCACGCTCATGTACGCGCCATAGCCCAGGCCGAAGAGGACGCCGAGCGGCCAGAGTGGGATACTCCCCGGCGCCACCACGAACGCCAGCGCGGTCAGGGCCATGAAGCCCCCAGCGGTGGAGACGATGGGGGCGCGCCGCCGCACGCGGTCCGACAGGACACCGATAATGAGCGTGCTGAGGACGGCGCCGCCCAGCGCCAGCACGGCGTTGATCGCCGTCGCCTGCACGAAATTGGCGACGTGCTCGACCTGTGCGAAATAGTAGGCGATGTAGGTCGTGAAGAGCGCCAGGCCCAGCACGACGAAGCCGCGCGTCAGGAAGACCCAGGTGAAGTTGGCGTGGCGCCATGGCTCCAGCCACAGCCTGGCGAGACGCCGCCTCCTGGGCTCGTTGCTGGCGCCCCCGCGCGCCGCCATCGCCGGCTGCGGCGTCTCGCGCACCTCCACGAGCGTCACGACGACCGCGATCACCACCAGACAGGCGCCGACGATATAGAAGACCGATGCGCCGCGCGCGACGCCTGAGGCGAAGGTGTGGAACGCGCTTCCCGGCGCGCCGGCCTGCGAGAGCAGCAGCGAGGCGACCGCGAGGCTGCCGACCGTGCCCAGAATGGTCATCAGGCCCATGTAGCCAGAAGCCACGCCGCGCTGCGCGGGCGGCACGCGGTCGGGCACGAGGCCTTGATACGCCGTGCTGCTCGCCGTATGCGCAACGACCACAAAGAACATGCCGAGGATGAATAGCGCGATCTGATGCGTGAAAGCCAGCAGCCCCAGCCCTGCCAGCAACACCACACCACCGCCGAGGATGTAGGGGCGCCGCTTGCCTAGCCGGGTCGAAGTGCGGTCAGAGAGCGCGCCGACCACCGGCTGCACGATCAGCGCCGTGACCGCGCCCAGCGCCGCCAGCCCGCCAAGGAAGAGCGCCTGCTGCCCGTTTCCAGCCACGCCAGGCGAGACGTAGAGCAAGATCTGCGCGGGGATGACGATGGGCAAAAGCGCGGCGAACACAAAATTCAGCGCGAACCATAGAATATTGATGCCAAGGAGCTCACGGCGTGTGAGCGGTTTCTGATGGTCTTGTTGATCGTCCTGACCTGTGTGAAGAGCAAGCGGCGCTGAGGGCTGACCTGACGACTGACTGGCCTGTACGAGCACGATGGCGCTACCTCCGCTGGGAAGTTCTGAGAGCGGAGCCGCGGCGCGGGATCGTCCATGACGCGCCTCGCGCCCGGCTTCCTTACCCCAACTCCCGATTCGGCCTACCTTCGCACACCGCAGGCCACACGTCAAAGCGAGTGGCCTCGCCAGCGCGCCAGTCATCGAGTCCAAGCCGCCCGGCGCGCCGGACTATTGGGTCATGTCCCAGCGAGGATGCCGCGTGCGTCGCGGACGCCCACAGTAGGTAGCGGGTGAATGAATTCGTGCCTCAATGACCATCCGGCCACAACGTCCGCCTGCGCGGACGCGAACCCGGACCCGCGCAGGTGGGTCTCGTGACCGTCAGGCCCCGCAGGCGCGAATTCATTCGCCAGGCATTTACTTCGCTGTCTCGCTCTCCGGCAGATGGGTATGGGCATGCCCATTATGTCCGTTGCGGCTGTGGGTGGCGATGGGCTCTCCGGCCAGGCGCTCTCCCGCCTGCCCGTGCGCGCGCTCGACGCTGGCGGCGACGAAGCCACGGAACAGTGGGTGCGGGCGCGTCGGGCGGCTCTTGAACTCCGGGTGGAACTGCGTCGCCACGAACCACGGATGGTCGGGCAACTCGATGATCTCCACCAGCTTGTTATCCGCCGATTTGCCGCTGAAGCGCATCCCCGCCTCTTTGGCCTGGTGTTCACTCTGTTCGCCCTCCACGCCTACCGTGTCGGCGAGCGGCGCATGGCTGGCTGAACACGGCGCAGCCGCCTGGCGAGGTGATCAGGCGGCTGCGCAGCGATCTACCCGGCAAGAGGCGGGCGGCACGTTCCTAACTGGCCTTACCGGCAGTGAACGCCTCCAGCGTCCGCTCGATCTGGCGCAGGTGGACGGCGTCGTGCTCCGCCCAGCGGGTGAGCCAGCCTTCGGCGGTGAAGGTTCCGTACTCCGGCTGATATCCCTCGCGCGCCCAGTCCGACTCGCGCAGCATGTCGATGATTCCCAGGCTGGCCGCCCGCTGCGTCGCGAAGCCCGCCAGCAGTTCGGCGAGCGCGTCGCGTGTGGTATTGCGGCTCGCGTACCACGCCTGCTCATCATGCGGGGCGAGCTGTGGCCGCTCCTCCTTGATGATGCGCTCCAGGCGTGTCCGCATGACGTACATTTCATCGTCCACCAGGTGGGCCAGAATCTCGCGGACCGTCCACTCCTCCGGCGCGCTGCGGAAGTCTAGCGCGGCTTCCGGGACACCGGATGTCAGCCGCACGAGCGCCGGGTGTGTGCCGCGCAGGGTTTCGACGAGCGCGGTGCGATCGGATGTCACGGGCGTAGCCTCCATCTTTCAGTAGTCCAGGCAATCAGGCGACCAAACTGTGATCGGTTGAGCGCTCACTTGCTGGCGGCGGCTCAACCGATCACAGTTTGGTC
>DASTKI010000112.1:0-2532 GCA_035716045.1 Ktedonobacterales bacterium
CTGCGCATGGCGATGCCGGTGCGCAAGCCACGCCAGCCGGGCGAGAATCCCGATCCGACGATGCAGGCGACGGCGACGACGCAATATATTATGCCAGTCGTGACGCTCTTCATCGGCTGGACCTTCCCCGCTGGCCTTGCCCTCTACTGGTGTATCTCGACTGGGTTCTCCGCTGTGCAACAGTACTTCATCAATGGCAACTGGGGTTCGCTCTTCGTCGGCGTGCCGGGAATGGAGCATCTTGTCCCGCCGCCACGAGATATCTCACCCACCGTCACGCGCGCCCCAGCCACCGCCGCTGCCGTCACAGGCGGCTCCGCACGCGCGCTGACAGCGCCAGCCGCTTCGGCGCCTGAAGAGGGTGGACTGCGTGGCTGGTGGAATCGGATGAAAGAGAGCGTCACTGCAGCCCAGTCACAGGCCGTAGAGCGCGCCGAGGAGACCCGCAAGCAATTGGAGGCGTCCCGAGCGCAGCAGACAAGCGCCGGGAGTGCGGATACCAGTAGCAAGAGCGCCTCATCGCCAGCACGTCGCCAGCGCCCATCGCGCCAGGGTCCGGTGCTCGTCAAGCCGCCGCAACCCGCCGCCGCGACCACACAGAATACGCCGGGTGGCGACGAGATAGACGCGGCGATTCAGCAGGCGACCGATCAGACGGTGCTGCCAGAGCAGGAAATAGCCAACGGGACCAACGTGACCAACGGAGCTATGAAGGCGAAGTCCTCCAACGGAACTGGTGGGGCGAAGGCGCCCAACGGGTCAAACGGGTCAAACGGCGTATCAAATAGCGCGCGCACGGGAGCGAATGGAACGCGGCCCTCGACAACCGGCGGGGGCAATGGCGCGCGTAAGAATACCGCGAAGGGTGGATCGGGCGGTCAGTCGCGCAATAGTAGTGGTCGCTCGAAGAAGGGCAGGTAGGCGTGGAGAGTGTTGAGGCCTCTGGTAAGTCCATCGAGGATGCGATTATCAATGCGCTTGCTCGGCTAGGACGCAACCGGGATGAGGTGGAGATTACGGTGCTGCAACGGCCCGCACGTGGCTCGCGTGACGCCAGCGCGCGCGAGGCGCGGGTGCGCGCGACCGTCCTGCAGCAGCGCCCGGCTGTAGCGCCCGAGGTGGCAGACCCCTATTTCGCCGACGACTTCGAGGAATTCGCGGACGACCTGGCGCCAGACGACCATCCGCCAGATGGTGGCGGCGACGCGGACTTTCCCCCCGTGGATGAGTTGGAACAGCCAGAGGTAACCACCGACGCGCTTAGCGATGTCATGGCCGAAGACGCGAGCATGGAGGACATCGCCGTCGCCGCCCTCTACACGATTCTGGCGCATATGGGCGTGCATGCTGGGATCGAGGTGCATCCCGCCGAGGGCGAGGAGCCGCTGGTTCTCAACATTCGCGGCGCCGACGAGCGATCTTCGAGCGCGCTCAGCGTGTTGATCGGACGGCGCGGCGAGACGCTGGCGGCGCTGCAACTGCTGATGCACCTGGTTGTCTCGAAGCAGGGCGACACCCGCGAGCGTGTGATCGTGGATGTCGAGGGCTATCGCCACCGCCGCGAGGAGAATCTCCGCACGATGGCGCAGCGCATCGCCCAGCAGGTGCGCACCTCTGGCCGGGCCGTCATGCTGGAGGCGATGCCGCCGAACGAGCGGCGTATCGTGCATATGGCGCTGGCCGATTTCGAGGATATCTCCACGGAGAGCGAGGGTGAAGGCGACCAGCGGCGTGTAGTGGTTTCGTTGAAGCACAGCGCGCGGCGCTAGCGATCCTTCTTCCGTGGAAACGCCGGAATTGGCTGTTGTACGCCACACCTCTGAGCGCCCCGACTTCCTGGCGATTGGGCATATCACCCGCGACTTGCTGCCCGATGGAAGCTGGCGGCTGGGTGGCGCTGTTACCTATGCTGCGCTGACCGCTGCCCGCCTGGGGTTGCGCCCGGCCATTGTCACCAGCGGGCCACCGGATGTGCTGGCGGCGTTGGATGCCGTGCTGCCTGATATCTCTCTGAGCATCGTCCCCTCCGTCGAGGCAACCACCTTCGAGAATATCTATACCGTGCAGGGTCGCCAGCAGTTCCTGCATGGCCGCGCCGCGCCACTTATGCTCTCGGCTGTCCCTGGCACTTGGCGAGACGCCCCTATCGTGCTGCTGGGGCCAGTTGCGCAGGAGATCGATGCCAGTGTCGTCGGCGGCTTTCCCAATTCACTCGTCGCCGCGACGCCACAGGGCTGGCTGCGCCAGTGGGACGCGGACGGCGTAGTTACTCCATCGCCGCTTGCCAACGCTGATGTGCTGCTGCCCCATCTGCGGGCGCTGATCCTCAGCCCTGAAGATATCGGAGCGTTAGCCGACACGGTAATTGGCGAATGGGCGCGGATCGTGCCGCTCATCGCGGTCACCTGTAGCCGCGATGGCGCGTATGTCTGGGAGAATGGCGCCAGGTCGGATGTGTTCGCGGGCTATCCAGCGAATGAGGTTGATCCGACCGGGGCGGGCGATGTCTTCGCGGCGGCCTTTCTTTGCGAG
>DASTKI010000113.1:0-14648 GCA_035716045.1 Ktedonobacterales bacterium
CGGAGCGTCCGGCTCAGAGCCCACTTCACACGCGCTGCCAAAGGCGAAAAAGCCCACTGGCGGCTTGCGCTCCCAATCCTCACCGCTGGCCATTCGTACGGCGTAGTAGCGGCTGCGGACGTCCAGCATCTCCGCCACGTAGTCGAAGTCCGCTGGCTCATTGGCCGAGTTGTAAGCCGCGTACGGTGGATCATAGCGCCAGGCGAGTATGGCGCGGACATCTCCCTCGGTGACGGGCATGAAGTGGAACTCCATTGGCTAGCCTTACGCCTCTGCGGTAAGCGCCTGAAATTCGGGATCGGCGCGCAGCGGATCGAGATCGCTGTCCTGACGCGACCAGGCGATCAGCCTGGGATTATCGGCGAACGACTGGCGCAGCAGGGCGATGACCTCGGCGCGCGGGCCGGTGGCGGCGAGCGCGCATGCGAGATTGTAGCGCGCGTTCGCCGCGACCAGCGGGCCGGCGTCCAGCGCGATGATCGCATCGAGCAAACGTCGCTGGATAGCCGCCGCTCCCGCTGCGTCGCCGCGAGCGGCGCTCATCTCAGCAAGATGCTGCTCTGGATGGGTGTAGCCATTGTTGATAATCGTCTCCAGCAGCCGCACCACTCCTGGCTCGGCAGATGGCCTGGCGGGTCCAAATAGAGCCGCGTCAGGCAGCGACTCCACTGTTGTGATGAGTGTTTCGACGGACTGGCGAGAGCGCTCGATAGCTCGCTCCCATGAGTGCGTGACGAGGTCGCCGAAGGATTCCGTGTTCATTGTCAGGAAGTCGTCGTACACCGGCCCCCCTTCGCCCTGCGCGCGAGCCTGGGCACGCTCAGCCTCGCACTCGCGCCAGTAGGCCAGGTGAGCGATGATCTCCTTGGGCGCCCAGGCGTCTACCGTTCCCGCCCGCTCGCGCTCCTCCTGCGTCAGCGTCTCGCCAAAGGCGCGCTCGTCCGCGTGCCCCTGGCGCATCAACGCGGCCAGTCGCGATTTGAGCTCAGTTGTTGAGAGGTCCGCTTGACTGGTCAATGCTATGCTCCTCCCGATAGCGGGCGATGAAGGCCGCGCGCAGCGCACTATATCGCCTTGAGCGCGTAGCCCGCATACGATACGGACAGATTCCGACTGGCGCGAAAGGCCAGACGCCGTCCTAATTCACCAACGGAGATCACGCCCCGTTTGTAGTCCCACATTGCAGAAATCGCGGCGAATGGACTCATGCCCGGCAGCAACCCGACAACCTCCTGACGCGCGAGCCCATGTGTTCTTATCAAGGCGTCGAGTTCGGCAGGCCTGATGAACTGGCTCCAGTCATGCAGGTTAGGCGGCAGGACGCGCGTCAGCCTCCACTCCTGCGCCAGCTTGATCGCCAGCAGCTTGCTCAGCAGCGTGCGGTTGATGGTATCGAAGAAGAAGACGCCGCCGGGCACAAGCACGCGGGCGATCTCCGCGATCACCCGGTCGAGGTCGGCGACATGCTCCAGCACGTCGCAACAGGACACGATCTCGAAGAACTGCTCGGGAAATGGCAGCGCTTCGCCCACTCCAGCGCGGTAGGTGATAGACAGCCCCGAGGCGGCGGCGTGCGCCCGCGCGACCTCCAGCGCCGGCTCTGATGGGTCTATCCCGGTGACGCGGCAACCGAGCCGGGCGAACTCCTCAGTCAGCAGCCCGCCTCCACATCCCACATCGAGCGCCGCCTTGTCCCGCGGATTGATGCTCAGCCGCTCGGTCAGCACGCGCTGGAAGTAGCCGAACCGGGCCGGGTTGAGCGCCGTACGCAGCACGGAGAAGGTCTCACGCTCGTCCCACCAGATGTCGCCGGGCCGCTGGTACAGCGTGTTATCCGCCGGCATGCCTCGCCCTTCCCGCCTGCGTGGAGCAAGCTATGGATAGATGCCACGCGCGATGTCAGCCTCGGCGATGCGCTGGACTGCCACCATGTGGGCGGCCAGGCGCAGGTCAATGTGGTGGTCCTGGGCATAGCGTGTCACCGCATCATACGCCTGGTTCATCACGCGCTCGAGCTGGCGGCGAATCTCGAATTCATCCCAGAAGAACGCCTGGAGGTCCTGCACCCACTCGAAATAGCTGACGGCGACGCCACCGGAGCTTGCCAGGATATCGGGGATGATGCGCACGTCGCGTTTGCGCAGGATGGCGTCGGCCTCTGGGGTGATTGGGCCGTTGGCGGCCTCGATGATCAGCTTCGCTCGCACACGCGGAGCGTTCCTGACGGTGATCTGTGTCTGGGTGGCGGCTGGGATGAGAATGTCACACGGGACCTCCAGCGCTTCTGGGGCGGGAAGCTCCTCGGCGCCGGGGAAGCCGGCCAGCGAGCCGAGTTCCGCCTTATGGCGCTGAGCCGCGGCGATGTTCAGGCCATCTGGATTGTAGAGCGCGCAGCCCCGGTCGCTGATGGCTACGACGCGCGCGCCCAGCTCGCTCAGCAGCTCAGCGGCGATGGAGCCGGTCGTGCCGAAGCCCTGAATGGCGACGGACGACGACTCCAGCGCAATGCCAGCATCCTCCGCCGCGCGCTGGAGGGTGATGACCACGCCGGTCGCGGCGGCCTCGTTGCGGCCCTCACTGCCACCGATGGACAGCGGCTTGCCCGTGACCACGGCAGGGACGGAATAGCCCTGGTGCATGGAGTAGGTGTCCATGATCCAGGCCATCTCGCGCGAGGAGGTGTTGATATCCGGTGCGGGGATGTCGCTGTTGGGGCCGATCAGGAGCGAGATCTCGGTGGCGAAACGCCGCGTCAGTCGCTCGATCTCAGTTATGGAGAGCCGCTTGGGGTCCACGACGACGCCGCCGTGCGCGCCGCCGAAGGGAATGTCAGTGACGGCGCACTTCCACGTCATCCACATCGCTAGCGCGCGCGTCTCATCCAGCGTCACCGACGCGTCGTAGCGGATGCCGCCCTTGGCCGGGCCGCGATCAATGTTGTGCTGCACCCGGTAGCCGGTGAACATCTCTATGTGGCCGTCATCCATCCGCACAGGGAAGTTGACCGTCAGCTCGCGCTTCGGCACGCGCAGCGGCAGGCGCACTTCGGCGTCTAAATCCAGCCGGTCGGCCGCCGCTTCGAACTGTTCCAGCGCCATCGCATACAGGTTGGGGCGACCAGCGCCCAGCGTCTCATCGTCCATTGACCGGTCCTCCTGGACTGTGCTGGGATGACGGCGCGTCTGGCGGCAGGCGCGGCGCGTCAGCCCTGGTCGAGCTTGCTTCGCAGTAGCGGCGTCACGACATCGGGGCGCGCGCGGCCTTTGGTGCGTTTCATCACCTGGCCCATCAGGAATTGAATCGCGGACGCCTTACCAGCGCGATAATCGTCCACCGCCTTCGGGTTCTCGGCGATGACGGAGACGACAGCGGCCTCCAGCTCGCTGGTATCGCTGAGCTGCGAGATGCCCTCGGAGGCGACGACTTCCTTGGGGCTGGCGCCCGTGGCGAAGGCCTTCTCCAGCACCTCTTTGGCCTGCTTGCCGCTGATCGCGCCACTGTCTACGAGATCGAGCAGCTCGGCAAGCCCGGCGGCGGTGATCTTGCTCGCGGTGATGCTGATTCCCGCGGCGTTCAGCAGGCGACGCAGATCACCGAGGATCCAGTTGGCCGCCGACTTAGCGCGCGTGGCGCGGTCGGCGGGCGCTCCAGCGGCGACGGCGGCTTCGTAGTAGTCCGCCATCGCGCGCTCTGAGGTGAGCTGGTCGGCGTCGTAGGCTGAGAGGCCAAACTCGCTGACGAAGCGCGCGCGCCGGGCGTCCGGCAGCTCAGGCAGGCCGGAGCGGATGCGCTCGACCAGCTCACGACTGATGACCAGCGGCGGCAGGTCGGGCTCAGGGAAGTAGCGGTAGTCGTCAGCGTGTTCCTTCACCCGCTGGAGGACAGTCACGCCGCGGTCCTCGACCCAGCCGCGCGTAGATTGGACGATACGCCGCCCCTTGAGCAGTTCGTCAATCTGGCGCTGCGCCTCGTAGGTTAGCGCGCGCTCGACAGCGCGGAACGAGTTCATGTTCTTGATCTCGGTCTTGACGCCAAGCTCTTGCTGGCCGCGCGGGCGGACGGAGATGTTGGCGTCGCAGCGCAGCGCCGCCTCCTCCATCTTACCGGAGCTGACGCCCAGATAGAGCAGGATCGAGCGCAACTTCTCTATGTAGAGCCGCGCCTCCTCGGGGCTGCGCATATCTGGCTCGCTGACGATCTCCATCAGTGGGACGCCCGCGCGGTTGAGGTCCACCAGGCTGTAGCTGTCGCCGTCCAGCGCGATATGCGCCAGCCGGCCGGTATCTTCCTCCAGATGGACGCGGGTGATGCCGATGCGCTTCTCCTGGCCGTCGTGCGTGATAGTCAGGTAGCCCTCGCGGCTCAGCGGCATGTCGTATTGCGAGATTTGGTAGCCCTTGGGCAGGTCGGGGTAGAAGTAGTTCTTGCGGTCGAACTTGGAGAACTCGGGAATCTCGCAGTTGAGCGCGAGCGCGGTCATGATGGTGTACTCGATGGCGCGCTCGTTGATGACGGGCAGCACGCCGGGGAAGCCCATGCAGATTTGGCAGCAGTGGGTATTTGGCTCCGCGTTGGCGTAGTCCGCCGGGCAGCGACAAAACATCTTGCTGGCCGTGAGGAGCTGGGAATGCACCTCAAGCCCGATTACGATCTCGTAGTCAGTTGCGACGCTGGCGGGAGCGGACGTCATGGAGCTTCACCTTCTGGCTGGACTATCTGAATGGCTGTGCTGCGAAGCTGGGCGCGGCTAGCGCCTGTGCGCCTGGACGAAGCGGCCCATGCGCTCGATGGCTTCCTCGATCTTCTCGCGCGCCGTGCAATACGTGCAGCGTATGAAGCCTTCACCCGCCTCGCCGAACGCCGCGCCCGACACCACCGCGACCTTCTCCTCGTGGAGCAGCCGATCAGCGAACTCGTCGGAGGTGAGGTCAGTGGCGGCGATGGACGGGAAGGCGTAGAACGCGCCGCGCGGCTCGTAGCACGTGAGGCCAATGGCGTTGAACCCATTGACGATCAGCGTGCGGCGCTCATTGTAGCTGGCCACCATCGCCAGCACGTCGTCCTCACCGTGGGTGATGGCTTCTAGCGCGGCGGCCTGGCTCATCGTCGGCGCGCTCATGATGGTGTACTGATGCACCTTGAGAACCGCTTCGAGCAGATGGGCGTCGGCGCAGACATAGCCAACGCGCCAGCCGGTCATCGCGTACGCCTTGGAGAAGCCGTCCACCAGCGCGACGCGCTCCTTCATGCCAGGCAGAGCGGCGATGCTGACATGCTCCTCGCCGTACACCAGCCGGCTGTAGACCTCATCGCTGATGACGAGCAAATCGTGACGCGTGGCCAGCTCGGCGATCTTCTCCAGCTCGGCGCGAGCGATCACGGCGCCGGTGGGGTTATTCGGGTTGCCCAGCAGGATGACCTTCGCGCGCGGTGTCAGGGCGGCCTCGATGGCGGACGCCTTGATCTCGAACGCGTCGTCTACGCGCGTCGGGACGGGAACGACCACACCGCCAGCGAGCGTCACATCGGCCTCATAGGCGACATAGCCTGGGTCGGGGATGATGACCTCGTCTCCAGGATCAATCACGGCGCGCAACGTCGCGTCAATCGCCTCGCTGACGCCGACCGTCACCATGATCTCGGTCTTTGGGTCCCAGGTCACGCCGTAGCGGCGCTGGAGATGAGCCGAGAGCGCCTCGCGCAGATCGAGCGCGCCGTAGTTCGAGGTGTAGTGGGTCATGCCCGCCTGGATGGCCGCGATTCCCGCCTGGCGGATTTGCTCGGGCGTCACGAAATCTGGCTCACCAACGCCCAGCGAGATGACTTCGGGCATAGCGGCGGCGATATCGAAGAACTTGCGGATCCCCGATGGCTTGATCGCGCGCACCCGCGCGGACAACATCTCGCGCTGCGTCAGGCCCTCCATAGGTTGCTCTCTCCATCTGGATTGGTGAATCATGTCAGCGATGAGGCGGCGCGCCGCCCGCTTCAAAGGCGCAAGGCGTCCTCACAAACGCGCATGCGCCCTAAACGCATGATAGCACATGGGCATGCGGGCGGGGCGGAGGCGCGCGTCTGTTGCTCGCTCACGAACGACCTGTTAAAATCTCACCTAAAATCTCACCAGTCCGCGCCGCCGCCAGTCTATCCGCGCGCAGCAGCGACCGCGACTGGTGATGACGGCCGCTGAGCGCGGCAGGGAGGGGCGGGATGTCAGTTCAGCAGCTCTTCGACCTGACAGGGCAGGTGGCCCTCGTTACTGGCGGCGGCCGGGGCATCGGCGAGATCGCCGCTGGGGCGCTGGCTGAGGCAGGCGCGAAAGTGGTCATCACGGGCCGCCGTGAGGAGTATCTGAGCGCGACGAGTGAGAAGCTGGCGGCGCGCGGCCTCGCCTGCCATGCGGTCGTCGCGGACGTCACACAACCCGACGATGTCGCGCGCGCCGTCCAGGCCGCGCTGGACGCATACGGGCAGCTCGACATCCTCATCAACAACGCGGGCCAGACATGGGGGCAGCCGACTGAGGACATGCCCTTCGAGCGCTGGCGCCAGGTGATCGAAGTCAACCTCAACGGCATGTTCCTGATGTCGCAGACCGCCGGCCGCCATATGCTCGCGCGCGGCTCTGGCCGAGTTATCAATGTCGCGTCGGTAGCGGGCCTGGTCGCGGGCGATCCTCAGGGCGTCAAGACCATCGCCTACAACACCAGCAAGGCCGGCGTGATCGCGTTCACGCGCAGCCTGGCGATGGAATGGGGACGGCGCGGCGTGAACGTCAACGCCATCGCGCCGGGCTGGTTCCCGACGCGCATGGCCGCCGCCAGCATCAACGCCTACCGCGAGCGCTTCGAGGCCCGCACGGCGCTGGGCCGCATAGGCGATCTGGATGAGCTGCGCGGCGCGTTCGTCTTCCTCAGCGCGCCCGCCTCCAGCTACATCACCGGCCAGACGCTCGTCGTGGACGGCGGCATCTCCATCTGAGCGACGCCGCGCGCCAGCCATAGTGAAGCTGGCGCCACCATTGCGCCCTAAGCCGCTCCGGAGAGAAGACTGGCGCGAGGGAACCATCCGTATTACCTTTTCGTAGTAGGGTACAGAGATGGCGCAGTGAGACTCCTCGCGCCGTGAGGAGGCGATTGAGGAAAGCTGAGGCATGGTATGGCGATGACGGAGGATGTGGCGGGGCCTGCTCCGCGGGCGCCTGACGGGCCAGCGCTCCAGCCCGCGCCGCCCCGACGCCGTCCCCAATGGAGCGACTACACAGCGTTCGTGTTCTCCAGTGGCGGCGCGCGGGGCGCGCTCCAGGTCGGCGCGCTGCGAGCGCTCTTCGAGCATGGCGAGACGCCCGATGTGATCGTCGGCACCTCGATTGGCTCCTGGAACGGGGCGATGGTGGCCCGCAACCCAACACCCAGCGTCATCGAGGAACTGATGCGCGTCTGGCAGGGGCTGACCACCTCCCGGGTGCTGCTCGGCTGGGAGCCGCGCTTCACGCAGGTGGCGCCGGCGTTCACCGGCGCGTTCGTCGTGGCCGCGATGCGGCGTGTGACGATGGGCATGCCGTCGCTCTATGGCGACTCTGGCCTGCGCCAGATCTTCGCCGAGCATTTCGATCAGACGCGCTTCGAGGACATGCGCGTGCCATTCCGCGTGATCGCGTCCAACCTCACCAGTGGCGGCATCTCGGTCTTCGGTCAGGGGCCCATCGAGATGGCGCTGCTGGCGTCAGCGGCGATACCAGGCATCTTCCCACCCGTTCGCATCAACGGTCAGACCTTCGTGGATGGCGGCGCGCTGGAGAGCGCCAGCATCGACACCGCCATCGCCCTCGGAGCGCGCCGTATCTTCGTGCTCGACGCGGGCAACGACGCCACTCCTGAGGCCGATGAGCTCCTTCAGCGGCTGATCGCCCGTGATGGGCGCGCTGGCCAGCAGCCCAACGCCCATGCGCTGGCGGTCATGCTGGAGCGCACCGCGACCATGATGGGGCGTTACCAGCTCGAGCGCGCCATCGAGCGCATCCCGCCCGGAGTCGAGGCCCACATCATCGGGACGACCAGCGCGCCGAGCGAAGCGACGCTGGACTTCGATCACGCCGTGGCCTGGATTGACGCCGCCTACGAGAGCGCGCGCGCCTATCTGCGCGAGCGCGTTCAGCCGCTACCGCGCACCTCCCTCCTTGTTGGGACAGCCGCGCTGGAGGCAGGCAAAGGGGACGCGGGAGACACCGAGCGGCGCGCGGGCTGAGCGATCACTCCCTGGCGCCCTGGTCTTCCTGGCGCTGGCCTATCCAGCTCCCGCGCCCAGGCGTGCGACGGGCGAATGGCGCGCTCACTACCAGGATCAGCAGTAGCGCGGCCAACCCGGCCGCGCCCCACGTATAGCCCTCCAGCATCGCCAGCAGCAGCGAGCCGCCGACCGCGACGAAGCCAATCGCCGCCAGCGTGGCGCCCTGCCACGGCGCGGCTCCAGAGATCGCGAGGCGCTGCCAGCGCAGGGCGGGCGGCGTCAGTCGCCCCGCGCCCACGAACACTCCTTGCGCCATCAGTCCCATCCCCGCGATCAGCGACACCAGCAACCCCCACGGCGTGTGCGTCCCCTGCGCGCCACTCTCCAAGAGATAGCCCGCGCCAGCGAGCGCGCCGAGGCCCGCCGCGAGCGCGAAGCTGGCGCGCGTCAGCGGCGTCGCGGGTCGCTCGATCAGCGGCGCCCTCCCCTCGCGCGTCAGCGGGCGGCGCGGGTCGCGCGAGCGGGGGGTAAGCGCGCCAGGCACGCGCAGGGTCAGGACGACGCCCAGGACGACTAGCGCGAAGGCTCCCAGCGGCAGCGCGCGCGCCAGCCAGCTTGAGGCCGCGCCCGCCGCCAGCCAGAGCAACGGCAGCAGCAGCAGCACGCAGGCGATGCCCAGGCAACCCAGCAACGTCTCACGGGTGATGCGCGCGGGCGGCGCCAGCCCCAGTTCATCGTTCGCCTGTGGCTCTCGCTCACTCATGCCGGATCCATTTCGTTCATGATCATGTCATCCGCGCCTTGGCGATCGGGCCACGCGCGCCAGCGCCGCGCGCGCTCCGCGAGCAGCCGCCCGACCAGCGCCGTGTAGGCGTCGGGAACGCGCCGATGCCGCCGTCGCGGGTCCCAGCGCCGGCCTTTCTCGCCGTTGCAGCGCGCATGCGCGACGCCAAGGTTCAGCAAGTCGGAGCCGCCCCCGAGCGCGCGGCCTGATATGCTCAACCGACGCGACCTCGCCGGTGGTCGCGTCGAAGCGGATGGCGACGCCGCTCAGCAGCCTGACGGACTTCATGGCGCGCATAGCCCGATGGAGCGCAGCCTCACGCTAGGCCCGCTCAGGCCGGTAGCGTGGGTCCGAGCGCTGCCGCTCCCAGTTCTCCTCATTCTTGCGCACGTAGGCCCGATAGAGCTCATCCGCCGTGAAGCCTTGATCCTGGGCAAGCTGGACGAGGAAGTGCAGGATGTCCGCCGTCTCCATCAACCGCGCCTCGCGGGTCTCTTCCAATGGGCGCGGGTTCTTCCACGGCTTCCAGTTCAGCTCGTCGTCCAATTCGCAGCATTCATGAATGATAGCGCGCGTCATGGTTGTCGCGCGCTCGATGGCGGGCCAGCCGTAATAGCCGTCTGGGCGCGCCTGCTGATAATAGGCCGCCAGCCGCGCCTGGCGCTCAAAGATGTCCGCCAGCATGTCGCGCGGGCCGGGCCGCCCGCCCTCAGGATTCGCGTCACTCACTCGCTGCGCTCCTCTTTTGCCGTCATGTGGGCCTGGCGCCAGACGACTCACCGGTGAGCTACCGTTCGACCAGCGCGCTGGTATTGTACAGCGGCGCCCTTATAGCCCGACCGTCACGGCGCCTGTAACGTCATGGCGTATTATCTCTTGGAGAGGGCGCCATATCTCGCGAGCGCGTATCCGGATCTAGCCTGCTAGTTCTCCACGGCAAAGTGGGAGGCGCCATTCATGTACCTCCAGGGGAATTCTGTGCCCCACGACGCCTCATCCGAATCCAGCGAAACAGTTGAGCCAACCAGGGCAGAGCAGCGCGCTGCTCCGTCTGGGCTGCGCGCGCTCTATGAGGAGACGCTGCCCGCCATCTATCGCTTCATCTACAGCAAGGTGGGTAATCGCGAGGAGGCGGAAGACCTCACGTCGCAGGTCTATCTGAAGGCGCTGAGCGGACTGGACCAGTCACGCGACACCATCAGCGCGCAGGCATGGCTCTTCCAGGTGGCGCGCACGACCATCGCGGACTACTGGCGGGCGTTTTATAAGCTACGCGCGAGCTCGCTCGACGATCTGCTCGCGATGGGATGGGACAGCCCAACCGCGGCGCCCAGCGCCACGGGTAACGCGGAGACGCGCGCGCAGGGCATCCTGGCCCACCTGCCGGAGCGCTACCGCGATGTGCTGACCTTGCGCTTCCTGCTCAATCTCACCCTGAAAGAGACCGCCGCGCGCATGAATCTGAGCGAGGCCAACGTTAAGGTGCTGCAGTTCCGCGCCCTCAGAAAGGCAAGCCAGTACGTAGACGCCGGCATGGGGAGGGCGACAGAATGACGCCGGGCTACAGCAGTGGATGGCGGGGGTAGGCGGGATATGGGCACAAACGATCAGCGACCGCCCCACGATAACGAGTCTCCTGACCGTGACGACACCGCGCCGAATGAGACGGTGAGTGTCGAGCGGTACCGTCGCGCCCACGAAGTCATCGAGCGGATGCGCGCCGACCTGCGCCCTGACCGCTCTGGCGCACACGACGACGATCCGCGCCTTGATGCGACCGCGGCGCTCCTGCGCGCCGCCGCCCCGCACGCCGCCGATGTGGACCCAGGCTTCGCCGCGCGCCTCCTGGCCCAACTGGAAGCGACCCAGGCGGCGACCCAGGCGGCGACCCAGGACTCTGCGCCCGACGCGCCTCAGCCCCAGCCGCGGGAGGAACCGGCCGCCAGCCCCAGCGCGCGCCCATCCGGCGTATCACGGCGCGGGCTGATGCTCGGCGGGCTGGGAGCCGCGGCCGCGGCGGTCATTGGCGGCGCGGCGGGGACGGCTATCGGGCGGGCAAGCCAGGGGACCGCGCAGGGCCAAGGGCCATCCGTGACGCCGCAGGGGGTGTTGATCCCCGATGGGGTCGGCTCGTGGATCGCCGTCGCCCATGTCGCCGATGTGCCGGTGGGAGCGGTGAGACGCTTCCAGACCGACGCGGTGATCGGCTATCTGCGCCACGCCGCCGAGGGCTTCATCGCGCTCTCCGGCGTCTGCACGCATATGGCCTGTCTGCTCCAGTGGAACGGCGTGGACCGCACCTTCGACTGCCCCTGCCATGGCAGCCGGTTCCTGGAGACCGGCAAGCAGGCGCCTGGCGCGCCGTATCCCTATCCGCCCCTGCCCGGCATCAAGACCAAAGTCGAGAACGGGCAGGTATGGGTCTACGTCATCTCGCCTTCGGGTTCCGCGCCGGCCTCCGCCAGCCCTACAGCCACTTCAAACCCTGGGGGACAGGAAGGCTACAACCGGTGAGGCGGCCCGGCCCCTTACGCCAGGAGCCGTCACTCCGGGGGCGGATGGCGCGGTATGATGCCATACGGTTGGCGGTGGACCGAAGACTCGCGCCGGAGCAGGCATCGTGAGCGTTACGCCACAAACAACCAGCGAGACGGAGCCGCGTCCCCGGCGGCAGGCTTCGCCTCGCCTGCTTGCCCTGGCGGTCGTGGTAGCCATCCTGGCCGTGCTGGGGGTGGGCGCGCTGGCCGACACGCTGGCCGTAGCGCCGCTCCGACCACCCACACGAGAGGGCGCCACACAACAGGCAGGGCTGTACACACTCACCCTGACCGTCAGCCCCGAACCACTGACAGCCAGCGCGGAGACGAACTTTACGCTGCGGATCACCGATGTCTCAGGCGCGCCAGTCGGCGGCGCGCGCGTCATCTGTGACTACACCATGCCCGCCATGCCCATGCCCACAATGCGCATGACGGCGACAAGCGGCGCGGCGGGTACCTACATCTGCCGCGAGACGCTCACCGACGCTGGCGCCTGGGCGCTGACCATCACGCTCACACCGCCGGGCGGCGCGCCCGTCTACACCACGTTCCCACTCCAAGCGCGCTGAGAAGCCGTACACAGGCGCCAGCCTCTCGCCATCTTTCCTGGATTGCCAGAATTGCCAGGCGTGGAGTGGATCATGGCCGCGAACGCCGAGTGGAACAACTCGACGACGTTGCGCCCGCGCCACCGGGGGGCGATTGGCGCGTCAGGACAATCGGGTAACCCGCCTACCAGCCATGATAGCCGCCGCGCAAGGAAGCCGTGACGAATTGACTTCGGGCGCGTTCTATGGAGTTAGGGAGTAAAGCAATCATTCTGGTGATTGCTGGCGTTGTTCGCTTCGATATTGCGTATTCGCAACGCTTCCTGAGCGGACCGCGGCCATCACTCATCCTTACCAGATGAGCGGTGCATGAGGTGGTCTCGCGTTCCGTTCACTTGCTAGTCGCGCGACATGCGCGCAGGAGTGTCTCAGCGGTCGCGCTAGACGCGACGCGGCCCGACTGTTGGGCCGCGTGCCAAGCATCTGCCAGCGGTGTGCGCCTCACATGCGCGGAATACTTCATTCGGGTGGAATTCGTGTGGTGGCGGCGCCTCTAGCAGCAATCCCTGAATCGTTTGATTAGGGACAGGGGGGGACCTCACAATGGATCAGTTCGAGAACCAGCCCCAGCAACCGGACACCTCGCAGGATACCAATGGAACCAGCCGGCGCAAATTCCTGAAGGTCGCCGTCGTCAGCTCGGCGGCCGCCGCGGCCGCCGTCGGTGGCGCGGGCGTCGCCGCCACCGCGTTGTCGGCCCGCAACTCCGGTGGCCTGTCAAGGCTGTTCGTCCTGACTAACACCAACCTGGTGAGCACGACCAACGCCTGCTTTACCAATTCGGCCTTTCAGGATGTGCCGTCTCTCAACGGGCAGGAGGGCGCTTATATCTGGGCCTGGTTCACCCTGCCGCCCGCTGCCGCTGGCCAGTTATTCACGGTGAGCCTCGCGGCGCCTGATCCCCTGCCTTCCTATATCACATACCAGGGGAGTAAGCAGCAGAAGGTCTTCAAGAACCTGAGCGGCTGCCAGGACCAAGGCACGGCGCCGTCGGACGACGCCAAGATTGGCCTCGGTCAGGACGCTTTGCCATTCCAGTTCACAGTTCCTAGCGGTACCAACACGGTGCTCGTGCAGGTTCACGTCAACATCGGCGACAAGAACAATCCCGCGCCTGCCGGAACCATCACGTTCACGGTCGAGTTGTCTGGACCTAGCTACGATCAAACAGCTACCACGTCAGTCACCATCGCGTAATCCTCAGCATTCGCGTATCGTTCGCGCGATCTTCCCATCTGGGAGGGTCGCGCGCTTCTCGTATGCGACAATGCGGGCGCGTCAGGAAGCATGTTTGTTGAGGGAGCGTTTACTTCCATGGATCTCGCCGATCGCGCACGAAGTATGCCTGATGGACCGAAAACCCGTAACGGCGTCGAAACCTACATCGTTCCCGACGGCACGTGCTTCCTCTACGACCCCGCCAACGACGCCAGCTATACGCTCGATCAGATGGGCGCCTTAGTCTGGGACTATTGCGACGGACAAACCTCCACCGCAAGTATCGTTCAGGAGATCGCGGCGCTTCTGCCTGACGACACGGAGATCCCAGACCGCGTGACGCGGCTGCTCGCTGAATTCGCGGATGAAGGCCTGCTCGAACCCGCCAGCTTGGCGTCAGTGTCAGGCGCTGACGATGATTGATGCGCCCCAGCCTGCTATGAGCGAGATCAGCGCCCCACACAGTAGCGGATACATCAGACCGTTCCATGCGTCGGTCTGTGGGTCGCTCGTGCGGGTTACCGGCCTCTCGCCCTCGATGCGCGTGCGACTGTCAGCGCTGCTGCGCCCGTTCCTGGCGCCCCCAGGTGAACATCTGGCTGGGAATGGCGCGGATATCGCCATACACCTGGAGCCGTCACCGGCGGACCGCAGTTGGCGCATCTTCATCAATGGGATGTTCCTGACCCAGGCGCCCGATTCTCTGCACCTGATTCCGCAGATCGAGTGGCTCGTCATCTCGCGCGCCGTCGAGCGCTCACATAGCGATGCCGTCTTTCACGCCGCGTCGCTGGCATGGAAGCGGCGCGCGGTCATACTCGTCGCGCCATCCGGCTCTGGCAAGACAACGCTCACGGCGGGACTCGCGTCGCGTGGCTGGAAGCCGCTGACCGATGACCTGACCGTTGTGGATCGCGCTACTCGCGCCATCAGCCCGTTTCGCCGCTGCTTTCACGCCGACGCGTTCACACGCTCGACGCTGGAGGCCGCGATCCCCATGCGGGCGCCCATCGCGACCCTCGCCGACTATATCCGTCCAACTCATTGGGCGCCCGCGCGCTGTGAGCCCGCGTGGGTGGTGATTGTCCGGCGCGATCCCGCTGAGCCAGCGAGCATCGCCCCGGTGACACGCGCCCAGGCGGCGGGGGCGCTATTCACCTCCGCGATTCGTAACGGCTTGACACGCTCGGAGGTCGCCCAGCTCTCGGCGGGCCTCGCCTCGACGATTTCGGGTTGCTGGGAGCTCAACAATAGCGATCTCAGCGAGAC
>DASTKI010000114.1:0-5694 GCA_035716045.1 Ktedonobacterales bacterium
GGCGACGAGGCTCCCGCGCGACTGGCCGCGCCGCCCCCCGCCAGCACGATTGTCGAGGCCGAGCCCGCGACGCCTGCCGCCAGCGTGGAGACCGCGCTTGTGGCCGCGACGCCCGCGACGCCCGCCGCTCCACGGGCGTCTGTGGCCGTCGCGCCAGCAGCGCCCGCCGCGCCGGAGGCCCCGGCCATGCCGGTGAAGCGGCGTAGCCGCCGCTGGGGGCTCTACCTCCTGACCTTCATCATCGTCATTACTCTGGCCACCATCATCGCCTGCGCCGCGTTCGGAACGATCATCGCCAACCTGTTGCAGAGCATCGTCCAGTAAGTGTGCGCGATAGCGCCAGGACAGCGTGCGGGGACGCCCGGTGGATCGCCGGACGGCCCCGCAAAGCGCGCTCAGCCCTGTGGCTGAGCGGGGTATGACTGACTACTCGCCGCCATCGGAGCCAGGCGCGGCGCCTACCGGCTCGCGGGTCTCCTCCGGTCGAGTAAACAGTTCGAGCAGGTCGGCCCCTGGCAGGGTATCAATGGTCTCCATGCTCTTGGTGAATTCAATAGGCTCGTCGTCCATGAGCGCATGGGAGTTGAAATCCGGGCTCGCCAGCACGCCATGGACGCGCCGCCGCTGCATGCCCATGTTGCCCGCGTCGTAGATCGGGAAGCAGGCGGCCTCGCGCAGGTACTTCTCGAACAGGTGCTGCTTGTCGTAGCTGTTGACGCCGACGATCTGCATGCACTTGTAGACGCTGTCGAACATCAGCTCGGTGCAGAAGACCTTGCACATCGCGCCGATCAGCTCGGCGTGGTTGTCGTGCCGGTCGAGGTAGTGCGCCGTCTTCCAGCAGAAGTAGCGCGCGGCCTCGATGCGCGCGGCGACGTCGCCGAGCACGTAGCCGACGTTCTGGTAGTTGATGATCGGGCGCGGGCCGCCCGACGTGTAGGTCTTGGCCCACTTCAGCGCGGTCTCGAACGCGGCGCGAGCGACGCCAACCGCCGCGATACCGGCCACTGGCCCCGACCAGGCGAACGCGCGATTGATGAGCAGGTCTGCATTGCCCAGCGTCCCCTCGATGATATTCTCCGCCGGGATGCGGGCGTTATCGAAAGTGATCTCGGAATTCGGCGTGAGCCGGTGCCCCATCTTGCTGATGAGCTTGTAGCTGACACCTGGCGTATCGCGCTCGACCAGAACCGCCGCAAGACCTTCGGTGCCGCCCTTCTCCGGATCGAGGCGCACTACGACCATGCTCACGTTCGCGCCCCTGGCGTCCCAGCCGGAGACGTTGCAGGGCCAGTACTTGCGCCCATTGAGCACCAGTTGGTCGCCATCGCGGCGGGCAATTACGCCCATGCCGGCAGGCCTGGGCAGCGGCGTATCGAAGTTCGCGGTTCCGCCTGGCGTGCCCGCTGGCTCACTCACCGCGTAGCCAACGATGTATTCGCCTGAGGGATCGGAGGTCGCCGCGCGCAGCCAGCGGTCCTTCTGCGCATCGGCGCCGTACCAGACCACAGGCATCAAGCCCAGGCCGTTGACGAGGATGGTGCAGGCGAAGCCGGGATCCACTACGCAGAGCTCTTCCGCCGCAAGGATCAACTCAACGTTCGAAATGCCGCCGCCACCGTATTTGGCGGGGATCATGGAGAATGCGATGCCGGCCTTGTACGCCTCGATATAGGCGCGCTTCGTCAGCTGGAACCCGCGCAGGGGATCGGGCTCAGCGTCCGCCTCACGGACGACAGGCGCCAGCACGTTCTCGGCAAAATTCCGCACATCGCGCTGGAGCTTCTTCTGTTTGGGGGTCAGCGTGAAGTCTATTGCCATTGTGTCTCTTCTCTCGTTCTCGCGACCAGGCGTAACATGGACGTACCCTACGGGGGACGTACCCTACAAGGCGCGAACCTCGCGAGGACAACCTACGTCGTTGTATGGATGGCGCTCACGCTGAGACAATCGCTGAACTATTCTCTGGCTCCCCACCTCCATTCCGGAATCAATGACGACAAGCGCGCGATAAAACATCGCACGCTATACACGCATCTTCTACGCAATTTTGCTGCCAGACAGCGAGCGTGCTATCGCGAATCCGCGCGACCGCGCGCAGCGGAGGCGGTGGCAAGCGCGCGACCCAGGAGAACGCGCGGCGGTTTCAGCTTCCACGTCCGCCGCGTGTTCTCCTGGGCGCATGGGGTATTTGGATCACTCAGCCTGGGACGCCTGATCGCCGCCGCGCGCCCCGATAGCGCATCAGGCGGCGCTGCGGGCCAGGGGACGCCGCAGGGCGCGCGCGAACCGCATGGCGGTCATCACGCCCGGCCGCCGGCCCCGCGAGCGCGCCACGAATATCTGGCCGATCATGAAAGCGACAAAGCCCAGTGTGGTCATCCCAGCGACCATCAACTTCGTCACATCCACCACCGGGACCACGCGCGTCTTGCCCTCCGATGTGACCACGACCGCCACCGGACGCCCACGCGCGCCCCCACCACCCCCGCCGCCAGAGCCTCCAGACGCGGTTGGCTGGCCGCTCACCGCTTCGCCGCCCTCTGCCGCTCTCGCTCGATTGGCGGTCGCGGGACCAAAGCCCGACCCACCGCCCACGCCGAAGCTCGACCATACCTCAGCGCACGGGATGAGTGTGACCCCGTCACGCTCGACTGTCGCGCCGAAGATGCCCTCGGGCCGTACGCTCTCCAACATCCGTCGCAGCGACTCATTGAGCGTGCGCTCCACCGCCTCGTTGCGCAGCGCCTCTGAAACCATTCCCCTTGCCTGCTCGCCGCTTTCAAGCCGCTCGCTCATCGTTGTCATGCCGCTCCCTACCTCTCGTGTCTTTCCGTGTCTCTGGCCCTTCGACCGAGCCACCATTGCGCCACAACGCCCGCCAGCGCGGCCAGCGCGAACCCCGCCAGCGCGGCCAGCGCGATGCGCTGGACGGGAATGATGCGCGCCCGCCGCGTCCCCCGCGCTGTCTGGATCTCGATCGCGGATGGCCAGGCGTAGACCCAGCCTCCGCCCGGCCAGCGAATCGCCAGGCGGCGCGCGATGGGCGTCAACGTGGCGCCGCCCACCTGTCGTGAGTCGCCGCGCAGCGTCTCCAGGCGCGCGCCCGCGGGTACCGCGCCATCGAGCTGTCCTGGTGTGTTCGTCGTCATGTGGCCATGCGCTCCTCGCTATCCCGTTGCTCCCGTACCCGACGCGCGCATGTCGCGCCCGCGGGATGGCGCGCAAGGGGGGCGCCACACCACGGCCCGCCTGCGATATACTGGCTTTGCGCGAGCCGCGAGATCGAGATGTGACGCCGCGCAGGGACGGAAGCAGGGGATTATGACAGCATCGCGCCGGCCTGTGGCGCTGATTACCGGTGGGTCACGCGGCATCGGCGCGGCGACCGCCCTGGCGCTGGCGGCGCGCGGCTACGATGTCGCCCTGACCTACCGCAACAAGGCGGCGCGCGCGGAGGCTGTTGTGGGCCAGGTCCGCGCGCTGGGCGCTGACGCGCTGGCGATCGGCGGCGACATGACCCAGGCGGACGACCTCCAGCGGCTCATCACGCAACTATCCGCCTGGCGGCCCTACCTGAACGCGCTCATCCTCAACGCATCGGGCGGTTTGGAGCGCGCGGCGGTGGCGGCGGACCCCAACTATCCCATGCGCATCAACCGCGACGCGCAGGTGGCGCTAGTGGAGGCCGCGCTGCCACTGATGGCCCCCGGCGGCGTCATCACCCTGGTGACGAGCCACTGGGCCGTGCTCTATGGCCGTGTGCCGCAACTCCCCGCCTATGAGGAGGTGGCGCGGTCGAAGCGGGCCGGAGAGGATGCGCTGCGCGCCCGGCAGGACGACTTCGCGGCGCGCGGCCTGCGCCTGCTCTTCGTCACTGGCGACGCCATCGAAGGGACCATCACCCCGCGCCTGCTCGCCCGCGCCACGCCGGGCCTGGCGGCGCAGCGCGAGGAGGTGGGGGAGTTGCCGACGGTGGCCGAGATGGCCAGGGCCATCGCCGCCGCCACCGCCGATCACTCGCTGCCCAGTGGCCATATGGTCGTTGTCGGTCGCTCGCTGGAGGCGGTGCTCGCGGCCGCCGGGTCGGACGCGGACGGCGCCGGATGAGCGGCGGCGAGCGCCCCGCGCGGCCCACGCGCGGCCCCGACGAAATCTCGGCGATCATGCGGCGCGTGCATGGGCGCGACACGACGCCCGAGCTGCGACTACGGCGAGCGCTCTGGGCGCTTGGCCTGCGCTACCGCGTGGCGCCCGCCGACCTGCCAGGCAAGCCCGATCTCGTCTTTCCCGGCGCGCGGCTGGCCGTCTTCGTGGATGGCGACTTCTGGCATGGCAACCAGTGGCGACGGCGGCGCAAAGCCGCGCTGGAGCAGCAGTTCGAGCGCGCCCGGCCCGAATCGCGCGCCTACTGGCTGGGCAAGATCCGCCGCAACATGCGCCGCGACGCCGCGAATACCGCCGCCCTGCTGGCGGACGGCTGGACAGTCCTGCGGGTCTGGGAGAGCCAGCTGGCGAAGGATTTGGAGGGGACCGTGGCGACCATCGCCCGCGCCGCCAGCCCGGATGGGGCCGGCGAGCCTGATGAGACGGCGGCGCTGCGCGCGCGGCTGCCCGCCCGCGATTGCGCCGAGTTCTTCGCCGGCATCGGCCTGATGCGCCTGGGCCTGGAGCGGCAGGGCTGGCGCATGGTCTTCGCCAACGACATTGACGAGCGCAAGCGGGCAATGTATCATGCCCACTTCGGCGACGCCATCGGCCCGGAGAGCCACTTCTGGCTGGGCGATGTGCACGCGCTGCCCGCCGAGCTTATCCCCTCCGTGACACTGGCTACCGCCTCGTTCCCCTGCAACGACCTCTCGCTGGCTGGCGCGCGCGAGGGGCTTGCGGGCAAGCAATCCTCCGCTTTCTGGGGCTTCGTCCAGGCGCTGGAGGCCCTCGGTCCGCGCCGTCCGCCGCTGGTTCTGCTGGAGAACGTCACCGGCTTCCTCACCTCGCGCGGCGGGGCCGACTTCACCGCCGCGCTGCAAGCCCTCAACGGCCTGGACTATGCGGTGGACGCCTTCATCCTCGACGCCGCCAGCTTCACCCCGCAGAGCCGCCGCCGCCTCTTCGTTGTCGGGGCGCGAGAAGCGCTGCTCCCTCCATCCAGCGCTGGTGACGCCGCCCCGGAAGTCAGCGGCGCGCGCCCGGCGGCGCTGGTGGAGGCGATCCGCGCCAATGCGTCAATCCGCTGGCGCACGCGTCCGCTGCCGGAGCCGCCGGAGCGTGATGGGACATTGGCGAGCGTCCTCGAGGACCTGCCCGACGACGCGCCGGAATGGTGGACGGACGCCCGCGCGGCGTACCTGCTGAACCAGATGAGCCCGCGACACCGCGCCCTGGCCGAGGCGATGATAGTCGGCGACGAGATTCGCTACGGCACGGTCTTCCGCCGCATGCGGCGCGGCGCCTCGATGGCCGAGCTGCGCGCCGACGGCCTGGCGGGCTGCCTGCGCACGCCGCGGGGCGGCAGCGGGCGCCAGATCATCTTCAAGGCCGGCCAAGGCCGCTACCAGGTCCGTCTGCTGACCCCGCGCGAGGCGGCCCGCCTGATGGGCGCGGGCGACTTCCAGATCTCCGGCTCGCTCAACGACGCGCTCTTCGGCTTCGGCGACGCCGTCTGCGCCTCGGTCATCGACTGGATCGCCTCCT
>DASTKI010000115.1:0-2432 GCA_035716045.1 Ktedonobacterales bacterium
AACTCTAGGCGGCTCATGGCTCCCCTCCTGGAATTACTGATCGACTGGAACGATGGAGAGACACCGATTACCGACGGCACACCGCGCTTGTGAAATTGAGAGTCGCTGCTCTGGCGCTACTTCGTGCGGGCAAGCCTAGCATGAGAGGTTCACCGGGTAGTCTCAAACGCGCCCTATGAAGTCACCAGTAGGTCACTGGGGCAATGTCACCGCAGGCGGGCTTCGCGGGCGCCAGGCCTCTTGCCGCAGCTTGAGCCGTCCGGCCGCCGCGCGCTTGCCCGCACGACCTAGTCAATCTGGCTATACGCTCGCTCGCCGCTTGACGCGCCCGTGCGCCGCGTGCTATCATCCTAGCCAATGAAAGGAGGTGATGTGCAGTGAGTGAACGTTCTAGCCGCGCAGGCGGTTTGACTGCTCTCCGCACCGATTCTCCGAGGGGGCTGGCCCGCTAGCGACATCACCTCCGTTCGCGGAGACGTTGCACGCGTTCCACATCCTCGACCGGCGGCAACGCCGGGTGCGGATCAACCGCTCGCATTGGTGGGAGAGATCCCGCCTGCGCGGTTCGACCGGGGTGATGGCCGAGTGGCTGTCGCCCCGGTCTTTTTTCGTCTCCCGCCCTCTCATCCCACACGCATGGAGGCTCTCGCATGTCGCAGCCCGATTCACCCGATGCGGACGCCGCCAGCCATGACGCGCCCCTCCGCATAGATGAATTGCGCCACGGCCTGCGCGGCCTCAGCCTCGGCAATCCCCTCATCTACCTGCCCGCCGTCGAGTCCACCAACACCTACGCCAAAGCGCTCGCCAGCGCCGGAGCCGCCGAAGGCGCGCTCGTCACCACCGACCACCAGACGGCGGGGCGCGGGCGCGTGGGCCGCATCTGGAAGCCGCTGCCCAACCAGCAGCTGATCCTCTCCTTCATCCTGCGCCCCACCTTCCTAGCCCACTACCTCGTCATGGCCAGCGCGCTCGCCGCCGCCGAAGCCATCGAGGCCGCCACGCCGCTGCGCGCCCAGATCAAGTGGCCCAACGACGTTCTCATCGAGGGGCGCAAAGTCTGCGGCATCCTGATCGAGACCAGCGACGGCGTCGCCATCCTCGGCATGGGCCTCAACGTCAACGGCTCCTTCGCTGGCGACCCAGAGCTTGCCGCCCGCGCCACCACCTTCGCCGCCGAAGCGGGCGCGCCCATTCCGCGCGAGCCGCTGGCCATCGCCCTCGTCAGCCGCCTCGACGCCCTCTACCAGCAGCTTTCAACTGGCGGAGACGCCGCGCAGCGCGCCCTGCGCGACCGCTGGCGCGACCGCCTCATCACGCTCGGGCGCCACGTCACCATCCGTCAGTCATCTCACCGGCCCGACATCCTTGAAGGTCTGGCGGAAGACGTGGACAGCGGCGGCGCGCTCCTCCTCCGGCTCGATGACGGGCGGCTCCTCACCATCACCTGGGGCGATATTGAATGATTGCGTGATATCACGTTGATGTGGAGTAGCTCACACGGCCACCCAGATGCCCTCCCATTCGCCTTGACAAGCCCCCGTAATCTTGTAGACTGCGTATAGCTCAGCAGTCAGGCGCCAGCTTGATGTGGAGCGCCAACGCGACAAGCCAGCTGGGCGAACACTCAGCGACAATGGATGCCAGAAGACACAAGGTGGAGGGAATGGGATGAGCGAAGACATACAGCGCCATGAGGCCGAGCAGCGGCGGCGTTTCGGCATACCGCAAGGCGTGGACCCACGCAACCTCGACCCGCGCCGGATGATGGACGCCGCCGCGGTCGAGAAGCTGATGAAGGCGCAAGCCATCGCCCGCGCCGAGGCCCAGGCCGCCACCACCGTCGTCATCGCCACCATCGTCAGCCTCGTCACCTCCGCCTTCAGTTTCATCGCCGCCCTCGCCTGGAACGACGCCATCCAGTCGCTTCTGAGCGGGCTTACCACCAGTAGTAAGGTGGGGTCTTTCACGCTCAACCCAACTGAGGTCAAAATCGTCTATGCGCTGGCGGTCACGGTCATCGCGATCATTGTCATCCTGATCGTCAACCGCTTCGCGGGCGACCTCGCCAAGAAGTCGGCCATCGCCGCCGCCGCCAACAGCTAGCGGAGCCCGCTTAGCCCATGCCCGACATCCACCGCGTAGGCGTCATCTCCGACACTCATCTCCCACGCAGGGCGGCGCGCATCCCCGACGCCGCCCTGCGGCACTTCGAGGATGTCGAGCTGATCCTGCACGCGGGCGACCTCTCCACCCGCGCCGCGCTCGATCAGCTCGAAGCCTACGCCCCCGTCGAGGCCGTCCAGGGCAACGTCGAGGACGCCGAGGTCGTCCGCGCGCTGCCCATCAAGCGCCAGATCACCGTCGGCGGCTGCCTCATCGGCATGGTCCACATCCTGGGCGATCGCGCCACCCGCCGCACGGTCGCCCGC
>DASTKI010000116.1:0-24051 GCA_035716045.1 Ktedonobacterales bacterium
TGCTGCTGACGATTGGCGCGCTGACCGCCAGCTCGAGCATGTCGCAGCTTGGTGGCTATCTGGGCATCGTGACCGCCATCCTGGCGTGGTATGTCGCGCTGGCGGGTATCCTGTCCGCTGTGTCGGGCGGCAAGTGGAATCTGCCGGTGTTCCCGCTGGGCGCCTAGCGCGTTTTCAGCGCACACCTCACATTTGCGCGCCCGCGCGGATCGCTCCAAAATCTGGGGTGGCCCGCGCGGGCGCGCCGCATTTCCTAACGTCCGTCTGGCGTCTCGCGCATGCGGTCTGGCGGTCCCGGCGGGTTTGACGTGGGCATGGCGCTGGGGTACACTGGATCGAGGTCGCGCTAGGTGGGGAGTTGGGGCTACCCTGTACTTGAAACGCTCCGTAGGCAAGGCTGAATTCCCGCCCGAGAGTTGCGTCAACCCAGTTCTGTTCGTGCTTGAAGATTATGAGGGTCCGGTCCCCGCGCGGCACATGTCTGCGAACCCCGTCAGATCGGGAACGAAGCAGCGGTAAGTGGATCTCTGTGGGCGCCGCGGGATTGCCGGGTCTGAGTCGGAGAGTAACGGGGGCTGGCAGATGCGAACCGACGGCGGGTGCGCGACCGCATCATTCCCCCTCACGCCTGTTTCTCACACCTCCACACGCGCCCGCGCGGCGCGAGCCGGTGGAGTCCTCCGCGCGGCGCCAGGCCGATGCCCCCTTCGTTTTAATCCCTGTGAGACTCTCGACCCGCGCGAAGCGCGCGGCACAGTGAGCCATTGAGCCGAGGCAAGCTATGGCGTCGCAATCTCTGTATCGCAAATGGCGCTCCCAGACGTTCTCCGACCTGATTGGTCAGGAGGCGGTCGTCCGCACGCTGCTCAACGCCGTGCGCGAGAAGCGGCTGGCGCACGCCTATCTCTTCTGCGGGCCGCGCGGCACGGGCAAGACCAGCGTGGCGCGCCTGCTCGCCAAGGCGATCAATTGCCAGAACCCGCGGGACGGCGAGCCGTGCAACGAGTGCGTCTCGTGCCAGGAGATTACCACTGGACGCTCGCCCGATGTGATCGAGATTGACGCCGCCTCTAACAATGGCATTGACAATATCCGCGATATTCGCGATAACGCGAATCTGATCGGGAGCGGCGGCCGCTACAAGGTGTATGTGGTGGACGAATGCCACATGCTCTCGACCGCCGCGTTCAACGCCTTGCTGAAGACACTGGAAGAGCCGCCACCGCACGTGATCTTCGTGCTGGCGACGACCGAGGCGCACAAGGTTCTGCCCACTGTCGTCTCACGGTGCCAGCGGTTCGACTTCCGCCGCTTTGGGTTGCGCGATATCGTGGCGCGGCTGGAGCACGTCGCCGAGGGCGAAGGACTGGAGCTGGATCCGGCTGCCGCGGAGCTGCTGGCGCGGGCGGCGCAAGGGGGCATGCGCGACGCGCTGAGCCTGCTCGATCAGGCGGTGGCGTTCTGCGGCGCGCGGATTGACATCGAGCGCGCGCGCTCGATGCTCGGCCTGGCCGATGTGACGGCGCTGCGGCGCCTGATCGCCTGTGTCGCCGGTGACCAGCCAGCGGATGGGCTGGAGATCATCAACGAACTCGTGGCGACGGGAGCGGACCTGCGACAGCTCAACAGTCAGCTCGCGGAGGAGTGGCGCGCGCTGATGCTTGCGCGTGCGGGTGGCGACCTCACCCGCCTGATGGAGTATACCAGCGACGAAGCGCGCGAGATCGCAGCGCTGGCGGAGCGCTTCTCGCTCGAACAGCTCATGGCGTGCGCCCGCGCGTTCACTCGTAATGAGGGGCCAGCGCGCGGCCTGCCAGTGCCGCAGCTGGCGCTGGAACTGTCGTTCCTGGAGTGCGTCAGCGTGCGGCGTGGGGTGATAATGGCCACCGCTTCGACGCAGGTCGCGCCACAGCCTCCACGCGCGCAGGCCCAACCCCCGCAGGCGCAGCCCCCACAGCCGCAGCCTCCACAGCCGCCCGCTCCTCGCCTGGCGAATGGCTCAGCGCCGCGAGCGGAGCCTCGCCCGCAGCTCGCGCGCGCTCCAGAGGAGCTCGATCTGGCGGCGATAGACGCCGGGACATGGGCTGGCCCCGTCGCGCAGGACACGCCGCCTGTGGCCAACCTCGTTCCCGCTGGTGATGACGGGCCGGAAGAGGAGCCAACGCCGGAACCCGAAGCTGGGGAGGATGGCCAGGACTGGGTCGCGGAGGCGCGGCGGCAGTGGACGTTGATTCGCAAGGTCTGCAAGCAGCGGACGGGACTCGGCTCGACGGTCTATGGTCTGCTCAATGATGCGGAGCCGGTGCGGCTGGAGCCAGGCTCGCCGCCGACGCTCATCATGGCCGCGCGGCATGACTTCCACCTCAAGAGCCTGCGCGAGGACCCCAAGCGCGAGATCGTTGAGTGGGCGCTGGAGCAGGCGCTTGGGACGCCATTCCGTGCGCGGTTTGTGGCCGCCGGTGAGGCGCATCCGGGCGTAGCCGCGGCGCCCGCGCGCCGGGCCGCTGCGCCATCGCGCGTGGCGGACCCGCCTCAGAAGAGCCCGATGCGCGAAGACTCCGGCGTCTATCGCGCATCCGAGCCGCGCGCCGCCAATGGCCATGCGCCGCGCCCGGCGTCAGCCCCGCCAGCCAGCGCGCCATCCACGTCGAGCCCTGCGCCCAGCGTCCCAACCGACCTCGATCAGGCGGCGAGGCAGGATCCAGTCGTGCTGGAGTTTGTGCGGCACGGGCTGGAGGTCGCTGAGGTGCGTCCGCTCGACCCGGCGGACGGCTCGGAGCGGGGGCGCTAGTCCTATGACTGTCACGCTTGCGCGGGCGCTGCTCGAATATCTCCGCGGTGGCGGCGACGAGGCGGACGCCGCCCGCGCGCGACTGGCTGCTGGCGCGCAGCAAGGCGATGAGTTGCGTGGATTGGTGGCGAGCGCGCTGGCTGCCGAACTACGGCCATCCGACCGCGCCATTACCCGCTGGCTGCTGGAGCAGGAGACCGCGGCGCATGAGGCGCGCGGCGCTGGCGCGTCCGAAGCGCTGCATACGCTGATCGCGGCGCTGGCGCGGTTCGGTCAGCTCTCCGACGCCATGACCCTATGGCGCGCGCGGCAGGCGACGATGGAAACGCGCGCGGGCGTGGACCCTGAGCAATTCGCCCGCGCCGGGCTGAGCGCCACACAGGCGCTGCTGGCGGAGCTCTCGCGAACGGGCGGCCCTGAGGCGGCAGAGGCGCGCGCCGCGCTCGACTGGCTGAATGAGTCCCAGGAGGAAGGCGCGTTCGATGACCTGCCAGCCTACTTCGCCTGGTCGGATGAGCGCTATGGCCTCCAGATCAATGGCCCCACCTGACAGGTAGGGGGCCCCGCGTCGCGTGACGACGTCTGTTTTCCGCCGGATATGACTACGCTCTGACCCCGCTTGCCGTGTAGACGCGCGTATACTTAGGATGGCGCGCGGTCAGGCGCCGCGCTGCGGATCGCGAGGAGGGACATCACGCATGGCGACTGACGCCGATACTTCATCATCGCTGCCCATCACGCTGGATGACGTGCGCGCCGCCGCCGGGCGCCTGCGTGATGTCGCGCATCGCACGCCAGTTCTGCATTCCTCGATGTTCGATGCGGAGGCGGGCGCGACGGTCTGGTTCAAGTGCGAGCAGTTCCAGCGCGGCGGGGCGTTCAAGTTTCGCGGAGCCTACAACATGATCGCCAGTCTGGCTCCGGAAGAGCGGCGACGCGGCGTAATCGCGTTCTCCTCCGGCAATCACGCCCAGGCCGTCGCGCTCTGCGGGCGACTATTCGCCATCCCCACGGTGATCGTCATGCCGACCGACGCGCCATCGGTAAAGGTCGCCGCGACGGCGGGCTATGGGGCGGAGATCGTGCGCTATGACCGCATGACGCAGGACCGCGAGGCGCTCACGCGCGGGATCGCGGAGGAGCGCGGCCTGACGCTCGTGCCGCCCTACAACGCTCCCGCCATCGTCGCCGGAGCTGGGACCGCCGCGCTGGAGTTGCTGGAGGAGCGGCCTGATCTTGATGTGATCGCCGCGCCGACCGGAGGCGGCGGGCTGATCTCGGGGTGCGCCGTCGCGGCGCATGGAGTCCGCCCGGGCGCGGTCGTGATTGGCGTCGAGACAGAGGCCGCCAACCATGCCTGGCTCTCCAAGCGCCAGGGGGAGCGCGTGACGATTCCGCCGCCCGATACGATCGCCGACGGCATCCGCACCGCCGCGCTGGGGACGCTGACGTGGCCGGTCGTGCGTCAGGAGGTCGCGGACGTCGTGCTGGTCAGCGAGGATGAAGTCAAGGAGGCGATGCGCTTCCTGCTGCTGCGGATGAAGACGCTGGTTGAGCCGACTGGCGCGGTAGCGGCGGCGGCCGCGCTCGCCGGTAAGCTCAACGCCTACGGCAAGCGGATCGGCGTGATCATCAGCGGCGGCAATGTCGCGCCTGAGACGTTGTGCGAGGTCCTCGGTGTCTGAGACGCCTGGCGCTCTCGACGATAGCGCGCTGATCGCCTCGATGGCGCCAGACCTGGTGGTTCGCTCGGTTCGCCGCGACAACGGCCAGTTCAACGATGTGCTGATCGTCAATGACGCATGGGTCTTCCGCTTCCCGAAGTCGCCAGCCGCTCTCGCGTCGCTCCCTGGCGAGGTCGCCATTCTGCGCGCGCTCGCCGGGCGGCTGCCGCTGCCCATACCGGAGCCGCGCTATGTCAGTCTCGGTGGCGAGCACCCCGGCATGGGCTATCCGCTGTTGCATGGCGCGCCGTTGAGCCGCGAATGGCTCGCCGCCGCGCCTGCGCCACTGCGTGGCCAGGTCGCCCAGCGCCTTGGCGCGTTTCTGCGTGCGCTGCACGCGCTGCCAGCGGACGTGCTCGCCGGGCAGCCGCCACGGGACGGACATGAGGAGTGGGCCGAGTTGTACGCCAACATCCGCGCGCATCTTTTCCCCGCCATGCGCCCCGACGCGCGTGACGAGGTCGCCGCGCGCTTCGGCGCGTTCCTCAGTGGGGACACTGGCGCTTGGGCGCCTGCCCCACGGCACGGCGATTTCGGCGCCGGCAATATCCTGTATGACGCAGCGGCTGAGGAGCTGACTGGCGTGATTGACTTCAGCTCCGCGGGGCTAGGCGACCCGGCGATGGACATCGCCGCGCTTTCTACGCTGGGCGATGCCGTCCTGGACCGCGCGCTGATCGCATACCCTGAAGCCGCCGCGTATCTCGAGCGCGCCGCGTTCTATCGCTCTACGTTCGCGCTGCAACAAGCCTGGTATGGACTGCGTGACGGCAGCGAGGAAGACTTCGAATGGGGCATCGCGCGCTATCGGTGAGTGGCCCGGGTTAGGCGGCGGGCGCCATTGGCGTGGCGGGCCTGGGGGCGCCCAGACGCTGGGCGGGCTATATCTGGCGGGCGACGCGCGAGAGCGGATGTCCTTTGGCGCGCATCTCGATGCGGTTGAACCAGCCGAATGCGCTTTGGCTGACCTGATAGCCGTCCGCCTCGAGCAGGCGCTGGGTCGCCTGGAGGATGTCGCGGGCGGCGGATGGGGTGGAGAGCTCGACGAAGAGGTGGGCGAAGGAGTGCAGCAGGACATCGTGGGCGCCAAGCTGGCGTGCGACCTCAGCGATGGCCTGTGCGGCGCGCGCGGCGACGGCGTCCGGCTGTGGCTCGTCGGCCTTCTCGACCGCGGCGAAGATCACCAGCCCATCGGTGACGGTAGCGATACGCGGCTCGCTATCGGCGATCTTCGAGCGGCCGCGCTCGGTTGGCTCGGCGGTGAAACTGTCGACATGCCAGATGAGCAGGCGCATGGCCGGGTCCTTTCGCACAAGGATGATGAGTGATAGCGATAGCATGCCATGCGCAAGCCGCGCGCGCCAAGATCCGCCGCGAAGCTAATTCTGCGATGCGCGCTGTTGGGTGAGGTAGTCGAGGTAGGCCTGCTCAGTCGTGGTGAAGGGCGCGGCATCGCTGCTGTGGAGCTTGAACCAGATAGTGTTCTCCAGCCAGAAGCGGTAGATGAAGCTGGCGAAGGAGGGCGCGCAGACGCGGATGGCGCTGGCGATGTCTGCCACCGTAACCTGCTGTCCCGCCCCGACTTCGTCCAGATCTATAGCTATGTCGCCCGGAAAGGCGAGGACGCGGTGGGCGCCATCAGGCGTGAGGTAGAGGTACCAGAGCACGCAGTCCTGCTGGTCGCGCAGGAAGGCGGCGATGTACGCGCCGTCTGAGCCAGGGCAGCGGATGAGGTGATCGTCCAGGCTGAAAAAGCAGGCGGTGCAGGAGGGGATGCGGTCCTGGAGCGCTGGGGAGGCCATGAGGTGGATGAAGGCGGCGGGGAGGGTAAGGCCCAGGCCGCGCGCCTCTGCTGTGATGACGTCGAGCGCGCCACGCGCCTCGGGTGGGTTGCGGTGAATCGCCATCTGGCCATCTATCGTATCGCTCAGCGGCGCGAGCCAACTCAGCGACTCATCCGGTTCGGGAAGTGGCGGCAGGCTGTCGTAGGGATACAGTTGATATGTTCCTGAGCAGGGGCGGTATCGCCCCAGGCCAAAGGACCACCAGCCGGTCTGAAACGGCGCGCCAGACAGCGATTCCATGGGGTGTCCTTCGTGCGAGCCACACGATGCTCCACCCGGCGCATGTCGCAGGGCGCATCCAGTATATGGCATAGCGTAAGAGGACGCGACGCTGGCGTTTCAGCAAACATGCCGAAAAGCCAGCGTCACGGTTCCGCTCGGTCAATGGCGCTGGCTACTACCAGTCGCCGCCACGCCCATAGCCGCGCCCATAGCCGCGGCCATAATAGCCGCCAAAGCCGCCATAGCCGCCGGGATGGTAACGACGCCTACCGCGCCCGCAACCCATGTGCGGCATGAAGCTAAACATCAGCCTCCGCAAGGGCATCATGAGCCACCACAAGAGCCACCATAACATACGTCCGCTCACCTCACGCTCTTTAGCGCCGTGGGTTCCAGCCCGCAGCGACGGTCTCAAACGATCACCACTGACATATACGCTTCACGCGCGGCCCTGGTAGCTCGCCGGCAGGGCGAATTGGTTGGTCGTCGCGCGGCGCGCGGATACGACCCTCTCCGACGACGTAGCGCAAGGCGGTGCAAGACGGTGCAAGACGGATGCCACGAGCATATCTCGCGGCTGCGCGAGCGGGCGTCGTCATGCTACAGTCTGAGATACGAGTGGCGCCGCGATCCAGGCAATGGGTCGCGGCGCTGGCGGTCGCGATCGCGATCATGAAAGGCGGGGGGACATGAGCGAGACGGCGGGAGCGGGTCGCATGAAGCTAGGCCTGATGCCCACGCTGGGCGAGAGTGACATGGGAGCGGACGCGCCGAATGGGCGCACGCCGCGCTGGAGCGACATTCAGCGCATGGCGCAGATCGCTGAGGACATCGGCGCGGACTCGTTCTGGCTAGCTGATCACCTGCTCTATCGCTTTCCCGAGTCAGGCGAGAACGGCGCCTGGGAGGTCTTCACCTTCTTGAGCGCGGTCGCGGCGACCACCAATCGCATCCAGCTTGGGCCGCTGGTCGCGTGCACATCGTTCCGCAATCCGGCGCTGCTGGCGAAGATGGCGGATAGTCTGGACGAGATTAGCGGCGGACGGTTCATCCTGGGGCTGGGCGCGGGCTGGCACCAGCCGGAGTACGACGCCTTTGGCTATCCCTTCGATCACCTGGCCTCGCGCTTCGAGGAGGCGCTGAACATCATCGTGCCGCTGCTGCGCGAGGGGTACGTGGACTTCCAGGGTCAGTATTACCAGGCGCGGGACTGCGCGCTGCGCCCGCGCGGGCCATCCCGCAGTGGGCCGCCAATCTGGATCGGCGCGCGCAAGCCGCGTATGCTGCGGCTGATTGCGAAGCACGCCGACGCCTGGAATACGGTCTGGCACCGCTGGCCGGATGGTGTGGAGAAGGCGTATCCCAGCATGGCGCAGGCCTGCGAGGAGGAGGGGCGCGACCCCGCGACACTGGAGCTGACCGCGGGGACACTGGTGAAGTTGCTGGGACCGGGCGAGGCGCGCCAGGAGGACTACAAGGGCATCCAGGGCGAGGCGGAGGAGGTGGCGGAGGGATTGCGCGGCTTCGAGGCGATCGGCGTCAAGCACCTCGTGGTGGTGATCGAGGGCAGCGACATTACTGGCTTCGAGCGCTTCGGGAAGGTGGCCGAGCTGCTGCGGGAGCGGTAGGGCGACCTCACCACTGCCCCACTCCCACGGAGAGGGGTGGAATGGTGTGCCGCATGGCGGCGCTCGCTCGTTCTAGCCTTGTGGCGCGCTGTGTCCGTGCGCATTGAGCGCTTGCGCGGCGAGACGTATAATGGCGGTAACGCCTGCTGCGCCTCGCCGCGCCGCGCGCCAGGTCGCTCAAGCCGCGGCTGCGGGCCTGGCGGCCACGATGCCCGCCTTCGCGGGTTGGATACGAAGGTTATCTTCTCGATGCTCGGAGGGCACAGATGACAACGAAAGTCACGATACCTGCCGCGGGCGCTGAGGCTCGCGCCCTCGATCCGGTTGCGCTCTATCGTACGATGCTGACCGCGCGCGTCCTGAACGATGTAATGAAGGCGCGCAAGACGCAGGGCAAGTATCCCTTCTATATCGGCTGCGCGGGCCACGAGTCGGTGGCGGCGGTGGTCGCGGCGATGGACCAGCAAGACTGGCTATCGTTCTATTATCGCGACCTGGCAGGCTGGCTGCAGCGGACGAATGACCTCTACGCGCCATTGCGCGCGGCGTACTCGCGCGTGACCGATCCAATGTGCAGCGGGCGCAATATGCCATCGCACTACAGCAGCCGCGCGCACAATGTGATGCCATCGTTCAGCGAAGTCTCGGGGCTGGCGCCGTTCGCCGCTGGGGTAGGTTGGGCGTTCAAGCGCGACGGCTCGAAGCGGATCGTGACGTTCTTCACTGGTGACGGCGGCGCGGCGACTAACGACTTTAGCGCCATGTTGCGGGCGGTGACGGTGCATAACCTGCCCGCGCTGATCGTCGTGATGAACAATCACTGGGCGATCATGACCGAGCGCCAGGCGCAGTGGGCGGGCGACCTGACGGCGCAAATCCGCGCGATGGACGCCATCTCGGTGGACGTGAACGGCGTGGACGCGCTGGAGACCTACGAGGTGGCGCGCGAGCTGGTTGGGCGGCTGCGCAACGGCGAGGGGCCGGCCTTCATGCACATGCATGTCGGCCTGCTCGACCCACATTCCAGCAGTACGGACATCCGCCGCTACCGCACGCGCGAGGAGATCGAGGAGACGACGCGTACCAAGGACCCCGTCAAGCATCTCGGCGAGACGCTGGTAGCCAAGGGCGTGCTCTCAGAGAGCGACTTGGAGCGCATGCGCGACGAGATCAAGGCCGAGATTGATCGCGCCGAGGAGCAGATTCTGACTGAGCCTATGCCCGGCCCGGAGCGCGCGAGCGAGCGGGTGATCCAGATTCCGGGGTGGTCGCCACAGGGCCAGACCGGCCCGGCGCAGCGCAAGCTGATGATCGAGGCGATCAACGACGGGCTGGTGGAGATCAGGAAGCGCGACGAGGGCTTCTTCGTCTATGGCCAGGACGTGGGCAGCGCGACCGGCGGCGTCTTCAACGCGACGATGCGGCTGGTGAAGGAGCATCCCGGCTCGGCGATCAGCAGCGCGCTCAACGAGCAGCTGATCGCGGGTGTGGCCGCGGGCTGCGGTATGGCGGACGGGCGCGCGCGCTGCGGCGAAATCCAGTTCGTGGACTATCACCAGTCGGCGACGCAGACGATCCGGCTAGGCGCGCGCATCTACTACCAGTCCTTCGGCGACTGGAACTGCCCGGTCATCTGGCGCATGAAGGCGGGGTCCGGCGGCGGCGGGCCGATCTCGGATAGCGGCGCGGGCGGCGGCGCGTTCGGCCACTCGAACGCCGGTGAGCAGTGGTTCACCAACGTGCCGGGGCTGATCACGATCTGCCCGGCGACGCCCTATGACGCGAAGGGGCTGCTGATTCAGGCTTCGCTCTCGCAGTCGCCGGTGGTCTTCCTGGAGCGCGGGCGCCTCTACCGCGCCGATGAGCCGCATGCGCGCAAGGACGGGCCGGTCATCCCTGAGCTGGCGGAGCTCTGGCAGGTGCCCGACGGCTATTACACCGAGCCAATCGGCAAGGCGCGACGCATCCGCTTCGGCAAGGGCGCGCCCACGGCCTCGATCATCAGTTGGGGCACGATGCTGCTGGAGGCGGCGATCGCGGCGACGCGCTTCATCGAGGCGGGCGGCGGCGCGGTGGATGTGGTGGACCTGCGGACACTGGCGCCATTCGATGAGCAGGCCATCGCGGACTCGGTCAGCGAGAGCGGGCGGGCGATCGTGGTGACGGAGGAGCCGGACCTCACCAGCTTTGGCCGCCATATCCACTCCTGGATCGCGCAGAACCTCTTCTGGAAGCTGGATACCGCGCCCACGCTCATCACAGCTATCGCCGCGCCCGCCGCGCCCTATAGCGGCAGCGAGGAGGCGGGTTTCTACCCGACGGCGAAGGACATCGAGCGCGCGCTAGGCGAGATGACGCGGCAGTAGACTAACCTCACTCCCAACCCCCTCTCCTCCAAGGAGAGGGGGATTTTTCTGTTGATACCCGTTACGTATTGACAAATCGTCGGGATTTCGGCATAATTGTCGTATGAACGACGAGATTGACGAGAAAATACTGACAATTATTCAGCAAGACGCCCGGGCTTCCAACGCGGAGATCGCGCGGCAGCTTGGCATGGCGCCCTCCGCGATCTTCGAGCGTATCCGCAAGTTGGAGGCCCGCGGAGTGATCATGGGCTACGAGACGCGGCTGAATCCTCATGCGCTGGAGGCTGGGCTGCTGGCGTTCGTCTTCGTGCGCGACGAGGGCGCGTACGGCGCCTTGGAGACTGGCGCGGCGCTCGCACTGATCCCGGAGGTTCAAGAAGTGCATAATGTCGCGGGTGAGGATTGTTATCTCGTCAAGGTGCGCGTAGCCGATACAGAAGCGCTTTCGCGCCTGCTGCGTGAGCGCTTCGGGGCGATACCTTCCATTCGCTCGACACGCACGACGATCGTGCTGGACACGCTGAAGGAGACGGCGCAGATCAATCTGACACGCTCTACTGGCTCGACGGTGGGGCGTGACCGAGAGGAGCGATCACATGGCGAGCGTTAGGCCAGTGGCGGCCATCAAGGCCAACAACCGGCTTGGCGTGATCATCTGCCTGGGGCTGGTTTACATCATCTGGGGCTCGACCTATCTGGCGATCAAGGTTGCCGTTGAGACGATGCCGCCACTGTTGATGGCGGGTGTGCGCTTCCTGATTGCGGGCTCCGCGCTCTACATCACGATGCGCGCGCTCAAAGTCCCGCGCCCGACCATGCGACAGTGGGTGCAGGCGGGTCTTGTAGGCGTGCTCCTGCTAGGTGGTGGCAACGGGACTGTGTCCTGGGTGGAGGAGCAGCAGGTGCCGTCGAGTATCGCGGCGCTGCTGGTCGCGCTCGTGCCGCTGTGGATGGTGACGATGAACTGGCTCCTGCCCGGCGGCAGGCGGCCCTCCGTCCGGACGATGATCGGAGTGGCGGTGGGCTTCGGTGGTGTGGCGCTGCTGGCGTTTCGCGGCGGTGTCGCGGGAGGCGGGCTAAGCCCGATGGCGTTCCTGCTGGTGATCTCGTCCTTCGTATGGGCGGCGGGCTCGCTCTACGCGCGCAAGGCGGATATGCCCTCGTCGCCGCTGATGTCTACGGCGGTCGAGATGCTGGTAGGCAGCCTGACGCTACTCGCTGGTGGGCTGGTGGCAGGCGAGGCGGGCGCCGTCAGGCTGGAAGCCATCTCATGGCAGTCGGTGGCGGCGCTGGGCTTTCTAATCATCTTTGGCTCGCTCGTGGGCTACAGCTCGTACACCTGGCTGCTGAAAGAGGCGCCTCCCGCTCTGGTTTCTACCTACGCCTACGTCAATCCAGTGGTGGCGTTATTCCTCGGCGTGGTCATTGGTAATGAGGCGCTCAACCCGGTATCACTGATCGCCGCGGCGATCATCATCGCTTCCGTTGCGTTGATCACGCTCCCGGGGAGCGCGCCACGCGCCAGAATGCGTCGCGCCGAGGCCCGGATGGTGGAATCCAGCCTGCCAGAGGCCAGCCAGACCGGTGAGCCCGCCGGAGCGGGCACGCGGAGCTGAACTTTCCCCATCCTCAGTGAGTGTCTTGTATTGATGCTGTCGTTCACTCGCTTACCAAACACGCTCGTAGCCTCCGACGGCCCGTGAAGCGCCGTTCAAACCACCGCCCGCATATGATGCGCTGACTATCCAACCTCTTGCACAGCAAAAAATAAGGAACCAGCTCATGCAGGCGCCAAAGGCATTCCGTAGCGCATCCATCATGCGCGGCGGCCGGGCGCGCGCCTCTCTGAAGGCTACGCCGCCACCAGTGCTGGTGCTGCTCTCCATGACCTCGGTCCAGTTAGGAGCGGCGCTGGCAAAGAGTCTGTTTCATTCCATCGGCCCGGCTGGCGCCGTCCTGTTGCGGGTCGGCCTTGGCGCGCTCATCTTGCTTATCCTTTGGCGACCCAAGCTGTACGGCTATACATGGCGTGAGTATCGCTGGGCACTGCTCTTTGGGGGAGTGCTGGCCGCCATGAACTTCTCCTTCTATCAATCGCTGGACCGCATTCCGCTGGCAGTCGCCGTCACGATCGAGTTTGTCGGCCCCCTGACCGTGGCCCTGCTTGGCTCACGCCGCCTGATCGATCTGCTCTGGGTAGCGTTGGCCGGAGTGGGTATTGTCTTGCTCGCGCCCACTGGCCTCTTCGGCGGCATCGCGTTGGACCCGCTTGGTGTCGGCCTGGCGCTGCTGGCCGGCGTCTTGTGGGGCATCTATATCCTGCTCAGCGTGCAGGTGGGGCAATCGTTCTCTGGCGTGGCGGGATTGGCGCTGGCCATGGTCGTAGCCGCAGTGGCGCTGGCGCCGGTTGGCGTCTTGGGTGGTGGCTCCATCCTGCTGAATGGACGCGTTCTGCTGCTCGGCGCAGTAGTCGCTTTGCTCTCCTCGGTGCTGCCCTACTCGCTGGAGCTAGAAGCGCTGCGGCGGCTCTCCTCGCGGGTATTTGGTGTGCTGATGAGCCTGGAGCCAGGCATTGCCGCGCTGGTCGGCCTCCTCCTGCTGCACGAGCAAATCGGGCTGCGCGCCGCAGCCGCCATTGCCCTGGTTATTGCCGCCTCGCTTGGCGCCACCCAAGTTCGCAAGCGGGGAGAAGCCTCAAAGTACTAGCAACGGTTTTGCGAGTGGACTGTATCGTTCAGTTCTCCACAAAACACGCTCTCAAAGCGGCGCCGGGTTCTCCTCACGCGGTACACTCTGAGCGGCGAGCTTCGCTCAGAGCGAGGCATCGTTATGGAGGGCGGCGTGGGAGGCGTCAGGATGGTCCACCTCCTAGAGAGAGATGGGAGAAAGCGTGAAAGTCGCGTACATCTTCAGCACGAGCGGCCACAATGTATCGTACAAGCTGGGCAAGATGATCCTGCCGCAGCTCGAAGAGGGTCGACACGGCGCGGAAGTCGTCGGCATGTTCTTCTTCGATGACAATACCTACGCGCTGCGCAAGGGCGACCCCCTGGGCGAGCGGCTAGGCAGGTTCGCGCGCGAGCACAATATGCTGCTGATGCTCTGCGACCAGTGCGCCACCGAGCGCGGGCTGGCCGAGCTCAACGAGGATGGAACCTACCGCGCGGTGGGCGTCGTTGAGGGGGTGCGCGTCGGCTGTTTCCCCGACCTGTACGCCGCGCTATCGGGCAATCCGCCCGACCAGGTGATCACACTCTAACCCGGACGGATTCCATGATTGGGCCGTGTCCGCCGCAACGCGGGCGCGGCCCACTACGTAGAAGAAGTCGCTATGAGCGCTACAGAGCGGGTCACCCGCACGAACACGACGCTGCAACTGACCGTCGCCGAGGAGCTTGGCGCGCCACGCGGGTCCGCGTATATCAGCGCGGCGGCTCTGGCCGCGCTCGAATGCCAGCCCGGCGATGTGATCCTCATCCAAAGCGCGCGCGCCACCGTCGCGCACGTGTATCCTCCCCCCACTGATTCGCCCGCCGCCGTCCTCCCATCGCTGGATGGCGAGATTCACATGGATGGGCTAGTGCGGCAGAACGCGGGCGCGTCGCTGGGCGAGCTGGTGAGCGTGCGGCGGGTCGAGCCGCAAGCTGCGGTGAGCATCGCGCTGACGCCAGCCACTGGAGCGGCGGCGCTGAGCGATGCGGAGATGGCGCATGTGGCGCGGGCGCTGAAGGGCATGGTGGTGGTGGCAGGCGATCTGGTTCGCGCGACGGGCCTTGGGCTAGCGGCGCGCGAGTTCCAGGTCTTCTCGACCAATCCCGCCACGGTGGTGACGCTGGAGAGAGGCACGAGCGTGCGCATCCAGGCCTCGGGTGGGGGCTCCGCGCCGCGGACGAGCCAGGTCACCTATGAGGATGTCGGCGGGCTGGGGCAGGAGTTGACGCGCATCCGCGAGCAGATCGAGCTGCCGCTCAAGCATCCCGAGCTGTTCGATCGACTGGGTATCGAGGCGCCCAAAGGCGTGCTGCTCTACGGGCCGCCAGGGACAGGCAAGACGCTGATCGCGCGCGCCGTGGCGACCGAGAGCGGGGCGAAGTTCTTCAGCGTCAGCGGGCCAGAGATCATTGATAAGTTCTATGGCGAGAGCGAGGCGCAGCTGCGGCGGGTCTTTACCGACGCGCAGAGGAGCGCGCCGAGCGTGATCTTCATTGACGAGATTGACGCCATCGCCCCCAAGCGCTCTGAGGTCTTCGGCGAGGTGGAAAAGCGCGTGGTGGGGCAGCTGCTGACGCTGATGGACGGCTTGCGGGCGCGTGGACAGATCGTCGTAGTGGCGGCTACCAACCGGCCCGATTCGATTGACCCGGCGCTGCGGCGTCCGGGGCGCTTCGACCGCGAGATCAGCCTGCATGCTCCGGACTATCAGGGGCGCATCGAGATTCTGCGCATCCACAGCCGCGATATGCCGCTGGCGAATGACGTGGACCTGGATGAGCTGGCGCGCATCACGCCCGGCTTCGTCGGGGCGGACCTGGCTGCGCTCTGCCGCGAGTCGGCGATGTCCGCGCTACGGCGCACCTTCCCGCGCGCCGTGCTGACGAATGGCAGTATCCCCACCGATCATCTGCTGGCGCTGACAGTAACGATGGCCGATTTCCTGGACGCGCTGCGCGGCATCGAGCCGTCCGCCGCGCGCGAAGTCTCGGTGGAGCTGGGGCGCACGACATGGGATGACGTGGGCGGGCTGGAGTCCGTGAAGCGCACGCTGATCGAGACTATCGAGTGGCCGCTGCGCTATCCGGAGCTGTACGCGGCGATGGATCTAGAGCCAACGCGCGGCGTACTGCTCTCCGGGCCGCCGGGGACGGGCAAGACGCTGGTGGCCCGGGCGCTGGCGACGGCCTGCCAGGCGAACTTCATCTCAGTGAAGGGGCCAGAGTTGCTCTCGAAATGGGTCGGTGAGTCCGAGCGGGGCGTGCGCGAGACATTCCAGCGGGCGCGGCAGGTCGCGCCATGTGTGCTGTTCCTGGATGAAATGGACGCGCTGGCCCCGGAGCGCGGAGGCGCGTTCGACACCGTGAGTGATCGACTGATCGGGCAACTGCTGACCGAACTGGACGGCATCGAGGGGCGGCGCGGCGTGATCGTCGTTGGCGCGACGAACCGGCCTGAGCTGATAGATCCAGCGGTGCTGCGGGCGGGACGTTTCGACCTCGTGCTGGAGCTGCCATTGCCCGACCGCGACGCGCGGCGGGTGATTCTGGCGATTCATACCAAACGGCGCGCGCTGGCTCCGAATGTCTCGCTGGACACGCTGGCGCGCAAGACCGACGGCTTTAGCGGTGCGGACATCGAAGCGGCGTGCCGGCGGGCGGCGAATCTGGCGCTGGCGGAGTGGATGCGCGCGCGGGGCGCGGGCGCCACGGCGACCGTGCCGCAAACGTCCACATCCAGGCCGGGCGGCCCGGTGATCGAGACGCGCCACTTCGAGGCGGCGTTCAGCGAGGCGCGCAATAAGGGTTGACCTTAACCGGGGCCGTTGGGAGGAGGGTTATGCGATGCAGGTGGAGCTTGATGCGCCGATTCGCGAGGTGACGGTCTATACCGATCAGGCGCTCGTAATACGCCGGGGGCGGGTGGCGCTGGCGGAGGCGGGCGAGAGCGAGATCACGCTGGGCGGGCTGCCGCAACTGCTGATGAAGGAGTCGCTGCGGGCCACGGCGCGAGCGGCGGTGGGAGCGCGGCTGCTCGGTGTGGATGTCAGCGAGGAGTTCCATACGGCGGCGCCGGAGGAGCAGCTTGCGCGGTTGCGCGGCGAGATTACGGCGCTGGAGCGCGATACAGCGGCGCTGGGCCATCAACTAGCGCTCATCAAGCGGCAGCGTGGCTGGCTGAATACGCTTGGCGAGCAGTCGGCGCGCAGCCTGGCGTATGGCTTGACGCGCGGCTCGGCCCAGCCCGATGACGCGACGCGCATCTTCAGCTTCACCCGAGACGAGAGCGAGCGGCTGAGCGCGCTGTGGCTGGATACGCGACGCGAGCGTAAGGACAAGCTGGAGGCGCTGGAGGCCAAGCGGCGCGAGTACGCCGCGCTGTCCAAGGGGACGGGCGTGGACCGGCTGAGAGCGGTCATTCGCGTGGCGGCGGATGAGCCGGGTGAGGTGGAGGTGGAAGTGACCTACCTCGTGCCCGCCGCGAGCTGGACGCCGCGCTATGACGCGCGGGTGAACACCGAGACGGCGACGCTGCGTCTCACGCAGCAGGCGCTGGTGAGCCAGTGGACCGGCGAGGACTGGTTGGCCGCGCCGCTGTCGCTCTCCACCGCACGGCCGAGTGCTGCGGTGACACTGCCTGATGAGGCGCCGACCTGGTTCATTGACCAGGTCCGTCCGCTCCCGCCGCCGCAGCCGCGCCAATTCGCGGCTGCGGCCGCCGCGCCGATGCGCGCCGCCAGGAGCATGGCCGCGGATACGGCGGCGCAGCTGAGTGTGGCCCATGAGATGGCCTTCGATATGGCCAACGTAGGGTTCGCGGGGGCGGATATCGAGCGGGCGGGGGCGGCGCAGGTCTTCCGCGTGACCGGCGGCGGAGATATCCCCTCGGATGGGCAGCCGCACACGGTTGGGCTGGGCGACGCGGACCTGCCGGTGACGCTCGAGTATGTGGCGGCGCCGGTGGTGGCGAGCGGGGCGCACCTGCGGGCGCTGGCGACGAACATACTGGGGCATACCTTGCCAGCGGGCACGTTGCACGCCTTCCATGTCGGGGCGAGCGGCGAAGAGTACGTGGGCGAGACGCGCATCGAGAGCGTGGCGGAGGGCGCGCCGCTGAAGCTGTACCTGGGTGTGGATGACAGTGTGACAGTCAAGCGCGAGTTGGTTGAGCGCGACACCGACAAGGGCAATCTGCTCCAGGGCGGCATACGCCGCACGACGCTGGGCTATCGCGTGACCATCGCCAACCGCACGCAGGCGCAGCAGCGCGTGCTGCTGCTGGATCGCCTGCCAGTCTCGCGTCATGAGCGCATCAAGGTGAAGGCGCTGGAGATGCGCCCGCAGCCGAGCGCGCAGACTGGCCTCGACCAGCTTACCTGGACGCTGACGATGGCGTCGGGCGAGGAGCGCAAGGTGGAGTGGCGCATCCAGATCGAGTCGCCCGCCGACATGGAGGTGTCTGGCCTACCGTAGGGGTGGCCTCACCTCCTGCCTCGTCTCCTTGCGCGGCGAGAGGGGAACATTGGCCTAGGCGCCTCGAATATGTCGTATTCCCTCCCGCCCATTCGACGACCTCAAGGCGGGAATATGTAGCCCGCATGTCGCCAGGGCGCGTGAGCCGCGCGGGAGGATCGAATGCGCTACATGCTGCTGTTTTTCGCGGATGAGGACGTCTGGATGGCGCTACCGGAGGGGGAGCGCGCCACCGCGATCGCGCGCATCGGCGAGTGGTATGGCCAGCAAGCGCGAGCTGGGCGCATCGTAGAGGGGCGCAGGCTCACCGGCCTGCGCGAGGCCACTACCGTGCGCCTGGGACCGGCTGGCCGCAGCGGGAAGCCGCTCATAACAGATGGCCCCTTCGCCGAGACGAAGGAGGCGCTTGGCAGCTATGCGGTCATCGAGGCGCCCGACCGCGAGACGGCGCTCGCCGTCGCCGCAAGCTGGCCCGGTGGCGGCGCGGTCGAGGTCAGACCGGTGATGGAAGAGTAGCGAGCGAGTGATGATACCTTACGTTCACCTTAGGCAGCGAGCAAAGGCATGGCGTCGGGCGCATTAGCGCGCTCATGGCGCAAGGCGCTTGCTTATCACGAGTAGTGGCTAAGCGTGCACTCGGGCGTTCGTGACGAAGGTGTGACACGCTCACGGTTATCTCTCATGTGGATGTGACGGCGGCATGGCCAGATCAAGCTGTGTAGATGCGCACGCACGACACAAAGATGAGAGGGTAGCCGAATGAACACCAGAACACGCGATAACCTGATGACCTCCCTGCATGGCGAGGCGTTCGCCTACGCCAAATACATGCTCTATGCCGAACATGCCCGCCGGGCGGGACGACACGAGCTTGCGAAGCTATTCGAGGAGACCGCGCGAACCGAGCTGTTCGAGCATTTCGCCGAAGAGGCGGAGTTGGCCGGTATTATCGGCCATGACACGGACAACGTGAGGGACGCGATTGGCGGCGAGTCGTACGAGATCGAGACGATGTATCGCGAGTTCGCCGAGCAGGCGCGCGTCGCCGGGGATCACGCCGCCGCTGACCGCTTTGAGGAAGTGCGCCGCGACGAGATGGCGCATCGCGAAGCGTTCAAGGTAGCTTTGCGGCATATGGACCCGGCTAGCCTGATCTCGGGCGCGAGGAGCACGCTGCCATAGCGGAGCCATCATACCCAGTGAGGGATGCTCCCTGCCGGACTGAGGGTGTTGATGGTTCGCCGCGGGTGGAGCTGGAGAGTCGCTCTCCCAAGTCCGATCTCGGCGCGACCCAGTTCGGCCACATCTGCAGACGGCTGAGCTGAATAGCGAGAGGAACACGCACACGCGTGGCCTCCCGCTGTTGAGTTGTTCTGCGTTGTCAGCGCTACAACGATGGCGAAGGGCGAGGTGGGTGGGCTCATCCCAGCGCCCGGTGAAGGAAGCGGGCGATGGCCGGGTAGGCCTGTAAGCGATTGGCGCGCTTGACGAGGCCGTGGCCCTCGTCATCGTAGCGCAGGTATTCGACGGGAACGCCGCGCGAGCGCAGGGCCGCGACGATCTGCTCCGCCTCCTGGACTGGGACGCGAGGGTCGTTCGCGCCATGGACGACGAAGAGCGGCGCGGTGATGCGGTCGGCCTTGTGGAGCGGGGAGATGTCCGCCAGGAAGTCACGGTCGCGCTCCAGACTGCCGTATTCGGCCTCACGCAGCGTCCGCCGCCAGGCGCTGGTCCGCTCCAGGAAGGTGACGAAGCTGGCGATTCCGACGATGTCCACACCAGCGGCCCAGAGGTCGGGATAGGTAGTGAGCGCGGCGAGGACCATGAAGCCGCCATAGCTGCCACCCATGATGGCGATGCGGCGCGGGTCGGCGACGCCTTCGCCGGCGAGCCAGAGCGCGGCATGGCGCAGGTCGGCGACCGAATCCATGCGCAGGCGCACGTCATCCAGCGCCATGTAGGCGTGCCCGTAGCCCGCGCTGCCGCGCACGTTGGGGGCGAGGACGGCGTAGCCACAGGCGACGAAATACTGGACGATAGGATTGAAGGTCGGGCGGTACTGCGATTCAGGGCCGCCGTGGACATAGACGATGGTAGGCAGGCCGCGCGCCTCACGCCCGGTAGGAGTGTAGAGGAAGGCGGGTATCTCACGCCCATCGAAGGTGGGGTAGCTCACGAGCTTGGGCTCAACGAAGGCTGAGCGGAGCAGGCCGCCCGTGGCGGACCGGGTGGCCCGGACGAGCGCGCCGGTCTCGGCATCGAGCCTCCAGATATCACGCGGGGCAGTGGATGATTCCTGGGTGAATGCGAGCGCTCGCCCATCGTGCGACCAGCGCAGCTCGCTGATGACGCCACGCTCTTGCTCAGCAGTTGGGATGCGCTTGCGGGCGTCCCAGCCGTCGCCGATGTCGTACACATCCAGGCGGGAATAGCCGTCCACATTGGTGGTCAGCGCCAGCATGCGACCATCGCGCGAGACGGCCAGTTCGTCGCAGTCGGCGTTCTCATCGGTGAGATAACGTAGCTCGCCGGTGGCGAGGTCAAGCGCGGCCAGGTTACGGAAGTCGCGGTCCTCGTCGGTCAGCAGGTAGAGCGCCTGGCCATCAGCGGCCCAGGCGGGTGCGCTGTGCGAGCCGTGCGGGGCGGTAATCACGCGCGTAATGGGGGTGGCCTCGCCTGTAGCGCGATCAATCAGATAGAGGCGGTCGCGGAAGAAGGTTTCGATGTGCGTGGCGAGGATGCGCTGGCCGTCGGGTGAATAGCGCAAGGCCCAGTTCGTGCCCTCAGGCAAGGGAAAGTGGCGCGTCTCGCCGGTGCTGAGGTCGCGCTCGTAGACATCGAAGTAGCGCGGGTCGCGGGTGTTGGTGGCGTAGAGGATGCGCTGGCCGACGGGCGACCACTCGGCAAACTGGGCTATGGCGTTGGGCGCGTTCGTGAGCGGCTGGGCCACGCTGCCGTCGGGTGGGAGCAGCAGGAGTTGGGTGAGCTCGCTGCCGCCGGTGTCGCTGGCGAGGATGAGGCGCTCATCTGTAGGTGAGAACGCCGCCGCCGAAACGCGCTCTCCGCTGAAGGTCAGCTGGTCGGGCCATAACGGGGCGCCCGCGCCGAGCGCCGCATCAACACGCACGCGCCAGGCCTCACTGACGCCGCTGATGTCAGTCAGGAAGGCGAGGGCGGACCCATCAGGCGCCCAACTGGGGCCAGAGGCCGAGCGGACATTGAGGTACGGCGTGAAATCGGGCGTGTTATCGGGCATGACAGGCATCTCCCTTCGCGGGCGTTCGCGGCAGCCGCATTCGCGGCGCTTCCTTATTCTCATACCACACAGGCGATCAGATATCGGCGCCCCCACCCTCCTATGGGAAACCCGGCTCGTAGCCAGAGAGCGAGGTCGCGCTCTAGACCATCCAGGCGCTTGTGTGAGCGAGCGCGTGGGCGTATCGTACTTCTGGATGACGGTCGCGCGCAGGCGGCGCGCGCCATCAGGGTGAAAGGGAAGCCGATGCCAGGCGCTCCACACGAGCCGGAGAGCGGAGCGCGCGCGCCCGACGAACTGGAGCGCAGGGCGATCGAGCGCGCGAAACGCGGCGACGTGGCGGCGTTCAATACGCTGGTGACGCGCTACCAGTCCATGGCGTATGGACTGGCGCTGCGCATGCTCGGCGATCCCGAGGCGGCCGCGGATGTCACGCAAGACGCCTTCTTCTCCGCCTACCGCAATATCGAGACGTGCCGCGGCGCCTCGTTCCGGTCATGGCTGCTGCGCATTGTCAGCAACGGCTGCTACGATTACTGGCGAGCGCAGCGGCGGCGGCCCGCGACCTCGCTCGAGGCGCTGCGCGAGGGCGACACGGATGACGCCAGCGAAGGTATGAGCGATGCGGCGCTGGGTGAAGCGGGCGCCGACGCGACATGGGACCCTGACCGTGTGGCGTTGCGACGCGAGATGATCGCGACGATCGAGGCGGCGCTGCTCCAGCTCTCCCCAGAGCAGCGGCTGGCGGTCGTCCTGAGCGATGTGCAGGGGCTGGACTACGATGAGGTGGCGCGGGTGATGGAGGTCCCGCTCGGGACCGTCAAGTCGCGCATCGCGCGGGCGCGCGACCGGCTGCGGCGGCTGCTGACGCCACGTGGGGAACTCTCTGCGGATCGTGAGCGTCCTGCTGTTGAGGACAGTCGAGGCGAGACAACGAAGCGGCGGCGCGAGGAGTCGAAGTGAGCGGCATGCACGATGACCAGGAGCGGCTGACAGAGGCGCTCTCGGCGTATCTCGATGACGCCCTGGAGGGCGCGGAGCGAGATGCGCTAGAGCGGCATCTGGCCACCTGCGCCGCGTGCCGCGCCGAGTTGGCGGGGCTACGCCGCGTGGGCGCCCTGCTGCGCGCGCTGCCCGAGCCAACCCTGCCGCGCTCGTTCACGCTGCCGGAAACGACGCCCGCGCGGACTGAGCGACCAGGCGCGCCGCGCGCCGAGCCACCATGGGCGCGGGCGGTTCAGTGGGTAGGTGGTATGGCGGCGGCGCTGGGCGCGGGTCTCCTGATCGCGGGCATAGTCCCACCGACCCATTTCGGGGCGTCGGATGGAGCCAGCATGGCCCCTGCGGACCACACCTATTCGCAGGGAGGGGCAGCGAGCGCTCCAGCGACCAAGGTGGCTACGCCTACGGCGGATTTCTCACAATCCACGGGGCAAACGGCTACCCCTCCACCCATTCTGACAGGGGGGGCTACGCCTGAACCCACCGAGACGGGCTCAGTTCCGGCGGAGACGGCCACGCCCAGTGTTACGACTGGCGACGGAGGTCGGAGCGCAGGATCGCCGCTGGCGCCGGCGGGCGCGACGCTGCTGGTCGGTGGTGGCGCGGCGCTGGCGGCGGGTACGGTGTCGCGTCGCCGCCAGCGCCGGAGCGCGCGACGGCGTTAGCGGGCGAAGGTTACGTCGGCGTCGCCGGTGATTACGCGCTCGCCGCGCTGGTTGTTGATCCACAGCTCGAGCCGCTGAACGCCGTCCGTGATTGGGCCGAGCGCGCCGGAACAGGTGATCGCGTCGCCGGGTTTGACCATCGCCTGGAAGCGCACACGCAGACGCGTGACCCAGCCACCGCGCTCCGGCTGGGTTGCGAGCCAGTTCGTGAGCAGCTGGCCCAGGAAGGCCATGTTGAGCATCCCATGCGCGATCGTGCCATCGAGGCCGACACTGCGCGCCATCTCTGGATTGATATGAATGGGGTTATGGTCGCCGCTGACGTCGGCGTAGGCGTTGATCTGCTCCTGCGTAACGTGTTTGGTGAGCGATGGGATGCGATCGCCCTCTGGGTCGGCGACCGGCTTGCCGCCTGTAGAGCCGCCCGCTGAGGCGGCGCCTGGCTCGACGTCGCGCACGATAACGATCGCCTTGCCAAGCCCTACGCGCTGGCCAGAGGCATCATCGAGCCACTGCTCCAGCGTCATGATCGCCATGCCGCCCCGGCTGGCCTGGCGGACACTGGCGACGGCCTGGCGCGCGACCAGCGAATCACCCGCCACCAGCGGGCGTGTGTAGCTGTACTCCTGCTCGCCATGCAGCAACTGCGAATGCTCCGGGTCGAGCCCAGCGTCAGCGAACGATGTGCGGAATCGCGTGACGAAGGTAGGCTGCGCGGGGATGTTGGCGTAGCCAGCGGCGCGCGCGGCGGCCACATCGCGGTAGACGGCGTTATCGTCGCCGATAACCTCAGCGAACTGGCGGATGGCGTCCGGCTCGATGACGCCGGTCTGTGGCTGGCTGACGTGACCGGCGAGCGAGGGGTCCACTGGCATGCGTCGTCTCCTCTTCACATGGATAGGCGGTATTAAGCGCTCACCGCCCGTATGGGGCATGATACCGCACAGGCATGCGAAGAGGCGCCAGCGCCGTGCGCGCTGGCGCCTCTCCAAATGCGCTAGACGGCGGCAGGCTCGCGCTCGGCCATCCAGCGGAGATTGGGCTTGCGGGCGGCGAGTGTCTGGTCGAGGCGGCCCACGACAGTCTCGTGGGGCGCCTCGAGGATGATCGTCGGATTCTCGCGCGCTTCGCGGGCGATCTGCTTCATCACGGTTATGAAGGTGTCGAGTGTCTCCTTGGTCTCCGTCTCGGTTGGCTCGATCATCATCGCCTCGTGGACGATCAGCGGAAAGTAGACCGTTGGCGGGTGGATATGGAAGTCGAGCAGGCGCTTGGCGATGTCTAGCGCGGAGACGCCGAGCTTCTTCTGGCGATCAGCCGAGAAGACGAACTCATGCATGCAAGGCCGATCGAAGGGCAAATCGTA
>DASTKI010000117.1:0-4616 GCA_035716045.1 Ktedonobacterales bacterium
CAGTGGCTCGCCGTCAGGCGCGATCAGCCGCAGCGCCTGCTCGACCTCCGGGCTGATGCGGCCGGTGATGACGCCGTAGCGCGTGACGCCGAGCGCCGCCAGCGCGGGCAGCGTCTCCGGCGTCAGCAGCGACTCCTCCGCGCCCGCGAGTCCTGGCGCGTCCGGCGCGTATCGTGGCTCGCGGCCGTAGAGCTCGCGCATCCGCGCCGCCCCCCAGTACAGCTCATCGTGGACCCAGCGCGCCAGCTCCCAGTCGGGCAGCGCGCTCGCCGGGACGGTCGCGCGGAGCCATGTGACGCCGCCGCGCCCGGCCTGCGTGGCCGCCAGCGCGTCCGCCGCCCAGGCCGAGAGCGGCTTTTCGGTGCGCGTGTCGCCGCGCCACTCGCGCAGCCGCGCGGTCCAGATGCCCGCCAGCGCGGGCGCCAGGTCCCAGTCGCTATTGAAGCCTCCGGCCATCTTGAAAGCCGCCACATCCTCGGGTGTCACCAGCGGCGCCGGTCCGCCAGTCAGCCCGGCGTGGACGCGCACCAGGTACTCGGTCGCCTCGATCACCGAGCGGCGGTACGAGCGCGACGTGTCAATCAGTACGCCGTCAATGTCGAACAGCGCGGTATCCAGCCAGTCCGCGCCACCCAGCGCCGCGCGGCCCAGATCAGGTCGAAGCCAGAACATGCCTACCTCAATCGCCATGGCCCATAGCGCGGCATTCCTCGCGCATTCTTGAACTGTATCACTCGCCAGTCTGGCGATGTGCGGGCGCCCGCGCTGGGGAAGGTGTACACTACGAGCCACACGTCGCCCGGCGCGGCGGCGCGGTGTCAAGGTGGTAGATCGCTCATTTCGCTGGGGAGCTGGGTATGCAGGCAGAGATGGCTGAGTTGTTGACGCGATCCGCGAGGGATCTGGCGGCGCTGGTGCGATCCGGCGAGATTCGCAGCCGGGATCTGGTAGAGGCCGCGCTGGCGCAAATCGAGGCCAACCGGGACCTCAACGCCTTCACATTTGTGGACGCCGAGGCCGCGCTGGCCGCCGCGGACACAATTCAGCCGGGCGACTCGCGCCCGTTCGCTGGCGTGCCTATCGCGATCAAAGAGCTCAACGCGGTCGCGGGCCAACCCTTCACGATGGCGTCGGACATCTTTGGCGACTACCGCGCGCCCCAGGACTCATATACCGCGCGGCGGTTGCGCGACGCGGGCTTCGTGCTCATTGGACGCACGTCGTCGCCGGAGTTCGGCATCGTGCCGACGACGGAACCGCGCCGCTTCGGACCCACCCGCAACCCGTGGAACCGCGACCACAGCACGGGCGGCTCATCCGGCGGCGCGGCGGCGGCGGTCGCGGCGGGCATTCTGCCAGTGGCGCAGGGCAGCGATGGTGGCGGCTCGCTGCGCATTCCCGCCGCGTGCTGCGGGCTGGTCGGACTCAAGCCGAGCCGTGGGCGCGTCTCCCCTGGCCCCGACCTTGGCGACAACATGCTCTCGTCGAATGGCGCGCTGACGCGCACCGTGGCTGACGCCGCGTTCCTACTTGATATGCTGGCGGGCTACGAGACCGGCGACGCGACCTGGGCGCCACCACCATCTGAGCCGTTCGCCGCCGCTGTGGCCCGTCCGCCGCGGTCGCTACGCGTCGCCTTTACCACCGTCTCGCCGCTGGGAACGCCGGTGGACCCAGTCGCTATCACCGCGACGCACGACGCCGCGCGTCTGCTGGAATCGCTCGGCCATACGGTGGAGGGGGCGACGCCGCCCGCCTGGCAGTTGGCCGCTGACCTGGAGCCCGCCTTCAACTGTGTCTATGCCGCTGGAATCGCCAGCGGCGTGCGCGCGGGGGCGCGGGTGACGGGCCGCGCGCCGTCGCCTGAGCTGGTCGAGCCGCTGACGTGGATGTTCTACGAGCTGGGGATGAGGACGAGCAGCGCGGAGCTGCTGGAGGCGATTGGCGCGCTGCAGCAGCATACACGGCGGCTCGTGGCGTTCTTCGGCGCCTACGATGCGCTGCTGACGCCCGCGCTGGCGCAGCGCCCGCTGCCGATTGGTCATCTCAACGCGCAGAGCGCCGAGCCGGCGGCGGAATGGCGCAAGGCGGCGATGTTCACGCCGTTCACGCCGATCTTCAACGCCACCGGCCAGCCCGCCATCTCTCTCCCATTGTTCCATGGCGAAGACGGCCTGCCACTTGCGATCCAGTTGGTGGGGCCGCCGCTGGGCGAGGCGCTGCTACTCGCGCTGGCGGCGCAGCTCGAGGCGGCGCGGCCCTGGGAGGGCCGCCGTCCCGGCGCCGCCTGATGGGTTGGCGCCGGCTTTGTGATATCTGGCGCTCCCGTTGTGACGGCTATTACACGTAGACGCATGCCATTCTGGCGCCGGGCGTGTATACTATGCCTGACAGTACACGGTGGAGGCCGCGACGCGCGCGATGAGTGGCGTGTTGGCATGCGGGCTTCCTATCCGGCGCCGGGGCGGTACTGTGGGCGCGCTCCGCAATGAGGAGGAGCGCGGACGCGACCGGCATGGAACACCGTCGCGATTGATTAGCGCATGGGCTGAGGCGATGGAGGGACCTCAGTTGACGAGGTGGGGGCTGTTCGGATTCCATCAGCGGGGAGCCCTCAGGGCGTGGCCATCGCCCTTCTCAAGGTCGCGGGCAAAGACGGCGGGTGACCGCCGGGACAAGACGCGGCCACTGGCGCAACTAAATAGGAGACACATACCCTCTATGTGTGGGATTGTTGGGTACGTGGGCTCACAGAGCGCCACGCCCATTTTGCTCGATGGACTCGAGCGTCTTGAGTATCGCGGCTACGATTCGGCGGGTATCGCCGTCATCTCTACGAATGGGACACTTCAGGTCACGAAGACCAAGGGCAAACTCGCCGCGCTGCGGGAGCTGGTAGCCAGCGCGGAGCCTGTGGGCGTTGTGGGCATCGGCCACACTCGCTGGGCGACGCATGGCCGTCCGAGCGACGAGAACGCCCATCCCCATGCCGATTGCCACGATATGATTACCGTCGCGCATAACGGTATCATCGAAAACTACGCCGCGCTGCGGGCCGAGCTGGAGGCGGCGGGACATACCCTGCGCTCCCAGACCGACACCGAAGCGCTGGCGCACATGATCGAGGATGAGCTGCGCCAGACGGACGATCTGGGAGAGGCCGTGCGCGCCGCGCTGGCTCGCGTCACTGGCTCCTACGCCATCGCCGTTGTCAGCCGGGCGCATCCTGGCATGCTCATTGGCGCGCGCATGAACGGGCCGCTGATCGTTGGCCTGGGCGAGGGTGAGAACTTTCTGGCCTCCGACATCCCTGCCATCCTGCGCCACACACGCGAGATCATCCCGCTGGATGACGGCGAGATGGTGGAGCTGACGGCGGATAGCGCGCGGATCACGACATTGGCGGGCGTGGAGACGCGCCATACGCCCATGCATGTGGACTGGGATATCGAGGCGGCGGAGCGCGGTGGGCATCCGCATTTCTTCGCGAAAGAGATCACCGAGCAGCCCGATGCGGCGCACAGGGCGCTCACCGGCCGTATCCTGGCGCGCGAGCCGGAGCCGGAGCTGGCGCTGGACGCGCTCGATGAACTGTTGGCCTCGGGCCGGCTCGACGCGGTGCGCCGGGTGACGCTCCTGGGCTGCGGCACCTCGATTCACGCGGCGCAGATCGCGCGCTACGCGCTGGAGCGCTGGACGCGCCTGCCGATCGAGGTCGCCATCGCCTCGGAGTATCGCTACGCCGACCCGATTGTCGGGCCGGAGACGCTGTGCGTCGCCATCACCCAGTCGGGTGAGACGACCGACACGCTCGCCGCCACGCGCCTGGCGCGCGACGCGGGCGCGCCAGTCATCGCGGTGACGAATATCGTCGGCAGCGCCATCACCCGCATGGCGGATGCGACGCTCTACCTTCAGGCAGGGCCAGAGATCAGCGTGGCGGCTACCAAGAGCTTCGTCACCATGATTATCACGCTCTACTTGTTGGGCGCATGGCTGGGCCGCCTGCGCAGTGAGCTGCCTGAGGTGGAGGAGCGCGCGATTCTCCACGCGCTGCTCGACACTCCAGAGTTGATGCGGCGCACGCTGGACTCGCTGAGCGAGGGGCCGAACGCCGCCGCGCTGGATGAGGCCATCACCTTGTTGAAGGATTGCCACAGCGCGCTCTTCATCGGGCGCGGCATGGGCTATCCGCTGGCGCTGGAGGGTGCGCTGAAGCTGAAGGAGCTCTCGTATGTCCATGCTGAGGGCTTCGCGGCGGGCGAGATGAAGCATGGCCCGATCGCGCTGCTCGATCAGGTGACGCCGCTGGTCGCCATCGCCACCACCAGCGCGACCTACGAGAAGATCGTCAGCAATATCCAGGAGGCGCGCGCCCGCGACGCCTATGTGATCGCCGTCGCTACCGAGGGCGACGAGGCGATCACCCAGCATGCCGACACGGTCATCACCGTGCCCGCCGCGCCGGAGGCGTTCACGCCGCTGTTCTCGGTCATCCCGCTGCAACTGATCGCCTACCACGTGGCCCTGGCGCGCGGCTGCAACGTGGACCAGCCGCGCAACCTCGCCAAGTCGGTGACGGTGGAGTAGCTCGCTCGCTCACCGACGGCGGTTGT